>DASYVB010000186.1:0-5615 GCA_036000525.1 Nitrospiraceae bacterium | reverse complement strand
GCTACTCTCCGGTCATGATCGAAGAACGTGATCATAGCCCGGTCGTAGTTCAACTTGTGGGTGATCGATTGCAGAACTCTCTCGACCAGCGCTTCCCGGTCCAACGTTGAGACGAAGACCAGCCCGGTTTCATGGAGAGCGGTCAACTGATCCACCCGCCGCTGGAGTTCCGCGGTGAACTGTTGTTGCCGAACGTTAACCTCTTGCAATTCCACATGCCTGGTGTCGAGAGTGCGAATTTGCTCCTCCATGAGGCGTTGCTGTTCCTCAATTTCCTGGTGAAGGATCTTCCGGGCGAGCGACACCATGGCCCGGCGCAACGGGCCACCGCGTCCTTTCACGGACCACGTGACTTCCCATTCGCAACAGTCGTCGCCTTCCGCGATGCAGCGCCGATCCTTCACGGTTGCAGGCGGCAGATGATGAAATTTCTCTGGCACCCCGGCGAGGTATCCTTTGTGAGCGAGGCAGTACATAACGGCGCAGGCCCGAAGGTATTGGCCGAACTGCCGTAGTGCGCGGTCGCCGAAGCGCAGCTGGATAATCGCCGAACCGTTGGAGACTTGTACGGCTTCACTATAGAAGCCGTCGTTGGCGAACCGCTGGGAGAAATAGGCGGACATCTTATAGATCTGAGGGACCGAGAATGGCCGGCCCAGCACCTGGATGACAGGCGAGATTGCTTTCTCCCGGCCCATGTTGAACGAAAACTGCGGGTCCCCCGAAATGTCCCAACAAAACTGAGTCAAAAACACTGCGAACTCGGTGGAGAAACTATTCCAAAGGTTCTTGAGAAAATCGGCGGTCACATGAAAGGCGCGATCGGGAATGCGCTCGTTCAGACGCTGCACGAGCTCCTCGACCGCCCGGCGACCCGCTTCCTGACCATGCACCCGGCTCACGGATTCTTCCAAGTATTCCACCAAAGCTCGTATGACCACGCCGTTGATGTCGCGAATCGCGGTTCCATCCGACTCCTTGCCGAACGGTTGAAACTCCATCATGCCTTTCTCGGTGATGGGGTGGTCTTTGGAGAGAAGGGTCGTCACGGCTTCCGTTCTATCGGTTGGTCAGGAGGCCCTCAAGGGAGCGCGTCGGCGCGGGGTCGCAGGAAATGTCGGATGCTTCGAACGAGTAGTCAAAAGACAAACGCCTACGGCGTGGTCGTGATTTTAGCGGTTGCAATTACATCGCCATTGAATATCACCTTCAGGTCGCCCGATTTTGTATAGTGTCCCTTGCGAATGGCGTCGGAAAACATGCTTTGAAGGATCTTCTCCCCGCTGAAGGAAAGGCTTTTTCCGATGCCCTTTATCCGGCGAGGCCAGCTATTGACTAAGGCGCTATTTGGGTCTGTTGCGCTGAGATTTACAAAATCAACCGGTTTATGTTGGTTTTTTTGCGAATGCTTGGAAAGCTCTTGCAAATATTCAACGAGTTTTTCTTTACGAAGGCTGCACGCGTGATTTCTCCACTCGAAAGGTTTTTCTCCGGATGCAGTGATCTCATTGACTATGACTTCGCCATCTACACGCCCGTTGGCGATGTCATCAATCGTGGTCTCGATGCAATCGCCCTTTGCAATCACGTCATTTTTCACTGTCATTGGGCCCCATAGAATATGGCCGCTTTTTAAGTCATCAAGGAAAGATTGCATATACTTAGCCTCAGCCATCCCCGTAAGCCAGACGTGCTTTGACGGTTTGATGTCGTCGGGAGAGGGCATGCCTTTGTCGTCGAAAAAGTAAATGATCCATTCGGCCTCGAGCGTCGGATGCTGGCTCTGAGGAAGGGGGATGTTACCCACGGGAACACCGTTGCCGCTCGGTCCGTTATCGAACATGAAGTCATAATGACGTAATACCTCCGACGGTACGGCATCTTCCCACTGCATCCGAGACCCATCAGTTAAATACCCCTGGAGATTGTTTCGGTAGCGAAATGGAACCCTCTTATCTGCCATAGCTTTGCACCTTTCCCTCGCTCATTGGGGGGATGAGTATCCGATAAGCGAGTTATATATGTCAACTGTAAATCGGGGTCACGAATTAGAGGTTCCGCATAGCGTAGCGCAGGATCTAGGCTTGACTACTAGTGAATTGCCGGGGAAATATTCTCGGCGCCAATATTCCCTTCGCGACCGATTATCCCCACGACGACCCCGGCGGGCGTATGAAGTTCCAGGACGTCGAGCTTCTCCGTACTAATGAGAAAATCTCCGAAGACGCCAAAGAATCCATCCGCCGCCGGAATGCGGAAAAACTATTCGGCTAGCTCCATCTGCCGGGAGGCGGCCATTAGGCCCGTGGCATCGGAATCGCCTTTTCCAGCATCCGGCCGAACGTGTTTACCCCTCGCTTGCGCGCTAAGAGCCGGCGGAATACCAACACGACCAGCTTGTTGATCGTACCGGGAATGACGGAAGAATCTTTCCCGAGCGCGTCGATCCCGGCGGCGACCACGGGCGCGACGTCCATCCACGGAAGCGGAATGCGGGAGAAGTCCACGCCGGATTGCGCCGCGTTCTCGGTCAAGGCAGTGCGCGTAATGCCGGGAACCAGGACGGTCACATCAATGTTGTGTTTCTTGAGCTCGTAATGGAGGGACTCGCCGAAATTGAGCAAGTACGCTTTGGTCGCAGAATAGGTGGCCAGATAGGGGGTCCCTCCAAATCCGACAATCGACGATACGAAAATGATTCCGCCTCTGCCGCGTTGCCGCATCAGACCGCCGTAATAATGAGCCAGCCGCATGGGAGTGACGGCGTGGAGTTGGACCAGGCCGGCGCCCAGCACGGGATCCTGGTCGAGGAAAGGCCCGTGCATCTCTGCACCCGCATTGCTGACGAGCAACCCGATCTCCAGCCCTTTCGTTGCGTCTGAGAGCCGTTTCGTCGCCTCGGGCAGACTGAGATCGGCATCAACGGTTTTGGCTTGGATGCCTTTTGTGTCGCGTAGTAACTGGGCAATCGCGTCCAGGAGGGACTTTCGCCTGGCGACCAGCACCAAGTTCATCCCGCGCTCGGCGAGCTGGACGGCAAACTCTTTGCCGATGCCGGAAGACGCGCCCGTCACCAAGGCCCACGGACCGTATCGTGATTGAAAATCCCATTGCATTGGCACCGAGATCAACCCTCAGCAAGACCCCTGTGTTCAGCTCTGTGTGAGTGCTTGACCTGACAATCAGCGTTCACGCTAGACTACTCCTTCAGCCGGCTTATGTCGTAGGCCGTAATAGTGCGGTGAATGCCTTTCAATTGGAGCGGGCCCACAGGTTCTCCCTCCACGATCCCTCCCAAAAGATGCACAATCCGTTCCGGAACAAGAATCTGCCGGTGCTTCGCTTCGGCACACAGGCGGGCGGCCAAGTTCGTGACCGTACCGATGGCGGCATAGTCATGACGATCCTGAAAACCAACTAACCCGAGGGTTGCATAGCCGGTGGCGATTCCTATACCGACGCCCAAGTCGACGCCATTCCTGCTCCACTTTTGGCAGAGGCCGCCAACTCGAGCGCGTATCGCGACGGCCATCCGAACAGCTTGCTCCACGTGATTCGGAATTGGCACAGGGTCATTGAAGAAGATCATCACAGCATCACCGGCATAGCGTTCCAACGTGCCCTGGAACGTCGAGACGAGGGCGCCGATTTCAGCTTGATAGTCACGCAGCACGGCCATCAACTCCTCCGGCTCGGCAAGCTCTGCGAAGCGCGTGAAGTCTCTCAGATCAACGAAGAGTACGGTGATTTCCCGTCGATGCGCCTTCAGGAGTTCTTCACTACCGCGAGACAACACGACCCTGGCTATTGGCGCCGGCATGAATTTCGACAGCTTCTCCATCCGCAGCTCGTGCAGCTGGCGCTCCTGCGCTCTGGCCCGGATGATATTGCCCACTCTCGCCAACACTTCATGCTCGTCGAATGGCTTTGCGATATAGTCATCCGCGCCGGCTTCCAAGGACTCAATCCGGGCCTCAGTGCCAGCCCGAGCAGTCAGAAAGATCACAGGTGTCGTTTGCAACTGTGCATCCTTGCGGACCTCACGCAGCAGATCATACCCGCTCATCTGTGGCATCATGACGTCGGTCAGAATCAATTCCGGCCGGTTTATCCTCGCCTGTTCCAACGCCGTTTTCCCGTCGTTCGCCAGCACGACGCTATAGGCTTTGCTCAGGATGCGGTTCAAGTAAGCCCGCAAGTCTGCGTTATCGTCCGCGACGAGCACAATCGGGCGCGCTCCAGCATCCGGCGCGTCCACATCGGCCGGCGTCTTCTTTTCCGCCGCACCCGCGGCCGTCATCGTGGGCAAAAATCCCTGGTCGTCCTCAAGAGACCTCAGCTCCTCCAACCGCACGTTTCCTCGGGGGAGCCGAATTTTGAAGGTCGAGCCCTGCCCCGCCTCACTCTCAACCGACACGGTCCCGCCATGCAGCGTGACGATTTCTTTCACCAGCGCCAACCCGATCCCGCTTCCCCCGTACCGGCGAGTCTCGTTGCGTTCCACCTGGAAGAACCGATCGAAGACGTGATCCAAATGCTCACGAGGAATTCCGATCCCATTGTCCTCCACGGTGAGTTCAACCCAGTCGCCTATCTCTTTCACCCGGATCCACACCTGCCCCAGATCCGGATCACTGAACTTGAACGCGTTCGACAGCAGGTTAAACATGACCTTCTTCAACTGAGCTGGATCCGCCTCGACCAACACCGGAGTCGTGGTCCCACGAAGCGTGACCCTTCGCCAGATCGACGGCTCAAAGTTCGACTTGATGTCCTTGATCAGCACCGTTAGATCGAAGCACTGTTTGTTCAGCCTGCGTTGTCCGGCATCCAACCTCGTTAGATCGAGCAGCTCATTGATGAGGTACAGAAGTTGCGCGTTGTTTCTCAACGCCACGTTCACGAGGTCCTGGTGATCCTGGGACAGGTTCGCCTTGGTGAGGTGCGAGAGGGCTCCCAAGGTTGATGTCAGCGGTGTACGTAACTCGTGATTGATGTTCGCGAAGAACGCGCTTTTCGCGCGGTCAAGTTCCTGCAGCCGCTCGTTGGCGGCCTCGAGTTCGGCCGTGCGCTCTCGAACCTTGGCTTCCAATCCGGCGATCAACTCCTCGATCCGGCGGTACGCATTGGTATTGTCGAGCGCGATGGCAACTTGGCTGCCAACGGTTCCTATCAGGTCCAGATCGTCCTGGGTGAGGGGGTTCTCCTGGGTTCGATCGACGGTGAGGGAGCCCAGCACGGCATCCTTGACCTTCAGCGGGACCGAGACCAGGGACTTGGCTTGCACCATGGCCACAAGCTGCTGATGGAGGGGATGGATGCGATCCCACATCTGGTGGATGTCACCTACCAAGATCGGCTCCCCCTTGAGGAGGACCGTTCCCTCGATGCTGTCCGGATCCGTCACGGGGATCTCGAGCGAGCGGGCGAACGCCGCGATGTCGTCGGGCACGCCGCGAATCCGGATATCATGCGCTACTCTCCGGTCATGATCGAAGAACGTGATCATAGCCCGGTCGTAGTTCAACTTGTGGGTGATCGATTGCAGAACTCTCTCGACCAGCGCTTCCCGGTCCAACGTTGAGACGAAGACCAGCCCGGTTTCATGGAGAGCG
>DASYVB010000185.1:0-20396 GCA_036000525.1 Nitrospiraceae bacterium | reverse complement strand
GGATCACCAGACCGCAACCGAACAACTTGGGACGCGACAACAAGCGCGTGAGGGCCACTCAGACGAACGATTCCAATGCCGCCTTCCCCTATGGGGGTGGCAATGGCACAAATCGTGTCTTCGAGTCCTCCATGCATGACGACTCTTTCACTTGCAGGATACTGAAAAAGCCTCTGTTCTCACCCACCCAACCCCGGCGGCTACTTCACCCGCCCGCCCTGAGTCTGCCAAGACAGCCTCTTCGCCCCGGGACGCGCCTTTTACCAAACAAGGCCGCACCTCCGCGGTTAACCCTCGTTTCACGGTTCACGGTTCCCGGGAGTGATGCGAGAAGGCCGCTGGCGGATTTTTTCAGCATCCTGCTAAAAGAACCGCTTGCGCTGAGTAGCGGAGGGAATATGTTCTTCCGCTCGATACTTGGCCACAGTCCGTCGCGCGATCACAACCTGCTGCGTGAGCAACCGCGCCGCGATCTCTTCATCTTTGAGGGGGTGGCTCGCATCCTCCTCCGCCACCATTTTCCGAATCATCTCTCTCACCGTCACGGACGACATCATGTCGGAGGGCTGATCCGCTCGCTGCAGGCCGGCATTGAAGAAGAATTTTAGATCCAGCATCCCTTGCGGGCAATACATATACTTGTTCGCCGTCACACGACTGATTGTCGACTCGTGCATCCCAATATCCTCGGCCACCTGCTTGAGCACCAACGGCTTGAGATGCTGCACGCCCTTTTCAAAGAACTGCTCCTGAAACTTCACAATACTCGAGACCACCTTTACGATCGTCTTGTTCCGCTGTTCGATACTGCGAATGACCCACTGCGCCGCCCGCAGCTTTTCGTCCAGATAGGCCTTCGTCTCCGCCGACCCGCTTTCACCTGCCCCCATCAATTGCTTATAGTACGGGCTGATCCGCATACGGGGCAGTCCATCGTCGTTCAGTAACACCACCCATTCCCCTTCATTCTTGACAACAAACACGTCAGGGACAATTACATAGTTCTGGGTGTTCGCAAACGGTCGTCCCGGCTTCGGCTCAAGCACTTCGATGACCTTGGTCGCCTGAAAGACCTCTTCTACCGTGACATCTAAGGCTTTCGCGATCCTCGCATACTGTTTCTTCTCCAAGTCTTTGAGATGGTGCTGAACAATGGCTTCAACAATCGATCCCTTCAAGGCGCCGGGCCGAGCTCCTAGTGATCCCATGGGACTCTTCCCCAAGTGTCCGATTTGTAAGAGCAGGCATTCCGCAAGGTCTCGTGCCGCCACGCCAGTCGGATCAAAGCTCTGAATATCCTTCAGGACTGACTCCGCCTCCATTTCGAGGAAGTCGGTTCCGCCGACCATCTCTGCGAGAGACATGCGGAGGTACCCATCATCATCAAGGTTACCGATGATCAACCGCCCGATCCCCTTTTCACGCTCGGACAAACCGGAAAACGACAGCTGCCAGAGGAGATGGTCTTCCAAGGATGTCGCTTTCGCCATGGTTTGTTCATAGGAAGGAAACTCGTCCTGTGAGGACGACTGAGACTCGGATCCGCCGATCCGACGATCGCTCCCAAAGTACTCCTCCCAACCAGCCGCCGAGACCTCATCCGGCGTATCCCGTTCCTCCGGAGTCGACTCCTCCGCATTCGATGGCTCACTGTCCGCCGATGCCGACGCATCTTCCGCCTTTTCCTCTGCACTTGTGGCCTCGCTGTCCTCAGCCTCAGTGGGGAGATCCTCCAAGAGCGGGTTTTCCATCAAATGTTGCGTGAGGCTCTGCTGGAGCTCGAGTCGCGACAATTGCAGCAGCTTGATCGCCTGCTGCAATTGGGGAGTCATAATCAGCTTTTGACTCAGTCGAAGGTCGAGCCTGAGCTTCATACGCACAGATCCTTACGCATCATAGCTTGAACTTTTCACCTAGGTATATAGCCCTAGCCCTCTCACTCTTGACGATGGATTCGGGAGACCCGGCCTCAAGAATCAACCCTTCGTTGATGATGTAAGCCCGATCCGTGATGGACAGCGTTTCCTGGACATTGTGATCAGTGATCAAAATGCCGATCTCTTTTTCTTTCAATCGAGTAATAATTTGTTGGATGTCAGCGACGGCAATCGGGTCGATCCCTGCAAAGGGTTCGTCGAGCAACATGAATGACGGGCTCGTCGTAAGTGCCCTCGTAATTTCCAACCGCCGACGTTCCCCGCCCGACAACGCATACGCCATGCTCGTTCGAATATGGGTGAGGTCCAGTTCCTTGAGAAGGGCATCGACCCGGTCACGACGCTCTGCCCGAGAGTAGTCCAGCATCTCAAGAATTGCCAGAATATTGTCTTCAACCGACAAGCGTCGAAACACAGATGATTCTTGCGGAAGATACCCAATTCCTTTCCGCGCGCGTCTGTACATTGGCAGATCCGTGATCACCTCTTCACCGAGCGAGATCGCCCCTTCATCAGGCTGGCACAGCCCAACGATCATGTCGAAAATGGTGGTCTTCCCAGCCCCATTGGGCCCCAGTAAACCCACGACTTCCCCGGCGCGGACTTCGATCGAGACGCCTTTCACGACCTTGCGCGCGCGAAAACTTTTCACCAATCCCATCGCGCGTAAACCCATACCTTCTGTTCTGTTCACCGGGGAGCCAGTCGACGGCGCATTCCCCTGAACCGCCTCGATCACTTGGCCGCTCCCCCATCCGGCTCGATCCGCACATGCGAGCCTCCTTCCACCACACTCCGATCCTCTGCCAAAAACATCGTGATTTGTTTACCGCTGACCCTTGTTCCCTTATCCCAGGCTACCGGTTTACCCGTCAGGACAATCTTATCCCCATCCTGATAGTAGATAGCCTTTTCGCAGGTCGCACTCCCTGAATCCTTCTCGATTTTCACTCGTCCGGTCGCCTCAATCCTGGTGACCGAACGATTCGACACAGTCGGCACAGCATCAGGCCCTTTCGAAGGCGCGGCGCCCTTGACGGCCTCATACCCTTTCTGGTTATCGCTCGCGGGTAGGTCTTGCGCGCGAAATAGCACCACCATGTGATCGGAATAGACGACCAATGACCCGCGAGTCAGTACAACCTCCCCCTCAAACACCGCTTGGTTATCCTGATTTTTCACGGTCATTTTCTTAGAGGTAATGGTTGTGCTTACCGCTTCCTCAACACCACCTTTGGGAAAGGCTGCGTCAGCCGATTCGCTCAATGAAGCCATTCCAAGCGGGAACACATTAAGAAGCAGGAGCCAAATCCACATGTACGTCCTCAAGTACTTCAAATTCTTCGCGGTCCAAATGTCCCAACAACCCACGCCCCGTCACTTCTAACCCATGCCCAACGATACGGACGGGATCTTGCGTGCGTATCTCTCTCGTCTGATCAGTCCAAGCCAGATGGTTGGTATAGATCACGTACCCACTCTCGGTGTGAATCACAAGTGGCTTTGATCGGTTCGCGAGCACAAAGTTCTTCGTCTCCGTATTCAATGTTCCTTCATCTCCGGTCACCGTCAATTCCTTTCCCTGCTGGCCGAATAGTGTGACTGCGACGACTTGGAGCATCGCCTGCTTGTCCCGTTCAAAGAGCCGAGCCTTTTGCGCTTGCACCTGCCATTGAACCGTATCGCCCTTCGTTTGGGTGAACGTAAACTGGGAGATCGTGGCATCAGCTGTGTCCATGGAGCCGGGCGCCGCCGCCGTCGGGGTGGAAATCATTGTCGAGTTGGTCACGAGCAAGTATGCGAGGAAACAGGCCAACACCGTACTGAGCGCTAACAAACCTCTCCGTACCCAGCGTTGCCACACTTTGTCCCTGCTTCCTTTTACGTAGCATGAAGGAGACTGGCACGATAGTAGCATGCACTCAAAACCAAGTAAACTTATGCCAGAACCCCGGCATGGTCTACTCAGTAGAGATGGAGTGAATGGGATGGGAGAATTGTCGAAACGATACCGCGACGTCGCACCCGCGACTCGATCCCATCAACAGGAGACCTAGTCGGCAGCGGGACTCGCGGGAGCTGATGCATTAGGTATTTGTTTCTTTGCGGGCGCAGTATCAGGCCGCGTGACGAGTTCGATTGCGACTAGCTTCGCGGCATCGCCGACCCGCCGTCTCGTCTTCACCATCCTCGTATAGCCACCGGAACGGTTTTTAAATCGAACCGCCACGTCGCTGAATAATTTTGAGACGATGTCCTTGCTTCGGATAAACGCGAGGGCTTGCCGCCGAGCCGGCAATGTCCCCGCCTTGCCAAGCGTAATCATCCGATCCGTGAACCCTCGAATTTCCTTCGCCTTGGCCTCAGTCGTCTCAATGCGCTCATGTTCGAGCAGCGAGGTCACGAGACTTCGGAACAGGGCCCACCGATGTTTGGTCTGTCGTCCGAGCTGTCTACCTTTTTTTCGATGACGCACGGGTTTCCTCTTATTTCCGTTACTCGCTCTTCGAACTACCGCTGTTCTGTTGCACTGCATCCAGCTTCACACCGAGACCCAGGCCCATTTCCGTCAAGATTTCTTTAATTTCATTGAGCGATTTTTTACCGAAATTCTTCGTCCTCAGCATCTCCCCCTCGGTCTTCTGGACTAAGTCGGCGATGGTCTTGATGTTCGCATTCTTCAAGCAGTTTGCGGCACGAACCGACAGCTCCAACTCGTTCACGCTACGGAACAGATGCTTATTGACCTCACGTTGCGCCTCATCGCTCCCAAGATCAGCACGCCCTTCGACTCGTTCATCGGGATTGATAAAAATATCAACGTGATCACGCAGAATGCCTGCCGCCGTGGACAAGGCATCACGAGGCGAGATGGTCCCATCCGTCCAGATTTCCAAGGTCAGCTTATCATAATCGGTCATGCGACCGACGCGGGCATTCTCCACATGAAAGTTCACACGTTTGATGGGTGAAAACACCGAATCGATCGCGATCACACCAATCGGCAGCCCCTCTTCCTTATTTCGCTCGGCAGGCACGTAGCCCCGCCCATGCTTCACCGTCATTTCCATATCGAACGAGGCATCCTTGTCCAACGTCGCAATATGGAGATTCGGGGTCAGGATGGTCACGTCTGCATCATGAATAATGTCAGACCCCTTCGCTTCACCAGGTCCCTTCTTCTTGAGACGGAGCGTCTTCGGCTTATCGGTATGTACGGCAAGCCGCAGTCCTTTGACGTTCAAAATAATGGAGGTCACATCTTCCGTGATACCAGGAATCGTGGAGAACTCGTGCAAGACCCCTTCGATCTTCACCGTGGTCACTGCCGCACCCGTCAGCGACGACAACAGCACACGCCGTAACGCGTTGCCAACCGTGGTCCCAAACCCACGTTCATAGGCCTCTGTCGTAAATCTGCCGAACGTTTGGGAATGCGTATCTTTGTCGACTTCTACCCGCATTGGGATCTGAAAGTCTTTCATCGCTTTAATCATGACTCCCCCTTCATCTCATCGAGTAGCCAGCCACTGAACGGCACTAGTTCGCCACAGAGACCGACGTCCCTCCCAATTCCGCATCTACCTGGAATACAACTCCACCACCATCTGCTCATTCACCGGCAGCGAAATCTGGTCTTTGGACGGCAACGCTCGTACCACGCCCTTAAAGGCCGTCTTTTCCAGCTCCAACCACTCTGGAACGCCTCGCCCATCAACAGACTCTAAGGCAGCCTGGATTGAGATCAATTTGCGACTTCGCTCCCGAACGCTGATGATATCGCCCGCCTTGACCTGCGCACCAGGCACATTGATTTTACGACCATTCATGGTCAGATGCCCGTGGCTCACCAGCTGCCTGGCTTCTTTTCGCGAGGCGCCGAACCCTAATCGGTAGGCCACATTGTCCAACCGGCATTCCAGCAACCGCAAGAGCACCTCGCCGGTAATACCAGACTGGCGTTCCGCACGCTCAAACACGCCACGGAACTGGCACTCCATTAGACCGTAAATTCTGCGCAGCTTCTGCTTTTCTCTGAGCTGCGTGCTGTACTCTGAATTCCTCGGACGCTTCTGCCCATGCTGTCCCGGAGGATAGCTCCGCCGCTCGATGGCGCACTTCTCTGTCATACAGCGCGAGCCTTTCAGAAACAACTTCTCACCCTCTCGCCGACACAACCGACAGACGGGACCGCGATACTTTGCCACTGCTCTACCTCCGGTTACCGGACATCACCACGTGGGTGTGTCCAACAATTCTCGTGTCTACGACTTTCCCGACATACGCCACTCGCAGGATGCTGAACAGGTCCGCCAGCGCCACAGACCGTGGCGCGTGAAACGCGAGACATTCGAAAAAGCGTGATCCGAAGTTCGGGGTTCGAAGTTCCGAAAACCTCGGACCTCGGACCCTCCCCCGTCCCGCTTGGCCATCCTGCGCGGTGTGCTCCTGTTGTCCTAGACGTGCGGACCATTGAATTTCCAACGTGTCATAATAGTTTTCCGCAGCCTGCTAGACGCGACGCCGCTTCGGTGGACGGCATCCGTTGTGCGGAATCGGGGTAACATCACGAATCATATGGATCCGCAATCCAGCGGCCTGCAGAGATCGAATCGCCGATTCGCGACCGGACCCAGGCCCATTCACATAGACATCCACTGAGCGCATTCCGCTCTCCATCGCCTTGCGCGCGGCAGCCTCGCCAGCCCGCTGGGCTGCAAAGGGCGTGCTCTTGCGAGAGCCCTTGAAGCCTTGGTTCCCTGAGCTTGCCCACACGATCGTGTTGCCGCTCAAGTCGGTGATGGTGACGATCGTGTTATTGAAGGAGGCCTGGACATGGGCCACCCCGCTCTGCACGATCCGGCGCTCTTTCTTCTTCCCTTTTTTGATGCTCATACAGGCTCCCTACTCAAGTCACGGTCACACACTATGCCGGACGCGCGGGCGGCTTCGGTTTGCTTCCCACACCGGAACGACGACCTTTTCTCGTCCGCGCATTCGTCTTGGTCCGCTGGCCTCGGACCGGCAACCCTTTCCGATGGCGCAGACCACGGTACGTGCCACTATCGATCAATCGCTTGATGTTCATCGAGAAGGTTTTTCTCAGATCGCCTTCGACCTGAAAGTCCTCCTGAATAATTTCTCGAATCTTGACGATATGCTCTTCGCTCAAGTCCTTGACGCGAATTGACCCGTCGATCCCGGCCTTGCCCAGGATAGAGAGTGCGGTCGCCCGCCCAATCCCATAGACGTAGGTCAGGCCGATGTCCACCCGCTTATCCCTCGGCAAATCCACTCCAGAAATACGAGCCATCTTTTCTCCCTTCGGTCGAAACGTGAGACGTTATTCGTCAGTCGTGAATCGCAAGACACAGGACCGCTTAACGGTTAACGTTTGACGAATAACGTCTTCAGCCTTGGCGCTGCTTGTGGCGCGGATTCTCGCAGAGGATTCGCACCACGCCCTTGCGCCGGACCACCTTACATTTGGCACAGATCGGCTTGACGGATGATCTCACTTTCATATCTATTTCACGCTCCTACTTAAACCGATAGGTGATCCGCCCGCGCGTCAGATCGTACGGCGACAGTTCCACGGTCACCTTGTCTCCGGGAAGAATACGGATAAAGTGCATGCGCATTTTCCCGGAAATGTGTGCGAGAATCTTATGGCCATTGTCCAGCGACACACGAAACATCGCATTCGGCAACGTCTCGTTCACCGTGCCTTGAATTTCGATCACATCCTCTTTCGGCACGTACCTCTATCCCTTCTCCCTGAACTGCATGACCACGTCCCCAGCTCCTCAGAGCTGACTCAAAATACGAGGCGGTCCACTCGGCTCAATCACAATCGTATGTTCAAAATGCGCCGAGAGACTCCCGTCTACCGTCACCGCCGTCCATCGATCCTCAAGAACCTTGACGGCAGCGCCACCCATGTTGACCATCGGTTCGATCGCGAGGACCATCCCTGCCTGCAAACGGGGTCCCTGCCCAGGCTTCCCATAATTCGGCACCTGCGGCTCTTCATGCAACTGCCGGCCAATCCCATGGCCGACAAACTCCGTTACGACCGAGTAACCGGCAGACTCCACATGCCTCTGAACCGCATGCGAAATGTCTGACAGCCGATGACCCACCACCGCTTCCTTGATTCCGAGGTACATCGCCTCTTCGGTCACTTGAACCAAGCGGGCATTCCGTTCGGTCGTCTTCCCCACCGCTACCGTGACCGCCGAATCCCCGTAAAACCCGTCAACGATCGCCCCTAGGTCGAGCCCGATGATATCCCCCTCCTTCAGCACTCGCTTGGAGGGAATCCCGTGAACGACCTGGTCATTCACCGAGGCACAGAGCGTCTTTGGATAACTCCGATACCCCTTAAACGCGGGCCGCGCACCACGGGACCGAATCTCTTCCTCGGCTAAACGGTCCAGTTCATCGGTCGTGATGCCTGGCCGGACAGCCTTTTGCAATATCTGTAACGTCTCTGCCACCACTCTTGACGCCTGGGCCATCACCGCAATCTCGTCCGGCGTCTTGAGTATGATCATGTCACACAGTACGGTGCCAGCTCCTGCGAGAGATGCTGAAAGACGATATCCACTGCACCCGAACCATCCAGCGGGAGTAAAAGCCCTCGCTCTTGGTAATAATGTACAAGTGGGGCAGTTTGCTCGTCATATACTTTTAGGCGCATCTCGATCGCATCGCAACGGTCATCGCTGCGCTGCACGAGCGGTTCTCCGCATCGATCGCAAATCCCATCCATCTTGGGCGGCGCAAAGTCTACATGGAACGTCGCTTGGCATTTTGGGCAACTTCGGCGCCCGCTCAATCGCCGCACGACATCCTCGCGCGAAACCTGGAAATTCACGACCCGGTCCAGCGCGATCCCTTTGGAGGTCAACACCGTTTCCAATGCTTCCGCCTGCGGAACAGTCCTAGGAAATCCGTCCAGAACGAATCCATTAGCGCAGCTGGGATCAGCTAACTTCTCCCTCACCAGCCCAATCACCACAGCATCAGGAACCAGGTTCCCCTGATCCATGTAGCGCTTCGCTTCGAGACCCAGCGCAGTTTGATTGCGAACCGCCTCGCGAAAAAGATCACCGGTCGAAATCTTCGCCACCTGACACTGCGTTGCAATACGGTCAGCCTGAGTTCCCTTGCCTACTCCTGGTGCGCCGAGAAACACCACCCGCATGGATTTCCCTCACCCACTCCGCCCACGGAGGGGGGCCATGCCCTTACCGAGAAATCCTTCGTAATTCCGCATTAACATGTGGGACTCAATCTGCTGGGCTGTATCGAGACCGACACCGATCACGATCAGCAGCGAGGTACCACCGAAATAGAAAGGCACACCCAGTTTATAGATCAACAATTCCGGGATCACGCAAACGATCGCGAGGTAAATCGATCCGGCAAACGTAATTCTCGTGAGTACCTTATAGATGTAGTCGGAAGTCCGCGTTCCAGGGCGAATCCCGGGAATGAATCCACCGTACTTCTTCATGTTGTCTGCCATGTCCACCGGGTTCAAGACCACGGCGGTATAAAAGAAACAGAAAAACAGAATAAGGCCAACGTACATCAGTGTATATAAAAGCGACCCAGGCGCGAGGTGAGCGCCGAAGGCCTTCACCCAAGGCGTCTGGAAAAACCCGGCAATCGTCGCAGGAAACGCGATAATCGACGATGCAAAAATAGGCGGAATCACCCCCGCTGTATTGATCTTCAGTGGAATATGAGTGCTCTGCCCGCCGAACACTCGTCGTCCGATGACCCGCTTTGCGTACTGAACCGGCACTTTCCGTCGTCCACTTTCCAAGAAGACAATGGCTGCCACCACCACGACCATGAGCACGGCGAGGGCAACCAGCAAGATAATGCTGAGCTGCCCGATCTTGTATAAATCAAAGGTCTGGGCCAAGGCGGCAGGCAATCGCGCGACGATCCCCGCAAAAATAATCAAGGAAATACCGTTCCCGATGCCTCGCTCGGTAATCTGTTCACCGAGCCACATCAGGAAGCCCGTACCGGCCGTCAAGGTGATGACCGTCATAAGACGGAATCCCCACCCAGCGCTCATTACGAATGCGCCGTTATTCATTTGTTCGAGACCTACGGCGATCCCGAAGCCCTGAATCACAGCAATGCCGATTGTCCCAAACCGAGTGTACTGAATAATCTTTTTTCGACCGCGCTCGCCCTCTTTGGCCAACTTTGTCAGGTGCGGGACAACCACGGTCAGCAGCTGAAGAATAATCGACGCGCTGATGTAGGGCATAATGCCCAGCGCTAAGATCGTCAACCGCGAGAGTGACCCGCCTGAAAAAATATCCAAAAACCCGAGTAGTGCGCCGCCTTGCTTTTGCAGAAAATCGGAGAGGGCGTCGCCGTTGATCCCAGGCGTGGGAATATGCGCCCCGATCCGATACACCACCAACATCCCCATGGTAAAGAGGATACGGGTACGCAGCTCAGGGATTTTGAAAATATTCTGAAAACTGGTCAGGAGTCTCTCAAACACCGGGGATGACCTCGACTCTCCCTCCAGCTGCTCGAATCTTTGCCTCTGCGGACTTACTGAACTTGTGCGCCTGTACAACGATCGCCTTCGTGAGGTCTCCGTTTCCAAGAATCTTGATCGGCAACGACTTGCGCTTGACCAAGCCGAAATCGACCAGGGCCTGTGGCGTGATGGTTCCGGACACTATCATGTCACCCAAGCTTTTCAGGTTGACGATCGAGTACTCCTTACGAAATACGTTTGTAAAGCCATGCTTCGGCACTCGTCGGATCAGAGACATCTGGCCGCCTTCAAATCCGCCCGCCTGGCGGCTCCGACCGCCGGATCTGGCTAACAGACCCTTATGGCCCTTCCCCGATGTTTTCCCATGACCAGATCCTGGACCACGGCCGATGCGCTTACGTCGTTTCTTGGATCCTTTTGCAGGACCGAGCTCATGTAAGTTCATTGTGGCTGCACTTCCAATAGATATCCAACTTTGCCAATCATCCCTCTGACTTGTGAAGTATTGGGACGAGTCACCGTCTGTCTGATCTTCCTCAGACCGAGGCCACTCAAAACAAGTCGATGCTTTTGCGGCGTGCCAATAGGACTTCGTCGCAAAGTTATAACGAACCCCTTGGAAGCAGCCTTGGCGGTCTTCGCTGTAGGCATTAGATACTCACCCTATCCTGTGCGTCGCCCACCACATTACTACGACGCATTTTGAGAGCGTCTTCAGCATTGCGGAGTTGGCAGAGACCGTTGAGCGTGGCGCGAACCGTATTAAAGGGATTTCCACGACCCAGCGTCTTAGCAATGACGTTATGAACGCCCGCGACTTCTACCACCGCCCGGACGGCACCCCCGGCAATAATTCCTGCTCCCTTCTTTGCGGGCTTGAGGAGGACATGCTCGGCCCCGAACAATCCATGCACCTCGTGCGCAATCGTCCCAGAGGTAAGGGCGACATGCACCAGGTTTTTCTTTGCCTGTTCAACCGCCTTCGAGATCGCTACGGGCACTTCGGCGGCCTTCCCTTTCCCGATGCCCACCCATCCCTGTCCATCTCCAACGACAACCAGCGCGCAGAAGTTGAACCGTTTTCCACCCTTCACGACTTTCGCCACGCGGTTGATAAAGACAACCTTGTCCTTCAGGCTTAGTTCATCTGGATTAACTCGCACGCTTGTTGCCCTCTCCGGTAGTTAGGTTAAGGTTCCTAAAATTTTAGACCGCCTTCACGCGACGCCTCAGCCAACGCTTTGACGCGTCCGTGGTACATCCGACCACCACGATCGAACACCACGGCCTGCACTTTGACGGCTTTAGCCCGTTCGGCTAACAACTTTCCAACAGCCTTTGCGCCATCGATGCTGCCGGTGGATTTCACCGACGTGCGCAGAGACTTATCCAGGGAGGACGCGGCAGCCAACGTTGCCCCTTTGAGATCGTCAACGATCTGGGCATAGATATGAGAGCGGCTGCGAAACACGTTGAGACGTGGACGCTCGGCCGTTCCAAAGACTCGCTTTCGCACCCGCTGTTTCCGCCTGGTCAACTGACTCGCTTTATCCGCAGTATTCATGAATCACCCTACTTCCCCGTCTTTCCGGCTTTCTTACGCAACACTTCCCCGACATAGCGAACACCCTTTTGCTTATAGACGTCGGGAGGCTTGATTGCTCGCAAGTTCGCCGCAACCTGACCCACCAAGCGCTTGTCAGCGCCCTTCACATTGATCAGCGTTTGTTTGTCCACCTTCACGTCGATTCCAACCGGAATCGGATAGGTGACTGGGTTGATATAGCCCAAATTGAAGCTCATCGTCCGACCCTGCACGGCGACCTTATACCCAACCCCGGTGATTTCTAAGTTACGTTCGTAGCCCTTCGTCACACCCTGAACAAGGTTACTCAACTCGGCGCGAGTCAACCCGTGCAATGCACGGATTTGCCGGTCCTCATTTGACCGGCTCACCACGAGCTGTCCATCCGCAATCGAGACCCCAAGGCTTGTGGGCAACGACCAATCGAGCTTCCCGAGCGGGCCCTTCACGGTCACGATAGGCCCGGAGACTTTTACATCCACTCCTGCTGGAATCTGAATCGGTTTCTTTCCTATGCGTGACATCTATGCCTCGTTACGCTAGCACGCCCCTGCAATGACAATCTGGTTCACTCTACCTATTACCAGACCGAGCACAGAACTTCTCCGCCCAATCCAGCGCGGCGAGAATCCTGATCTGTCATCAACCCCTTCGAGGTGGACAAAATCGCCACGCCAATGCCGTTTTTGACTCGCGGGATGTCTTTAATCCCTACATACACACGGCGGCCTGGCTTGCTCACCCGCTGCATGCCGGTAACCATGGGTTGCCCTTCTGCCACATACCGTAAGTGCACTTTCAGCACGGGATGCCCATCCGCGACGTCCGCCTGGACGTCCTGAATATATCCTTCGTTCTGAAGAATCCGAAGGACTTCGCGCTTGAGACGGGAGGCTGGAACGCTCACGATATCGTGACGCCGGCGAAACCCGTTTTGCAATCGTACTAATAGGTCACTAATGGGATCTGTAACCATACCAACCCTTTCACCAACGTTCGTCCTGTGACCGGATGCGAAGCACCAGCCCGATGACGCGAAAAGCGGATGATCTACCAACTCGCCTTCCGAACCCCCGGGATCTCACCCTTCAGGCTCAGTAACCGAAAGCAAATTCTGCACATTCGAAACCGGCGCAAGAATCCTCGCACACGCCCGCAGATCTCACACCGGTGATAGTCTCTGACCGGAAACTTCGCCTTGACGGCCGATTTATTTCTCAGTGCTAATCTCGACACCTGTAGCTCCTTCGCTTGACATTACGCCCGGAATGGCATTCCCAAATGCTTCAGCAGCGCCCGGCCCTCATCGTTGGTCCTAGCGGTCGTGACAATCGTGATATCCATCCCATGGATGGATGCGACCTCGTCATACTTAATCTCGGGGAAGATGAGCTGTTCTTTGAGTCCAAGCGTGTAATTGCCTCGGCCGTCGAACGACTTTGGCGAGACACCTCGGAAGTCTCGAATCCTTGGTAACGACAACGTCACGAGACGATCGAAGAACTCCCACATCCTGCGACTACGCAACGTTACCTTTGTGCCAATCGGCATCCCTTGGCGCAACTTGAAAGAGGCGATGGCCTTCTTCGCCTTTGTAATCAGCGGCTTCTGGCCCGTAATCGCACCCAATTCCCCGGCCGCGCTCTCCAGCAGCTTCACGTTCTGAATGGCTTCCCCCATCCCCACGTTCAGCACAATCCGCTCAAGTTTCGGGACCTGCATGATGTTTTTGTAGCCGAACTCTTTCATGAGTGCGGGCACAACCTTCTGCAAGTAGGCCTCCCGCATCCGTGGATTGAACTTGGACTCTTCGCTGCCCTCGTCCATCGCCTTCGGTACTGACGACCCTTCTTTTTTCTTGGGTGGCCGCCGCTCCGACTTCTTACCGCCTTTTCCTGATTCAACCTTCGCCATCTGGCGTCCTCACTCCTACTCGACTGAGTCGTTCGATTTTTTGCTTACCCGGACCCGTCGGCCATCATCGAGCGTACGCACCCCCAGCCTGGTCGGCTTCTGCGTCACAGGGCACAGATACATCACATTTGAGATCGCAAAAGGCGCTTCCCGTTCGAGAATGCCACCTTGCTTGACTTTCTGATTCGGTTTCGTGTGGCGCTTGATCATGTTCAACTTTTCGACCACAACCTTTCCCACTGCGGGATCAACCGAAAGCACTTTCCCAGATTTGCCTCGATCGCGCCCGGCGATCACGACCACCACATCCCCCTTACAAATTCGACTCTTCTTCAACGCCTGCTTATTCATCCCGCCGTCTCCACCCTCGCTACAGCACTTCCGGAGCTAGGGAAATAATCTTCATGAACTTTTTCCATCGCAGCTCACGCGCAATCGGCCCAAAGATACGAGTCCCAACGGGATCCCCATCCTTATTGATCAGTACGCAGGCATTCCGATCAAACTTGATGTAGGAACCATCCTCGCGACGCACTTCCTTAGTCGTCCTCACGACCACCGCGCGGCTCACATCACCCTTCTTGACCGTTGCCGCAGGAATGGCCTCTTTCACAGCCACGACGACAATGTCTCCAAGAGAGGCATACCGACGCCTGGTTCCACCAAGCACATGAAAACACATGGCCTGCTTGGCACCGGAATTATCGGCCACGTCCATGTAGGTATAGCTCTGAATCATAGTCCCGGTGTTTTCTCCACCCTTCGCACGATCTCGACCTACTCACCCCGTCCCTTTTCCACAACCTCGACAACCCGCATATGCTTATCTTTACTGATCGGCCTCGTCTCGACCATGCGCACACGGTCGCCGATCTTGCAGGTGTTGTCCTCATCGTGTGCCTTGAATTTCGTTACCCGTCGAAGCACCTTCCGATAGAGCGGGTGAATAACCGAACGCTCAATCTCGACGACCACGGTCTTATTCATCTTATTGCTGACCACGCGCCCAACCCATTCACGCCGCTTATTTGCTGACGCTCCCATCCTCAAGCCCCTTTCGCCGTGGTAGAGGTTGGATCAATCTGCGCGATCTCGCGCTGAATCGTCTTCACCCTGGCAATCGATCGCCTCGTCTTTCGCACCTGCATAGGGTTTTCCAACCGTCCAGTTCCCAGCTGAAAACGAAGATTGAAGAGTTCCTGCGTGAGCTGCTGCGTCTTCTCCGCGAGCTCAGGTCCCGTGAGTTGCCGTAATTCCTTTAGATCCATGGATGCGCTCCCTACCCTTACGCCTGGTTCGATCGATGCTAAAACTCGCCGCGGGTGACACACCTCGTGGCAATGGGCAACTTATGTGAGGCCAAACGGAACGCCTCACGGGCGACCTCCGGCGTCACGCCATCCATCTCATAGAGAATGCGGCCAGGCTTAACGACGGCGACCCAATACTCTGGGTTGCCCTTCCCCTTACCCATTCGAGTCTCAGCCGGCTTCTTGGTGATCGGCTTATCGGGGAAAATTCTCGTCCAAACCTGACCACCGCGCTTCACACACCGAGTGATCGCGATGCGCGCCGCCTCAATCTGCCGGCTGGTGATCCAGCCAGGCTCAAGCGCCTTTAGCCCAAACTCTCCAAGGGTAATCTGACTGCCACGATAGGCTTTGCCGGTCATACGCCCCTTCATCATTTTGCGGAACTTAACTTTCTTTGGTGCTAACACGCGATCCTCTTGACTTACCCAAGTCTGCGGTCAAATGCTGATTCTTTATTGAGGGGCTGCAACGGAAGGACCTCCCCCTTATAGATCCAGGTCTTGATCCCGATCTGCCCCATCGTCGTGTGGGCTTCGGCAAACCCGTAGTCGATGTCCGCCCGTAGCGTATGGAGAGGCACACGGCCTTCGCGGTACCACTCTGAGCGCGCGATCTCCGCCCCGCCAAGACGGCCCCCGACCATAATTTTGATACCCTGGGCTCCAAGACGAAGCGCGGACTGCACACTTCGCTTCATGGCCCGACGGAACGCCACTCGCTTTTCCAACTGGGTGGCGACGTTTTCACACACCAACTGGGCATCCAGTTCCGGCTTCTTGATTTCCTTCACCGTAATGTAGACCTGACCGGAATAGCTCTTCTCCAACTCCGCCTTGAGCTTATCGACCTCAGCCCCCTTACGACCGATGATGATACCGGGGCGCGCGGTGTGAATAATCACACGCGTCTGGTCTCCAGATCGCTCGATTTCAACCTTGGCCACACCAGCATGAAAGAGACGCTGCTTGACCATCTTGCGGATCCTGATATCCTGATGGAGCAACTTTGCATAATCCTTGCTGGCATACCACCGAGAACTCCAGGTGACGTTGTATCCTAGCCGGTACCCGATCGGATGTGTCTTGTGCCCCATAACTATTTGTGCCTCACTCAGACAGGAAATGAATCCGTTCCGTTAGCCGCCTCTATCTACTTTTTTCCTTCACACTTGCAGCCGACACGACGACAGTAATGTGACTCATGCGCTTTTGAATCGCATTCGCACGCCCCTGCGAGCGAGCTCGAAAGCGTTTCAACGTGGGCCCGCAATCAACGAACGCTTTCGACACCACCATCGATTCACTGTCGCCCATCTCCTTTTGCTCCGCATTGGCCACGGCGGACCTCAAAATCTTCTCGACCACCTTCGCCGCCTGACGCGGCAAATTTCTGAGCAATGCCAGGGCCATTGGAACTTGCTGCCCACGGATCATATCGATCACCGGGCGGGCTTTCCTCGGAGAGACACGTACGAACCGTAGAACTGCTTGTGCTTCAGCCATAACCGTCCCATCCAATTCGAGTGTGCAGAGACAAGAGCCTGTCGCCTACTTGAGGGCGACCGCCTTCTCTGTCCTGGCATGCCCATGCCCCTTAAAAAACCTGGTCGGAGCAAACTCTCCCAACTTGTGCCCAACCATGTTTTCCGTCACGAAGACAGGAATAAACTTCTTCCCGTTATGAACCGCGAACGTATGTCCGATCATATCTGGAATGACCGTGGACCGTCGCGACCAGGTCTTAATGATCTTGCGATCTTTATTCTGATTCATCCGCTCCACTTTCTGAAGCAGATGGTCGTCAACGAATGCGCCCTTACTGACTGACCTCGGCATCGCGTACTCCTACTTGCGTCGGGAAATAATGAACTTGTCCGTCGCCTTGTTGTTCCGGGTCTTGTAGCCCTTGGTCGGAAGACCCCATGGGGAGACTGGATGGGGGTTCCCCTGTCCAGATTTTCCTTCGCCGCCACCATGCGGGTGGTCGACCGGATTCATCACGACACCGCGCACGTTCGGGCGTCGGCCCAACCATCGGGTCCGACCTGCCTTCCCAACATTAATATTCTCATGATCCGTATTCCCAACCTGTCCGACGGTTGCCATGCAGGTTGAAAGAATTCTCCGCATTTCACCGGACCTGAGTCGCACCTGCACATATTCGCCATCACGCCCCATCACCTGAGCAGAACCTCCCGCACTACGAATCAGCTGTCCGCCTTTTCCGGGCTTCAACTCTACATTATGTATGGTGGTTCCCAACGGCATACTGGACAAGGGCAACGCATTCCCAGTACGAACCTCTGACGCAACACCGGACTGCACCACATCCCCGACTTGTAAGCCAACAGGGGCGAGGATATAACGCTTCTCGCCATCCTTATAGTGCACCAAGGCAATCCGTGCTGACCGATTGGGATCGTATTCAAGCGCGGCAATGGTCCCGGGGATTCCGGTCTTGTCGCGCCGGAAATCAATTTTCCGAAAGAGCCGTTTGTGCCCACCCCCTCGGAACCGTACAGTCGTCCGCCCTTCGTTGTTCCTGGCGCCGGTACTGCGACGGAATGACGTAAGCGATTTTTCAGGCCTCTTCTTCGACAGCTCTTCGGTCGTCACCGCAGTCATCCCACGACGACCCGGTGTCCTTGGCTTGTATGCTCTGATTCCCATGCTACAGTCGTCCTTCCAGCACACCGAGATCAGCTTGGTGCAAAGTCCCGCTATGCGCTCTCGTAGAGCTCCAACTTCTCGCCTTGCTTGAGCTTGACGAAGGCCTTTTTCCAATCCGATCGCTTACCAGAGAAACGCCCCAAGCGCTTCACCTTCCCGCGAACATTCATCACGTTCACTCGCTCGACCTTCACCTTCAACAACGCTTCAACCGCTTGCTTAATCTGGACACGATTCGCATCCGGGTGAACGAGAAAACCCACCGTGTTGTTGCTTTCCCGCATTGCCGTGATCTTCTCCGTCAGCAACGGCTGCAGCAGAATGCTATGGAAACCCGCCTTCATGCCCAGATCTCCTTCACCCGCGGCAACTCGCGCTCAAGAATCAGAATCAATTCAGCTCGAACAATATCGTAGACGTTCAATCCTTCAGGCCCCACCACACACACATTGGGAAGATTGCCTGCAGCTTGAGCCAATCCAGCATGCCCTGCACCTGCCACAATCAAGGCAGACGCCCCGGCACCCAAATGGGTCAGTGCTTGGGCCAACAATTTCGTCTTTGGCTGGTCCAACGACAGATTCGACACAATCACCACTTGTCCGTCGGCTAACTTTGCCGAAAGCGCGCTTTGAAGCGCTGCACGATACTTCTTTTTTGGCATGCTGTAGGAATAATCACGTGGCTTCGGCCCGAACACCGACCCACCATGACGCCATAGAGGAGAGCGTATCGAGCCTGCCCGTGCCCGCCCAGTATGCTTTTGTTTCCATGGCTTTTTCCCGGACCCCGTCACTTCTCCTCGCCGCAATGTCGAAGCCGTACCCTGACGCTCACAGGCACGCTGCATCACGACCGCTTCATGGACTAAGGCCGTGTGTAGCTTACAGCCAAACACTTCTTCGGGAAGATCGACGGACCCGACTTTTTGTCTCTTCAAATCAACGACATCAACCGTGGGCATGCCTACCCCTTCTTCGACTTTCTCACCATAATCAGTCCACTTGCCGCGCCAGGGACTGCCCCTCGAACGAACAGCAAGTTCTCATCAGGCCTGGATTCAATAACTTTTAATCGCTGGACCGTAATCCGCTTAGCCCCCATGTGCCCAGGCAAGGTCTTCCCTTTCCAGACACGAGAAGGATATGAACTAGCGCCCATCGAACCGGGATGACGATGGAACATGGACCCGTGAGATTCAGGACCGCCAGCATAATGATGCCGCTTCACCACCCCCTGAAATCCCTTTCCCTTGGAGATACCGATAACATCCACCCAGTCGCCCTTTTTGAAGATATCGACTTTGATGGATTGCCCTACCGCCACCTCGCCAACCTTTTGAAATTCTCTGAGTACACCGGTGGCTGGAGCCTCAGTCTTCTTCAGATGCCCCAGCTCGGCCTTGGACAACTTGCGTTCTTTCACTTCGCCAAATGCCAACTGGACGGATTCATACCCATCGCGCTCTTTTGTTTTGATCGTAACCACTCGGCAAGGACCTGCCTCGATGACGGTCACAGGCGTAAACCGCGTCTCGTCAAATATCTGGGTCATCCCTAGTTTTTTACCCAACAACCCGTTCGTCATTCTTTCATCACTTAGGTTAAGGCTGAGGCTAAGGCTAAGGTCGAGCTTAGCCTTAACCTGAACCTTGACCTTCCCTAGAGTTTTATTTCCACATCCACGCCGGCGGCTAAGTTCAACTTCATCAGGGAATCCATGGTTTCAGGAGTCGCATCCATGATGTCCATCAAACGCTTGTGCGTTCTGATTTCGAACTGCTCGCGAGCCTTCTTATCTGCATGCGTGGCACTCTGCACCGTAAACCTCTCGATGCGCGTAGGAAGCGGAATTGGCCCCACAATTTTCGCTCCGCTCCGGCGGACGGTCTCAACGATTTCCGCCACCGACTGGTCTAACACGCGGTAATCAAACCCGCGCAACCGAATCCTGATTCTTTGTTCAACCTTAACCATTCATTCCTCTATTCATCCGGCGAATCACTACGCCAGAATTTCGGTGACGACGCCGGAGCCGACGGTCTTGCCGCCCTCGCGCACCGCGAACCGCAACCCTTGATCCATCGCGATCGGGCTAATCAGCTCTCCCGTGACACTCACATTGTCCCCCGGCATGACCATCTCCACCCCCGGATTCAACGCCATCACCCCCGTCACATCGGTCGTCCGGAAATAGAACTGCGGCCGGTAACCATTGAAGAACGGCGTATGCCGCCCGCCTTCTTCTTTGGCCAGCACATAGATCTCCGCCTTGAACTTCGTGTGCGGCGTGATGCTCTTCGGCTTCGCCAGCACCATCCCCCGCTCCACCTCTTCCTTCTTCGTCCCGCGCAGCAGCACCCCGACGTTGTCGCCCGCCTGCCCTTCATCGAGCACCTTGCGGAACATCTCGACGCCGGTCACCACGGTGGCCTGG
>DASYVB010000184.1:0-10547 GCA_036000525.1 Nitrospiraceae bacterium | reverse complement strand
TGGGACAACAGGATCACACCAAGCAGGATGCGGAAAAAGCTCGTCCAGCAAGGCCGCAGCGAGTGAAGGGCCGAGGCGTACCCTCTGGGGCGCACGGTGCGACGAATTCTGAACGATGCGAGAACGATGCTGGCGGACTTTTTCAGCATCCTGCTATGCCAGAACAACATCCAATGCCTCCCCCACTTCGCGTATCCCGATCAATTCGATTCCATCGATGGCCTCCAGCTTGGCCAAGTTCCGTTCCGGCAACAGACAGCGTTTGAATCCCATCTTTGCCGCTTCACGAATCCGCATTTCAGCCTGACTGATTGCGCGCACTTCACCGCCGAGTCCCACTTCCCCCAACACCAACAGTCCCGGCTCAATCGGCACCTCGCGCAAACTCGATGTGACCGCCGCCACGATGCCCAAATCGATGGCCGGCTCGTCGATATGCATCCCACCGACGACGTTCACGTAGACGTCTTGTCCGGACAGATGCATACCCAGCCGCTTCTCCATGACCGCGAGCAACAGCGAGACCCGATTCTGCTCCACGCCATTCGTCATTCGTTTCGGCATCGCATAACTCGTGGAGGATACCAATGCTTGTAGTTCGACTAGAATTGGCCGCGATCCTTCGAGACTGGATACCACCACCGATCCCGTCGTGCGCTGGGACCGTTCCGCCAAAAACAACTCGGAGGGGTTGCTCACTTCCTCCAACCCGGAATCTTTCATTTCGAACACGCCGATCTCGTTGGTCGAGCCAAAGCGATTCTTCACCGCGCGTAGAATACGAAAACTGTGGCCCTTGTCTCCTTCAAAATAGAGCACCGTATCGACGATATGTTCCAACAATCGCGGTCCGGCGATCGCTCCATCTTTGGTGACATGCCCGATGATGAAGACCGGCACGCTGCTGCGCTTCGCGTACCACATCAATTGGCCCGCCACTTCCTGCACCTGGCTAATGCTACCAGGTGCGGACGTGATCTGTTCCGTATAGACCGTTTGAATCGAATCGACAACCATTGCAGCAGGCTGAATCTCTTGCGCCGCTTTGAGAATTTGTTCGAGGGAGGTTTCCGCCAGGATTAAGAGATTCGGATGCTCGATGCCGAGCCGCTGCCCCCGCATCTTGATTTGCCTTGGAGACTCCTCTCCGGAGACATACAGCACCGGTTCTTTCTCGGAAGACAGGCGCGGCAGCGCCTGGAGTAACAGGGTGGTCTTCCCAATCCCGGGATCGCCACCAATCAGGATGACCGAGCCGGGAATGACTCCACCACCCAGCACCCGGTCGAATTCGCCGATCTGCGTCAGCCGCCGGTCCTCACCGACCACTTCGATGTCGGCAATCGCCGTGGCCTTTGCCTGCGCCATCTTCATCGCAGCAGGCCGCCCCTTGCCGGTCGCCGCCTGCCGTTCCTCTTTCATGGTATTCCAGCCGCTGCAGTCTGGGCAGCGACCCAGCCATCGTGGCGACTGATGGCCACAAGCTTGACAGGAAAAACTAGTTTTCGCCCGCATTCAGAGCAGCCTCAATTAGGGAAAGTGACATCCTCCATACTAAAGGAAGTGGCTCACTAATTGAAAGGCATGATGGTGAGGCAAAGCTCCTACTTTTCACCTCGTCTACTTGGATATAACAAGCCGCCAGTGAGCTTCATCAGGCCAGGCCTGAAGAAGATAATGCATGCCAAGCCCGCGAAGGCTTTGAAGACACTCAGAAGATGAAATTCGGTAGGTATCTGGCAGATGAGTTGGATCTACTGGCACCCTAGCACCATAGAGAGACCAACTACCGTAGGAAAGTGGGCCACTCTGCAAATCGGTCAACACGACGCAAGGCTCAAGTTGCCAAGTACAGTCTCTCTCCACTCGATGAGCATGGGGAACACGAACCATCTCATCTTCTTCATCAATCACTAGATATGCACCGACCTCTGACTCTAAGAGCAATTTCAAGATCTCCGCCTTACCAGCAAATAACTTTTTCTTACGCGAACCAAACAGCCACACCAGCTGGTCTATCGTCCAGATAGCCGAAGAATCCTTAGCCCTTTTGGCATCCATGGTGGTTAGAACTCTTTCGATCTCAGGAATGTCTAACATGACGATCTCCTCTGTTTACCCTCCACTGCACGCATCGAGCGACCGTCATCCATCTCAATGATCCCTCCAAGCTTGCTCGTGATCTCTTCAGGGATGGGGGCTGATTGATCTTCCACTGCGCGTGTCGAACGAGCACCGTTTCATCGTGCGCGTTCCACGAGCAAGGGGAACTACCTGGCCGCCCTCACATTATTTTCCGCACATCCTTCCACTCTTTCGCCACCTTCGCTTTGCGCGGCACCTCGCCCTTGGCTGGCTCGGGCACCATCACGGCTTCGAGGCGCCGATGCAGAAACGCTTCGGCAAAGGCCTTCGTGCGTCCCACACCTATTTTGAGCGTCTTCCACCCGGCGGCATGCATTTCATCGAGTTTCGCCCCAAACGCCTCCGGATCGGACGGCAGCACGAGAATGTGCCCGACTGGAAACTTCTGATCCTTGAGCCATTGTCTGGCTTGTTCATTCACCTGATCGTTGGTACCCACCGCCTTATCCTGCGTCACCACATAAAGCAGGTTGTAATAAAACTGGCTGAGCTTGCCGAGTTCTATCGCGGCATCGGGCATCGGGCTTCTGCCTCCCGCCTCCTTCCCGGGCCAGGTCAGGGTCGGTCCCTGTCCGACGTAGTCTTCCATGAGTGCCGCCATCTCCACCGCCATGATCGGGCTGCGATGTTCCCACACGGTCAGGTTCGCACCAGCTTCGGCCACTTCAACTCTCGGTGTGTCTCCGACACGCACGGTGAACAGGACCACCCCTTTGGCCTTTGGGGTATACGACAAGAAGGCCCGCCCGTCTCCACCGGTCATCGCGGTTGCGACGACATTGCCAGCGACAAGAAGCTGGATAGGCTCTCCTCCCAGACCGGTCTCCATCAGGAGACTCTTCCCTGTGAGCGTCGCTTCGATGGTGGCCGGCTGGTTGGGTGCGGTCAGGCTATCGTGAACCGTCAAGGTTCCGGGAATCTTCTCCGCCGCAGAGAGGATTGTGGTCGCAGTCCAGAAGAGGAAGATAATGAAGAGACCGGCTCTGAGGAAGAGAACACTCATAAGCCGCACAGCCATATAGGACACCAGGAGAAGGCTAGGCTTTAACGACCGCTACCACGTCTTCCACATGGCTGCCGACCTTGACCTTGCGGAAGATCGCCTTCAACTTGCCGGCCTGGTCGATCACAAAGGTACTGCGTTCGATGCCCCAATACTTTCTGCCGTACAAATTTTTCTCTTTATAGCAGCCGTAGGCTTTCGAGACGGTGGCCTCTTCATCACTCAACAACGTGAATGGCAGGTCGAACTTCTTGATGAACTTCTGGTGCGACTCCTTGTCGTCCAGGCTCACACCGAGAACCACGGCCCCCGCCTTCTTGATCGGCGTGATGGCATCGCGAAAGTCGCACGACTCCTTGGTACAGCCAGGGGTATCGTCTTTGGGGTAAAAATAGAGGACCACCTGCTTGCCCGTAAAATCTTTAAGGCTAACCGGTTCTCCCGATTGATCGGGCAGAGACAGGGCGGGAGCCTTATCACCGATGTTGAGTTCCTTAGCCATGAGCTCATTCCTTTTCCGGTTGCCTATTGTTATCGCGGCCCGCTGCCACCGCCAGGCATGCGGGTCCCGTCTGGAAATAGTTTCTTCTTTTTTGGAGCCTCCGGATTGCCGAAGGGACGGAGCGCGGGCGAATCCCAGATCACTTTATCGCCCGGAGCCAGGTTGGCCGCTTCCATGAACTCTTGGCGCGCTTGCTCCTTGTCGCCCATGGCATTCAAGGCCAAGGCATAATTATAGTGCGCGGGCCCAGACTGAGGAGCCGCAGCCACCGCTTGGGAAAAATAATTCTTCGCGTCGTCGAACTGCTTCGCTTGATAGGCCTGCGTTCCCTGTTCAGTCAGAGTCACCACTTGCGGCTTCACTCCGGACTCGAGCGCCAGCGGAGCCAACGGCTTCTCTTTGCTCTTAAAACAGGCTACTACCCCGACGAGCATGAAGACTACTCCGAGTATGGACAGGTATTTCATCGCGCCTCCGCGTTCCATCGGCATCTCACGCCTTCGCATGTTTCCGCGTCTCTTCCTCGAACGCTTTCCGATAGAGCACGTCCCACTCAGCACTGCCCTCGACAATCCCGCGCGAGTAGGAGGCCAACTTTGCCTTGACCTTTTGGTTGATGTCTTCTTCTTGCGCCAACTCGGATGCGAGCACCCGCTTGATCTCTTTCAGGACCCTCCCCTCGTCGGCCTGCACTGTCACCAGCGGGCTTTTCTTGACCACCTGAAGAATGATGTGGGAGAGATGGCTGATTTTGTCTTCGCTCAACATACGAAACTCGTCAGGGGTGAGGGGTTAGGCGTAAAGGGTTCCCGACTATACGGCCCATCTGCCTCACACCCCTTACCCCTCACGCCTTACCTTTCACCATTTTATAGGATGATACCCCGCTCCCGCACCAGCTTACTCTTCACCATCGTGAACATCCGCTGAAAGTCCACGTGTCCCCGCTCAATGTCTTGCTCGTAGGCTTTCAACAGCTGCCGCACTTCGGCGTTTAGGCGGTCTTCAACCGACAGTTCCTCGAGAATGGCATGGTCGATCTGCTCGACGAACGATTTGTGATCCCCGATGATCGCCACCTGCCCCTCCTGCTGCAACCTGGTGGCGAGCGACTCCGAGATGTGACGAACGCGTTCTTTCGACAGTCGCATGATTAGCAGGCCATGGAAAAACTATGTCGGCACGAGAACTTTGGTTGTCCGCACATGTAGCACAACAAGAGCATGTTTCCGTAGGATGCTCAAACAGTTCGTCCAGCAAGGCCGCAGCCGATGAAAGCACCGGAGGCGTAGCCTCTGGGCTACGTTGAGGATGCTTTCGAGGAGAGAACGACGCTGGCGGACTGTTTCAGCATCATACTAAATCCGTTCGATGCGAATGGTCGATACATCCATGACACGCCGCAGCACCGAAGCATCCCCGAGAATGCGGCCGATCACATTGACACGGTCGGCCGGGACCGGATCCTGCCCCATACTCATCGGGGTGCGTCCAAAGAAAATGGCCAGGACTTGCCCGGCCCCCCAGAATGCAACATCGCCGACTTTGACATGATTCGTCGCCGTCTCTCGATGGTCCTTCACCCCGGCCAGTTTACAATAGAACTCTTCACCCCACGTGTTGACCGGACTTTCAACTGGCAACGCGGCATAGACTTCCTGCGCTGTCTTCGTCGACTTGAGTTCCGCGTTGAGTTGCACAGAGCCGACGGTGATGCGAATTTTGTTGGGGAGATCAGCCATTGTGTTCCAATCAGGACCTCCCGATGATCATAAGATGAAAACCCGCTCAGGCAGCGGACTTTAGCTTGTTTATTCGGTGAAATCAAGGCTACAATCCCTCTCTCACATGCTCACGTCATCCTTCGTTTTTCTCAAAGGTATCGGCCAAAGTTCTGAACGCCGTCTCTGGCAAAATGGCATTCTCAATTGGGCTTCATTCCTCCAATTTCCGAGCCTACCCGGCATCTCCTCGACCAGAAAAGAGTGGTATGACCGCGAACTCGCCACCGCCCAATCGCGCCTGGAAGATCGTGATGCGAACTTCTTCGGCGCCTGCCTGAAGAGTCGGGAGCACTGGCGCCTCTACAAGACGTTTCTCCCTCGTACGCTCTATTTGGACATCGAGACGACAGGCATGTCTGCGCGCGAGGGACATGTAACGGTGGTCGGATTGTATCGCAACGGGCATATGACGAGCCTGGTCCGAGGGGAAACGTTAACGGAGGACCGATTGCACGCGGAATTGGAACACACAGACCTCTTCATTACGTTCTTCGGCAGCGGGTTCGACATTCCCTACTTGCAGGCGAAGTTCCCCCGGTTAAATTTCAAGAAACCGCACTTCGATCTGTGCTTCGCGGCCCGCAGGCTCGGCATGCAGGGCGGAATGAAACACATCGAGCACGAAGTCCAGATTACTCGCGAGACCGATGTGGCGGGACTCGATGGATGGGAAGCCGTTCGCCTGTGGCACCAGTGGTGTGCGGGAGACGAGGCCGCACGCGATCTGTTGCTGAGGTACAACTCGGCCGATACACAAAACCTCGAACCACTCGCGGCGTTGCTCTACGATCAGATGGTTGCCCGATACGGCCCGCCTTCTGCGGGATTTCCACCTGCCTGTCGCCCAAAGCCAGCCGTGGTGGTTCCGTGACACAACCCCAGCAGTGGACCGGGGTCGGCCGAACCGAAACGGGTCATGTTCGAGCATCGAACCAAGATGCGCTGGCCCTCCTGAATGACTGCGGCGTCTGGATCGTGGCAGATGGAATGGGTGGGCACCCGGCAGGAGATCTCGCGGCCCAAACCGCCGTGGCCGTGGCCACACAGCGGGCACGAGAACGAGCATCCTGGCTCCTCGAGCACCCGAGCGCTGGCGCCGAGTTCGTGGCAGACCTCGTGACGAGCGCCAACTGGCGAATCCATGACCTCATGATGGCACAGCCTACCTTAAGAGGGATGGGCACGACCATCGTCGCCTTGGCAATGACGCCAGCAACACCGCCGGTCGCTCATATCGCCCACTTGGGAGATAGCCGCGCTTACCTCTATCGGGCAGGAGAGCTCAAGCAATTGACGCGCGATCACACTCTCGTCGAAAAATTTGTACAGAGGGGCTTGATCGATGCGGCCATGGCACTCACGCATCCTGAGCGGCACATCTTGACCAAAGGCCTCGGCATGGGCGTCACCATGAAACCGGAGCTGACCGAGACTCCGGTCACCCCTCACGATCTGATCGTGCTCTGCAGCGACGGGCTCACGAAAATGTTGGAGGACGCAGCTATCGCATCGGTCCTCTCCCGCGCGAACGGCGATCCCTATCGAGCCTGCCACGAACTGATCGAGCAGGCGCTGAGCAGAGGGGGCGAAGATAATGTGACCGTGATCGTCGTGGCAAGCATGGCGCCTGCCATTGCGGTAGCTTAACCATTGACAAGACTCTATCAGCCCTGTAGCCTCTGACTCTAGCCAAACAGTCTTTCCACTCGTCTCCCTTGTGAACCAGACAGGAGAGTCATTATGCGCATGTCAGTATTGTTTCGTGTAACCGTGTACATGCTGATCGGAGGGGCCTGCTGGATTCCCGCAGCCATGAGCGGCACCGCGGATAACACCGAACTCGAATCGACAGTTCGCGCCCTCGTGCGAGCCAATGCCGAGAAGGATTTGCCCGCCATGTCCAGACTTATGGCCCACGACGCCGATATCACCAGCTATTCCATCGGAGGCCGAAAATACGTGGGCTGGCCTGACCTAGAGCGAGATATTAAGGAAGAGTTTTCAAACGTCGCAGCGCTCGACCTTCCTATTTCCGAACTCAAAGTGTGGTCGAAGGGAGATATTGGATGGTACACGATGGAACTGGACTATGTGCGTGTCCTCGGTCAGGGACTGGACCAGCAACGAGCCGTTATGCCGTTACGAGAAACCGGCGTGCTTGAGCGTCGAAACGGCCAGTGGGTCCTCCTGTCCTGGCATGAATCCCTCCGCAATGCCAACGGCGTGATGCCCGTCGATGGTTGGACGGAAACCGCTGCACCACGCACTGTAGCTTCATCGGTAGACCAACCGTTCGTCCTTGACTTGAGCGGGGAATGGGATATTCTCGAAGTGGAGGACAACAAGCGCTACAAGGCCACACTCGACAAAGCCGGTAATGGACCCTATACCCAACATGGTGGACGATTCGTCACCACAAAATTTGCCGACCGTCTCTGGCAAGGCACCTGGCAGCAGCCGGGCAACGATCACGAAGGAGAATTTGAACTTCTCCTCTCCGAGGATGGGACCCAGGCCAAGGGCGTGTGGTGGTATTCGCGGGTCGGCACCCAGAAGAATATTCCCCCTCGCGAACACGGCGGGACCTATCTCTGGAAACGGTTGACCCAGCCACCAACCGCACAATGACACCTGCGTACCCCACAGGCGTATATGACCATCACACCACATATTCGCGTGACCACTTTTCATTCTTGGGAGGTTTTATGCGTCAGGCACTCCTCACTCTGCTCGCCAGCATCTGTCTGGTGACCCCTGTCCTCGCGGACGGCGGTCACGACCACCATGCCGTCCCAACCCTTTCCCACCAAACCACGACGACGGTGACGTTCGAGGCCAATACTGTTACCCTCACGTTCGGTCCCATCGATCTTCCAGCCGGTCACGACGGAGACCTCGCGGCGTCGATGCCCAAGCATAACTTTCAGCTTCCCAAAGATATGTACATGGTGGGGTACAAGACCGCAGTCTTCACCAAAGAAGGGAAGCCCCTCCCCAAGAACTATCTCCATCACATCCTGATGCTCAACAACGACAAACCGAGCGTCTCATGCGAGGGCGAACCGTTGTTCTTTGCGGGAGCAGGGTTGGAGATGACCGAGACGCGTTTTCCGGAAGGCTATGGGGTCAAGCTCGCCAAGGATGATCACCTCATGTCAATCGTTGCGTTTTATCATAAGGCGCCGATCACCAAGGATGTGATGGCAACCTTCACCATGTACATGGCACCCGAAGGCGCCCCCATCAAAGAAATGGACGTGTATCAGGTGGGGGTCAATATTGTGTGCTTCAGCAAGTTCTCCCAGCGGGGCCCAGACCAGACGGATGAAGGGATTGAGATTACAAGCGGAGTCCAGGTCCATCGCGCGCCGCTCAAATTCTCGATGGATGGCTGTGTGAAATTCGCCTACCCGCATGGGCATGACGAACTCTTAATGATCGGGCTGGACAATAAAACCACGAAACAGACCCTGCTGCGGACGGTTCCAGACGTCAACCAGGACGGAGCCTTCCGCGAGTTTCTACCCCACCAAGTTTATCAGGATGGTCAGGGATTTCCTGTGACGAAGGCTGATGACTATGAGATGGTCATGGTCCATCACCATCCCTTGCAGAAACAAGAGGCCCAACATGGGATGGGAAATTATTTGCTGTACATGACCCCTGGCGCCTGTCCGACGACGTCCAATACGCCACTCGCCAAGTAGAGAGCATCGCACGTATCCTGTACTCGCCGTACCGTCTGCGGCAGGTGCCGCGACGCTCCTTCACGTATCCCACACCCTGTTTTACTTCAATTCCGTTCAATTTTGTTCATTATCGAAGTCCTTGAGGCTCCCCCCCTACCAAAGAAGGAGCCTATTCCATCGCATGTGGACTGGGTTTCCTACCTCCGCCTGTGCTATTCACATCTTCATTCTCAGACGCGTGCCCCGAGTCGCTTGCAGCAGAAGAAATAGGGGCTGGTCTGTCTCAGATCACGTGACGAGCGAACGTTGTGTTGTCGCTCTGGGCATGGGCTTGCTCGGATTCCCCAGTAGCACAGGGATACCTAGATGCCGCAGAGTGAGCCGGTCACCATCCTGATTATCAGCGAACACGCTGAAGCCATTAAACTCATCACCATCAGTTTGCGTGGATTCTTTCCCGGCTGCCGCGTGGACGTCGCCTATTCCGCCGAAGAAGCCCGTACATGGACGTTGTCGCGCGAATGGACCCTCATCCTCATCGACGAACAGTGCATCGCCGGGGACCACACCTCCCTACCCAGCGAGTTCAAACGCCGCGCACCGTACACAGCGAGTATTCTGCACAGCGACCGCACCGATTCAGCCTCGGCGCTTCAAGCACTCCAAGCCGACGTTGATTTTTTCCTCTCGAAGAAATCTCCGGCCTTTCTCACGGAACTCCTGTTCTGCGCCAAGGAGGCCATCGAGAAACATCACCTGAGAGTAGCCCTGGACCACGAGCACGAACGCTATCGTCGGCTCATCGATTCACTCAGCGATTTCGTCTACGAACTGGATGCCAGCGGATTTTTTGTGACGGTCAGTCCGGGCATCGTCACGCTATTAGGCTACTCCCCTGACGAACTCATCGGATTGCCCTATACCATCCTCGTTCCTCCCGGCCAGGAATCGTTGGCTCGGTATCGCCTCAACGAACGCCGCTCCCGAGCGCGAGACACCAGCCGTCTTGAATTGACCTTGCGAGGGAAACCCACACAGGACAACAAGCCGCTGACTCTCACGGTGGAGGTCAGTGCCAGAGGACTCTATGACGCCCTTCGCCGATTTCTCGGCACGGTGGGACTGATTCGAGACCTTTCCCAACCAAAACAACAAGACACTACGATTCATCGTCTTCGCCAGCAACTCCGGCATAGGGATGCACTGCTCGCGCTGGCCCAGCGAGTCACGCTACTGTCCCAACAGCTGCACGACCCACTGGCCTCACTGTTGACACAGTCCCAGCAACTCCTCACCACTATTCGCAACGCACGTCTGGACGACCAGGTCGAAACACTCGCACGCCAAGCCGTAGAAGCGACGAAACTCGGAGCACTGCTGGCGCAGGCCTTCCATGAGAGAGCGGAAGGCGCCTTAGGATTCAC
>DASYVB010000183.1:0-8114 GCA_036000525.1 Nitrospiraceae bacterium | reverse complement strand
TTGTACCCGAGATTCGGCAAGCCCATGGAGTTGATGGACCCGCCGGGAAATCCATAGTACCGGGGTGTCGGATTGCCGTCGCGAGGCTCAACCGTCATCGACTTGGTGACGATGGCACCGGCACGAGATCGGCCGAGGGCCAGCAGTTCTTCACGGGTGACACAGAGGGCTCCTGAGGCATTCATGAAGCAACTGGGAAATCGTACGCCGGCAATGGAGATCGAAAGATCTATCACGCTACTACCGTGACAGGCTGGTGCTGCGTTCTCGTCACGAGCTGCCCATCCTTCATGGCCCAGACATAATCGGCAGCCTCCGCGGCCACGGTGCTGTGGGTGACCAACAGTACGGTTATGCGAAACCGCTGAACGAGCGACCGAAGGAGGACGATGATCTCGGCCCCATGCTGGGAATCTAAATTGCCGGTCGGCTCGTCGGCGAGAATGATCTGGGGCTGATGCACGATCGCTCGCGCAATCGCTACACGCTGCTGCTCCCCGCCCGAGAGTTCGCTTGGGCGATGGTGTCGTCGTGCGGTCATCGAGACCAACTCAATCACCTCTTCGACGCGGGCTTGGACCGATGCTCCTCGCTCCCCGCGCAGCAATAAGGGAAACGCGACATTCTCCGCTGCCGTCAAACCGGGAATCAAATGGAATGCTTGGAAGACAATCCCGACTGTTTCCCGCCTGATCCTCGTCCAGTCGTCGCTCGTGAATCGACTGGTCGACCGCCCCTCGAGGAGGATATCCCCCGCGGTCGGCACATCCAATCCGCCAACCAGGTTGAGCAACGTACTCTTCCCGCAGCCGCTGGGACCGATAAACGCACAGAAGTCTCCCTTCGCCACTTCGACCGTGACCCGATCGAGCCCGGTGATGGTGTCGCCACCTCGCTCATAAATTTTCGACACCTGGTCGAATGCCACCATAGTGATCTGCTTCTCCATCCGTACCCTGACCCGTAGGATCACCGCGCGAGACACGCGAGACTGGCGGGAAAGGCGAGAAAGGCGACGGTTCGAGGTCCGAAGTCCGCGGCATTCAGAACTTCGAACCCTGAACTTCGAACTTTGAATCTCGCCCGTCCTGCTTTTCTCGCGCGTCGCGCCCGTCGCGCATCGCTCGCGCCTCATCCTGCTGCCTTCGTATATCACAACCATTTACAGAGCAACAACCTTGACAGGCGCGGCACATTCCCATAGAAGAAGCGCACACATACGTGATTGGAGCGCTTCCCCTACGATGGTACGTGAAGACACACAGGATCGACTCATCGGATGGTGCCGTCAGGCCCTCCGGTTTGTGTTGCCGGTCGAATGCCTTACATGTGGTACCTCTCTCAGCACTGACCCAGTGCCCTTCTTCTGTAGCGCGTGCTGGCAAACCATCCGCCCACTCCAGCAGCCAGTTTGTGCCCGCTGCGATCAGCCGTTTGTCTCGCCAGCGGCCACGGCCTATACACCGAATCATCAATGCCAACAGTGTCAGGAACGGCCACCGGATTTTCAACGAGCCTGGACCCTTTTCCCCTACCTTCCGCCACTGCGGGAAGCCATCTGCTCATTCAAATATCGAGGCAAACATACACTGGCACGGCCACTCGCTCGCCTTATGATCAGCGCCCTGCCAAGCGGGATCGATGTCGACGTAATTATCCCTGTGCCCTTACACCCGGCCCGTTTACGAGCGCGTGAATTTAACCAATCGTTGCTGCTGGCCGATCAACTTAGCCGTCATCTGGCTCGCCCCGTTTCAGCCACAAACCTCGTCAGGATCGCTGCCACCGATCCCCAAACCACATTAACGCGACAGGCACGGTTACAAAATCTACGGAAAGCATTTGAAATCCGCAGTCCACAGGACCTCGCGGAGAAACGCATCCTTCTCGTGGATGATGTTTTCACCACCGGTACGACGCTGAACGAATGCGCGAAGACCTTACAAAAAGCCGGCACCGGGCCCGTCTTTGCCCTGACGCTGGCCAGAACTGTTGATACGGGCCTGGTGTCGGATCGCTTCTTTGCCGAACAGGCTGCACAGCCCATGACGACCATAGGAATATAATCGATGCCGTTGTACGAATATCGCTGCCTCGACTGTAAAAAACGCAGCACCATCCTTGTATTGAGTCTGGCCAATCAGGCACCGGCTACCTGCTCCCATTGCACGAGCGCTCGGGTTGAACGAATCCTGTCTCGATTTGCCTCGCCGAAATCCGAAGAGGCTCGCCTTGAAGCCTTGGCAGATCCGAGCAATCTGGCCGGGTTCGATGAAAACGATCCACAGAGCATGGCTCGATTCATGAAAACAATGGGCAAGGAGTTGGGTGAGGACCTCGGTGACGATCTCTCAGAGGCGATGGAGTCAGACGTGACCGGCTCCATAGAACAGGCTAACACTGACGGGCAGTGACAGGCAATGTCATACATTTTCACTTGACAGATCGTTCCAGTTTCCCTACCCTGGCAACAGTAATCGAAGCCTCGTGAGGCATATGGATCCCTATCGAACCAGGTTCTTCAATGGCCAAAGAGCCCAAGAGCGAGCTGATGACGGCGGAGGAGACCTGCCGTTATCTCAAGATCACCCAGCGCACGCTCTATCGTTACTTACGGAGTCGCCAGATTCCCGCTTTCAAGCTCGGGAAAGAATGGCGCTTCGTACGCTCGGATCTGGAACAGTGGATACGCGATCGCACCAGAGCCACGCTAGCGTCGTAAAGGACAAGCTACATTGATGTTCGCCGGTGAATACCTGTGCAAAGTGGATGAGAAGGGGCGGTTTATCGTTCCCTCGCCGATCCGTGAGCAGGTCGAGTCGGAGGGACAGGCCGTCGTTTTTCTCAAAGGCCCCGAGGAGTCGACGCTCATCTACTCCATGAAAGAGTGGGAAAAAGTCCTCGAACGGACGAAAGCCACGCTCGATGAAGACCAGAGCCGACTGTTCATGCACTTCGTCGTGTCAGAAGCCGGTACATCAGAGATCGACAAAGCCGGACGCATTCTGATTCCGAGTCGGCTCAGAAAAATTATTCCGTTGGATGAGGACCAGGAAATCATTCTGATCGGCTTGTACCATCGCATGGAGATCTGGAATCCGAGCAAATGGCGTCGTTATATCGCCCAATCTGAAGAGCGGTACGAGCAGAACATGTCCAAGATCCTCAATCTCCTGTAAGCTGCGCGCATGCCTACGTTTCGGCACCCGCCCCGGTTTCCCTCCTCTCAACGGACCGTTCGCATGATCTCCTACCGGAACCCTAACAAGAAGGTCGCGGTGCCACGTATCGCCCCGAGAACGGCTCCGATCTCCTGCATGCCTGCATCTCCATCATCACACCCACCGACCGAGAGTCATGCGGTAGCCTTGACCCTTCCTGTGCCTCCCAGCGTGAACCATCAATATGCCACAGTGAATGGCCGACGATTAATCTCTTCGGCTGGTCGTGCATATAAGGCCCAGGTGGAACAACTCGTGTGGCTGAAGTTGGCGCAGTCCGCTCACCGGGCTGCTCTACTCGCACGACTCCAGTCGGAGTGGCTCGCCCTGTCGATCCGGTTCTATTTTACCTCGGCCCTACGACGAGACGTCGATGGCGGGCTCAAGATCGCGCAGGATGCCCTCTGTGAGGGACTCTGCATCAACGACAACCGCATCGTCGAAACTCACCTCTACAAACACATCGATAAGGACAACCCTCGCATCGAAGTGCGTTTGACGCCTGCGTCCAGTTCCTAGCCCCCCTAAGAACATGAGTCACCGGATTTCCACTCTATCCAGGACTATTCGTACCGGAGCGCTTCGATAGGATTGAGGCGAGCGGCCTTGTTGGCAGGGTACAATCCGAAGAACAGGCCGACCACGAGTGAGAAGAAGAACGCGAGCATGATGACGTCGCCGGAGATGATGGTCGGCCAGCCGGCAATCAGCGTTGTCAACTTCGCCCCGGTAATCCCCAGTACGATACCTAACGCGCCTCCCACCAGGCTCAGCGTCATGGCCTCGATCAGGAACTGCATCACGATGTGGTGGCGTTTCGCTCCCACCGCCATGCGCACCCCAATCTCTCTCGTCCGTTCCGTCACGGACACAAGCAAGATATTCATGATGCCGATCCCACCGACTAACAGGGACACGGACGCAATGGCAAACAACATCATTGTCAAGGTCTCACTGGTGCCTTCTTGGACCTTCCCAATATCGATCTGCGTCCGGATCGTGAAATCATCGTCCTGCTCTGTCTGAAGTCGGTGCCGCGCCCGCAACACCTCTCGAATCTGCTCAGCCGCCACCGGCAAATCCTCGACCTGATCGGTCGAGCCGAACATCGCCCCGACGGACCCGATAAATGACGTCCCGAACACCTTCCGTTCCGCCGTGCTGAAGGGAATGAATATCACATCGTCTTGGTCGGACCCTTGCGCCGACTGGCCTTTAGGCGCAAGGACTCCAATGACACGGAACGGCACGTTCTTGATGCGAATCACCGCCCCCACCGGCTCTTCGCCTGGTTCAAACAGATTCCCCACGACCGTTTGGCCGATGAGCGCAACTCGGGCGGCACTATCCAAGTCCGTCTGAGTGAAGGGGCCTCCACTCGTAAAGGACCAGTCCCGAATAGTAAGGTAACTCGGTGAGATGCCGTTAATCGGTCCGTTCCAGTTTCGGTTTCCATAGACGATTTGCATGACATCGCGCCTGGCCCATCCGGTATCGGCGAGCAAGGGGATGCGCTTTTTCAGGTCCAAGGCGTCGGACACATTCAGCGTCACGGCGCTCCCTTGACTTCCTCGTACGCCGCTCGCAGAGGTCACCCCGGGAAAAATGATGATGACGTTTGTGCCCATTGTCGCAATCTGCGCTTGCACAGCCCGCTTGGCCCCCTCACCGATACTCACCATCGCAATGACCGCCGCCACCCCGATGACAATCCCCAACATTGTGAGACCGGCACGCAGCCGATTTCGCGCCAAGATCCGCAGCGCGGTGAGAATCGTGAGCCACACAAACGCCGACATCTATACCCCCACTATACCCCCACTGGGCTGGACGGTGGCCACGCTTTGGTCGCGCGGTCGCTTAACACTTGTCCGTCTGTGATCACGATCGCGCGCGCGGCATAGGCCGCAACATCCATCTCGTGCGTCACCAAAATAATCGTAATCCTTTCATCGCGGTTGAGCGTTTCCAGGATTCTCATAATTTCCTTGCTCGACTGGGTGTCGAGGTTGCCGGTCGGCTCATCGGCAAGGAGCAACGAGGTCGACGTGACCAGTGCCCGAGCAATCGCCACGCGCTGCTGCTGGCCTCCGGACAACTGGGTTGGATAATGGTGCTCTCTGCCCTGCAGCCCCACCCGCCCTAACGCCGCTGCGGCCTGTGCCCGTTGCTCTTTGAGCGAGAGCCCTCGATAGAATAACGGAAGCTGCGCATTTTCGAGCGCGCTGGTTCTGGGAATGAGATTGAAGCTCTGAAAGACGAACCCGATCTGCTGATTGCGGATACCCGCCAACTGATCGGACTTCAGGTTTCCCACCTCTCTCCCATTCAACCGATAGCGCCCCTTCGTCGGTTGGTCGAGGCAGCCCAGAATATTCATCAGGGTGGACTTGCCGGAACCGGAAGGCCCCATGACGGCGACGAACTCACCCTGTTCAATCGTGAGGCTCAGGCCGCGCAAGGCTTGGACTTCTATGTCGCCGACCTGATAGACCTTCCACACATCTTCGCATTCGATCAGCGAGCCCATAGACATCCCTCAATCTGACCTGGTCTTTTCTTCACCACCTCAAAAGAACTGGGCAGGGTCGGGGTGCTTTCTCCTGCGCGCGTCCAGCGAGCACATTCCGATCGTGCGCGCTGCGCGAGCACAGAAAGCACCCGAACCCTGCCCACCCATCTACATCCCACGGTTTCGCGAGGAGCCCCGCTGTCCGCCGCTCCCAAATCCTGGAGGCAACTCGCTTCCACTCCGGTCGCCTTTGGGTCGCTCGATCCCCACGACCACCAGCGCGCCTTCAGACAACCCCTCCGACAGGATCTCCGTTGCCAACCCATCAGAAATACCCGTTTGGACCTGCATAGATTCCAGTTCTCCCGACGGTCCCTGCTTCCAAATGGTTCGACTAACCGCTGTGGCCCCCCTGCCTGCCCCTGCCACCTGCTCTGGTCCCTTCTCTTTGGTCGGCTTGCTGCCGAGCGTGGAACGATCGGCCTGGCCCGCCGTCGGAGGTGTGAATCGCAACGCGGCATTCGGCACTTTGAGCACAGCGTCTCTTTGAGCCACAACGATGGAGACGTTGGCGGTCATCCCCGGTTTCAGGCGGAGATCCTGATTATCGACGTTGACCACGACGTTATAGGTCACCACATTCTGCACATTGATCGGTGCAAGACGAACCTGACGGATCGTGCCGGCAAATTGATACCCTGGGTACGCATCGACCGTGAAGGTAGCCTCTTTCCCTTCGGTGATCCCCCCGATATCTGACTCACTGACGTTGGTGTCGACTTGCATCTTCGTCAGATCGAGCGCGATCAAGAAGAGGTTCGGTGTGGCGAAACTGGCCGCGATCGTTTGACCGACCTCCACGTTTCTGGCGACCACAATCCCGTTTACCGGCGAGTGAATGACTGTGTACTTCAAGTCCAACTCTGCGGCACTCAGCGCCGCCTCGGCCTGTTTCACTTGCGCCCCTGACACGTTCACCTGCGCCTCAGCCGCCTGGAGATTCGTCGCTGCGACATCGACGTCGTTCTGAGAGACGAACTGCTGCGCCACCAGCGATTTCACCCGATCCAGTTCGCGCTTGCGTTGAGCCAGATCGGTTTTGGCTCTTGCGACATTCGCTTTCGACATTTCAAGATTGCTGGCAGCTTGATCACGACGGGCTTTGAACGGCTCGGGATCGATCGCGGCCACGATATCGCCAGCTTTGACCACTGAATTGAAATCGGCATGTAGGCTCTTGATCATGCCGGACACCTGCGTCCCGACCTGAACCGAGACGACAGGATTGATCGTTCCCGTCGCAGTCACGAGCGAAATGACGGGACCTCGCTCGACCGTGGCGCTCCGATATCGAACCGGGACTTTGCGTTCCCCATTGAAGAAGACGTAGCCTCCGATCGTTAATCCGACGGCCAGGACACCAATGATCATGACGGCACGACGCATCGACTCGTTCTCCAATTCCCTCGCCGACTTGGAATTCATTGTATCAACAAGGCTGAAGGGAATCACCTTGCTGTACGCCCTCTATCCGGCTCCGTAAAGACAAACAGGCCGTCCACCACTCGGCGGACGGCCTGTCAGGTTTACCGGACTATGGCTCCGATTAGGGACTGACGCTGATGCGCTCCTTAATCATATCAAAGGTTTCCTTGGGCACTACGTTCTTGGCCACCAATTCGCCCTTCACCCGATACGGACGATTCGTCACAATGCGTTCTGCCACGTCTTTGGAGAGACCAAGCACCAGCACCATATCACCGGCCGACGCCTTATTGACATTCATGGAGGAAGATATGGCCTCAGGGGCCTTCATCGCCGGTGAAGCAGGTGCCCCTGCGGGAGCGGGACTCAAGGGCGGCGCGGAGGGCGCCTGGGGCGCTGTCACGGGTCGTGATTGATCTTTCAACTCTTTCTGATAGCGAGCAACCAGGGACTTGAGCGTTTCGTTATGCTGCTTCACATCCTCGTATTCATGACGCATAGCACGATTCTGGAAGGAGAGCTGCTTCACACGGTCTTCGAGTTCCTTGGTCCGACCCTCGACACTGCCGCGTTCCTTGTCGCGGCCATGTTGAATACGCTCAAGCTCGTCGTGGGCGACCTGGGCTTCATTCCCGAATTTCACATTGAGATCCTTGAGCGTCTTTACTTGTTGCTCCAAAGCATTCTTCTGCGTACGTGTCCGCTCCAACTCTAAATTCGCCGACTCGACGTCGACCATCGCCGCTTCATATTTCTTTTGACTGACACAGCCGACCATTGCGACTGCGCCAATCATCACGACTGCCGCCATCCACCCTGATTTCATACAAACCTCCCCTCCCACTGAGCGTGGGTTCTGCAACAGATGTCGGCCACCGCTCTTATACAACATGCCT
>DASYVB010000182.1:0-16723 GCA_036000525.1 Nitrospiraceae bacterium | reverse complement strand
GCGTTCCACCTTCACGAGTCCTCTGAGACTCACTCGGCCAATCTCCTCCCCTAGGAGCCTGTCCAACATTAACCTTTCTACTGCGGCGAACGATCCGCGACCATCTGCGTCGTGCTCGGCCCGAAAAAATCCTCAACGTATTCCAGCGAATACGCCTCCGGTTTTTCCGGGCCTGCGGCCTCGCATCTGGCCGCACCTCCTTCGCCTCGTCACGAAGGCAATGTCGGACAGGCTCCTAACGATCACGCACTACCGACGTTGCGGAATCAAGACCGGAGACGTGTTCTAGCTCCTCCCCGACCTCGCCTTCTTTATTCTACGCACTGATTCCCAAATTGCCGGTGTCCTTGATATCCAGGCCATCACCGGCCAATGTCACCTAACGGCTGATCCGTCACGATCAAGGCCCCGCGCGGATTTGGGACAAGAATATTTGAGGTGTCGAGCGCCTCCCGACCGGGAGTAGGGTGGCAGTCGGGAGTCATCACCATCCCCCAGTGATGATTCTCGCTGCACGTATTGTCGACTAGGAGCGCTTCCGCGTGATGAAAGAGGAGAATCCCGCTCAGCATATTCTCCCGGCACCGGTTCCTGACGAGCTCCGGATGGCTCCCAGGATCCCGCACCGCGATACCGAAATGGTGGTTGCCCCTGCAGACATTGTCGGCGATCCTCGGCTGTGCTCCCGCAAATACAAAAATCCCCGATTCGCGGTTACCACAGACTTCGTTCTCGACAAATGTCGGCCGCGATTGCGGACCATAAATCACCACGCCGGACAGAATCCCCTCCGTGGCACGGCACTGTGTCACAGCACAAGAGGAATCGAGCAGGTTCATCGCGGAATTCTGGTCGCTTCCGACGTATCGAAACGTGATGCCGGAGATGCGACCGCTTGGGACCTGCTGGAGATAGAGGGGCCCCCCACGACGGGAAAAAATCTGCACCTCGTCTCGACCGGCCCCTACCAAATGAATCGGTCGCCCCGTGATAAAGACTTTGTCCTCATAGATCCCGGGACGAACAAAGACCTGGTCATGTTCTCCTGCATCGAGTAGTGCCGCACTGGGTCGCGGGTACGAGTCGCTGTCCTTCGCGTCGACGATCAAGGTCTTTCCGCCGAGTGGATTCGGTGGAGGATCAGTCATCATGTCCAATTTCCTTCACCGCGCAGGGTAGCCCCGAGACAGGCTGAGGTCGAGGCTAAGGCTTAGACTCAGATGTGGACAGTCAGATCCTCGCTCAGCCTCAACCTGAACCTCAACCTTCTTCGTGCTGGCGGACTTTTTCAGCATCCTGCTAAGCGATCGAGCGGCATTATTTCGACCGCAAGCAAGCAAGTCAAGTTCGCCTCAAACCGTTTACTGAAGCCACTTTTCTGAGTGGTATGCTCCATTCTGTCAAGGAGGGGAGTCCCGCACAGATCGTACAAATCTGTCGCTCAGGTGGAGGCAGTCACTCGTCCATTCCAGGCATCGATTGGCGCCAAGCTCGTGGATTCTCATCGGTTTTAGCCACACAGAACAGTTGCGTGGTGGCACGGCGATTGCGACATCACGAGAAGAGGGGTACCGAGACCTCGCCGAGCAGTACGGAGGCATTACAATGAAGCTGCTGATGATCGTGCTCCCAGGAATGATTGCGGTGCTATTTTCTCTCAATCTCGCCGTCGCCGCCCCCTCCAACATGCAGGATTCGTCTCGACACCTCTACGATCGAGTGATGGAGGAGTTCAAGCATAGGGATTACGTGGCCGCGCTGGCTGGTTTTCAATTCTTTCTCGAACTCCACGGGCAATCATCGCTAGCAGCCAACGCGCAATACTGGGTGGGAGAATGTCAGTACCGATTAGGGCGCTACAAGGAAGCCTTGAAATCCTTCTACCATGTTGTGTCCTACTACCCACTCAGTCCGAAGCTTGCGGCCTCTACCTTGAAGATCGGGCAAACCTACACCAGGCTGAAGGATCACGAGAAAGCTCGTATGATGTACGAGCGAGTGGTCGATGAATATCCTGAAAGCGCTGAAGCAGAGTTGGCACGGAAAGCCCTCGACGCGGCGGCGATGCGGGATGAGGAACCGACCTCTCAACTGACCGGCAATAGTCCTTCCGAGTAGTTCCACCTCAAGACAGGCAGAGGATGTGTCGGCAATACGCAGTGGCAGTCACTCGTCCGCGACACCAAGAAGCTGAGCCAGTTGAGGCACCGTATAGGACGTGTGGGGCTTCAAGGTGGTCAACGTGATGCCGGCTGCCTGTAGGACAGACTGGATCTCCTGTCTCCGAGTGACCTCGTGTGGCTGAGGGGGGAACCCTTCCTCAAGCAACACAACCTGCTCTGCAGCCTTCGTTCCTGGGTGGACCAACACAAAGTCGAGTTGCTTCAGCGCGATCTGTCTCAACAGCTGCGACCGAGCCTTTCCTTCCGCTTCGACGCTGACAACAGACCAGAGCGGAACCCTTGCAAAGACAAGATAATGGTCTTCTACGGCCAACCGTATGAGATTGTAGAGCAAGAGATCAGCGTCAGTCAGCAGAGGCTGGGGACGCAGCGTGACGCCAGGAGGAAGGACAAAGGGCTCTTTCCTGACTGGCGTAGTGGTTGACGAGGCCCTCAGCCGCCAAACCAGGAAAGCCAGGAACGCGATGGCAAGGCCAATGAATACGTTCTCCATCGTGCAGCTATCGCCCGGGAAGGGATTCACGCCAGCGAGGCCCGTTCGGGACAATCGTGCCAAGGAGTACCGGATGGTTCGCACCCGTCACAGACGGGATGTTGCCCCACTTTCCAGTCACGGTTTGATAGGCCAAGAGGGCAAAGGCCACCGCCTCAAACACCTTACTGTCCCACCCCAGGGCCTCAAATGTGGTGACCGGAACCGTGGCGAAAACCGTTGCGAGATGACTCATGATTGCACGGTTACGGACGCCACCGCCGCCCACCACCACTTCATTGATCTCACCGCTGATCCACCGTCGGGAAGTTCCCACCGCCTTGGCCGTCCACATACTGCAGGTCGCCAACAGATCCTCGATCGAGAGGCTGCGTTGCCGCTGAATCGCGATTAGTTCCTCGATGAGGTCAGGGCCGAATGCTTCCCGTCCGGTCGATTTGGGCGGCCTCTTGGACAGAAATGGATGTGCGAGCAGCTTGCCTAACAGTCGTGAATCAACCTTCCCTTTCATGGCAAGTTTTCCATCACGATCCATCAACAACCGCCCGTTGGTCACACGCACCATAAGACCATCCAGCACCATATTGGCCGGCCCCGTATCGAATGCCTGCACCCCGCTGAGGTGTCCCCCTTTCGGCACATACGTCACGTTGCTGATGCCCCCGAGATTCACCACCAACCGTGCACGACGCGCATGCTTCAAGAGCAATGCATGTGCTGCTGGCGTCAGCGGAGCCCCTTGTCCTCCTGCGGCGATGTCACGGGAACGGAAATTGGCCACGGTGGTAATGCCCGTTCGTTCGGCAATTACGGCCGGCTCGGCAATCTGGAGGGTGGAACGAATGGCGCCGACTCCCGGCGCATGGATACCATGCGGAAGATGGTGCACGGTTTGGCCATGAGAGCCGATCAACGCCACATCGCTCGGCTGGAGTTTCGCTTGCCGAATCACGTGCAGCGCCGCGTTCGCAAACCATTCACCAAGCAGCGCATTGAGGTAACAGACATCCGCGACAGTCCCCGAAACTGACGCGGAGAGAATGCGCTGCTGTAACGAGCGTGGATAGGCCAGTGTGTGTGCCGCGAGCGTCCGCGCCTTCAGGGAGCGACCTCGCCCTGTAATGTCCACGAGTGCAGCATCGACACCATCACCGGATGTTCCAGACATGAGTCCCACGACGTGCATTCTTAAGCCCCTCCGGTGATTGTGTAGCAAGAGCTGTAGGATCGCTACGCTAATGGAACTCTCCGGTGGGGTCAAGCAGAGAAGAAATCAGATCGAAATTTCGAGATCGACCCACGTCGTTGCGTTGACAACAAAGGGACCCAATGTTACCGTCCTCGCCCATGCTGAATCTCCAATTGGTGCGCCTGCGCTGGGCAGTCCTCATCAGCTACGGTTTGCTCGCCGCACCTCTGGCTTATGCCGCCTCTCCTCCGGGGCCTCTCAATATCGTGGTCACGATTCCTGTCTTGAAGGACCTGACCGAACAAGTCGGCGGACCCCACGTACGGGTCACCTCCCTACTGAGCGGCTATGAAAACGAACATACCTATTCCCCCAAACCGAGTGATCTCGTCGCCGTCCGGAAAGCCCGGCTGCTGTTCGAAGTCGGTATCGGCCTTGAAGTCTGGGTCTCCTCGCTGGTGAAGAATGCCGGCAGCGCATCACTCCGGGTCGTCACTACCTCCAAAGGCATCGCGCTTCTTCGCGACAGGCCAAACCGTGACGGGGCAGCTCATGCCGCCGAAGAGGAGGACCGAGGGAATCCTCACGTATGGATGGACCCGGAGAATGCGACGACGATGATGCGGCATATTACGGAAGCGCTCATTCAGATAGACCCGGCCCATGCGACGGAATACCGAACCAATCAGGCATCCTATCTTCGGAAGCTGGACCAACTTCAAGGGGACTTAAGTGATCGGATCACACGCCTTGCCGATCGGCGATTCATCGCCCATCACCCTGCCTGGCCATACTTCGCAAGGCGCTTTGGGTTCCAGATCGTCGGGACGATCCAACCGCAATCCGGAAGCGAGCCATCAGCACTCCAGCTTCACGCCCTCATCGTGAAGATCAATAAGGAACGGATTAAGGTCGTGGTCTCGGAAATTCAGCTAAGCCAAAAGATTCCCGAGCTGTTGGCCAAGGAGACCGGCGCGCGAGTGGTGGTACTCACCACTCTCCCGGGAGGCCTCCCACACACAGAGACCTATCTCGACATGCTCCGTTATAATGTGCTCCAATTGGCCAACGCACTGGATGCGGGCTAGCGGCTGATAGGCATTGGTTTCAACGGATTGGACTGAGAGGGGCTCTCACCGACATGGCAAGTCAATCGCCTCCTATCATTCACTTCGATCATGCCACCTTTGGGTTCCCTGGAGTGGTTGCACTGGATGATATCTCGCTCAAGATTCAATCCGGCGAGTTCGTAGGGGTTATCGGGCCCAACGGGTCCGGAAAGACGACTCTCTGCCGCGCGGTTCTCGGTTTGATGGCTCCGCTGAAGGGCCACCTCAAAATTTTTGATTGTGCCTGTGATGAGCTTCGCTGTCACCACCGTGCCAGGATCGGCTACCTGCCTCAGAAGGGAGTGGTCGATCGTAACTTTCCCGTCACGGTACTGGAAACCGTCATGATGGGACGGTACGGCACATTAGGCCTGTTCGCGCGACCATCAGGGAAGGATCGCAAGATCGCGCTGGACGCTCTGGCTCATGTGGGAATGGAGGGGCATCGAGACAGCGCGCTGGGCCACCTCTCTGGAGGACAACAGCAGCGGGTCTTCATCGCCAGAGCGTTGGCCCAGCAACCAGATGTGTTGTTGCTCGACGAGCCGACGACTGGACTGGATATCACGACGCAGCACAATGTCGTCGAGTTGGTGCAGCATCTGCACGAAGAGTTAGGCTTGACAGTCCTCTTGATCACCCATGACATCAATATGATCCGTTCGCGGGTGGACCGGCTCGTGCTCCTCAAGACCCGCCTCTACGCCGCAGGGCCGCCTGCCGATGTCCTGAAGCCGGATATCCTCAGCCAAGTCTACGGGAAAGACCTGGTTATTACAGAGAAAGACCTCGTCATCGTCGAGGACTACCACCACCATCATTGACCATTCCGTACGATGCTTGAACTATTCACCTACGATTTCATGCAACGCTCGCTTCTGGCTGCGGCGTTGGTTGGCGCCCTGTGCTCGACGATCGGTGTCTTCGTCGTGCTACGAGGGCTGGCGTTTATGGGAGCCGGCACGGCACATGCCGCGTTTGCCGGAGTCGCGCTCGGTTATCTCATGGGCTGGCCGCCGCTACCCATGGCCATTCTCTTTGGCCTCGCCACGGTCTGGATCACAGGATGGGTGGAGGAAAAAGGCCGGATGAAGCTGGATGTCTCCATTGGGATTCTCTACACCGCCACCATGGCCCTGGCGATCCTCTTCATCGGCCTGATGAAAACCTATAACGCCGAGGTCTATGGCTACCTCTTCGGAAATGTACTTGCAGTGACCAGTGAGGAACTGCGCACTATTGCCGGATTGAGCATCGTCGTCATCGGTGCGATTGTGCTCTTCTCGAAAGAACTGTACTTTATCGCATTCGACCAAGAAATGGCGGAAGCCTCCGGAGTGCCGGCCCGGCGCATATTTTTCCTCTTGCTGACCCTGGTCGCGCTCACGGTGGTGATATCACTCAAGACCGTCGGCGCGATCCTTGTCTTCGCGATGATCCTGATACCAGCTTCCACCGCCTACCAACTGACGCATAGTCTCTCGACGCTGACCTGGTATTCGGTCCTCATAGGAATCACCTGCTCAGTCGGGGGAGTGCTCATCTCCTCTTACTGGGATGTCCCCTCCGGTCCTGCCATTGTGTTGCTCGCCACACTGCTATTCTTTGTTGCGGTCCTTTTTTCTCCCAAGAAACAGCGGCGTTCCCTTGCCCTCGGTTGATCTCAGTTCCATGTAACGTTGTGCTATGTGAGTCCTTATCCATTTTTCGTGTCGGCTTTCCCCCTGTAGGGCGATAGATACAAAACTGTGTCGGCAATGAGTCATTATTCCACAACCGGAACGGCACCATGACTGCTCCCGAATGGCTCAGTAAATTTGATAGGCTTAAACTTATCTATTGATTAAGCAATTCCGTTCACCAGACCACAATCGATTCAAGGGAAATCGTGGTACTAAACTTGCTGTGCTAGTGCGGAAAGAAAGGATGTCTGTAGCCTATTTACATCATTACATCACGGAGGATTTATTATATGGGTGTCGTTATGGCTCGTTGGGGTTTGGTGGGATTCATCGTGCTAAGCGCGCTTGTCCTAGGCAGCCAAGCAAGAGCGGAAGAATGGAAGATGGAACAGGGCGGAATAGAGCCAGGCAAAGTCGTGCTCGGTATGCGGGCAGGGTTTGCCCCCTTGACCCAATCCTTGACCGCTAATACCTCAACCGACGTGGGCTCCTTGGTCAATTTCCAAGCGATGTATAGCCTCAACAAGTGGCTCTTGGTCGGCATGATGCTGGAGTGGGAGCGCCATGGAGTAGATCGAGAACGGCCCTTCCGGGACTTGGGCCATCAAGATACCGTGTCGGTGCTCCCGACCGTTGAAGTCCGTCCCGTTCGGTTTGGCCCGGTCATACCTTACGCGAACATGAGCTTCGGCGTAAACGTCAACAGCTTTGGGGAAAGCAGTGCGATTAGCGGAACTACCATTTCACCCAGCAACACCTTCGCCTGGCGACTCGGCTGGGGCGCCGACTACATGCTCACCAAACAGTTCGCGCTGAACACAGAAATGGCCTACAAGAGTAACGATGGTCACGCCACGATCGACGGGGACCGCGTGAACGATTGGAACGCCTCGTCCTTCGGCTTCCTGTTCGGTGCAAAGATGTTCTTCTAGCCATCACGATATGCTCCTCCCCAACAAGGCAGGATGTCCGGTTACTTCGAACATCCTGCCTTTCTTTTGCGCGGGCAACGACAGCTTGAGGACCTCTTTGAAGTCTTCTCATGCTACTGGACTGTCTTCAGATTGGAGAAAGAGGTTGAAACGTGAACCGGGCTATTCTAGTCGAGTCTGCTTACTGCGGCTCCAGACCATCCCTGTCTGTTCCTTTGAACTGAAACCAAGCTTTTCGTAAAAGTCCGGCATGCGGGTGCAGAGCCAAAAGAGTTCGACTTTCTTGAGGCGAGGGTGGTTCAAGATGCGCTGGACGATATCGGTACCGACGCCTTGGCCCTGGTAGGCCTTATCGACGATCACATCCCAGATGGCCGCGCGGTAGACATAGTCCGTTAATACCCGTCCAAACCCGATCAGCACGTCACCGTCCCAAGCCATCACGGCCACATCGGTGTGGCGCAACATCTCACGTGCGTCCTCAAGGGTCCGTCCTTTGGCCCAAGGCGCTTGCTGGAAGAGGTGGACGAGCTTGGCTGGGTCGAGGTCCTTCTTCTCAACGAAGGTGATGGCGGGCTTGAGGGTTGGAGGCATCTTGTACTAGATTATCTCCCAGTGACAGCAACTAAGTTCACGCGGAGTGTACGAGGAACATCATGGCAACGCAAGTCCGAACCTGCCCTAGGTGCGCGCAGCTGATGTGGCTGAAAGAAGACCAGTACGAACAGCTGGATGAGGAAACCATCCGCGGAAAGTGTCCTCAATGCGGATCGACGGTTCGCTTCAAGCTCGTATCACAAGGCGAAAACGCCGCCGGCCCAAAGATGGGACATTAGCCGCTTCGCGGAATGTTCAATGCTGAATGTGTAATGTTAAATCTGCAATTCATCATTTAACACTGAACATTCAACATTTCCTGATCACATTCCCCGTCCTGCTCCGTCCATCTCCGGCTTGTTGCCGGGTAGAATCTTATTCAGGGCAGATCGATACTCGCCTGTGCGCTTCTCATCGATCCGTCCGATTTCGATTTCTTTATCTCGCTGCATCCGTTCCAGATGATCGAGCACCGAGAGGAGCGGCTGGACGGAGCCGAGCAATCGACCAACCTCGAAGGCTTCCAGCGATTCCACAAATAATTCGTTCAGGCCTCTATAGGGGGTCCCAGCGCTCTGGCTCCGGAACCGAGAGACAATCTCCTCATACTCCTCGACCGCCTCAAACTTGGGCTTCACACCGGTCGGCACCGCCGACAGATGCACAATCGGCGGCAATTTGGCCGCATAAATTTTCAGCTGAGCAACCAATCCACCCATCACGTCCAGCACATCGGCAGTCTGCATGAACTCATCCTTCGAGGCGGCATTGCCTACGCCAAGCTGAGGGGCCTGTCAAGATTTTCGAGCACCGTGAGGAGGCGTGAGACCATCAAGGGCCTGAACCACCTGCTCCATATCGGATGGAAAAGGCTTTGTATACTCCCGAAACTCACCGGTAGAGGGATGATGGAAACCTAGAGTCCTCGCATGCAGCATCACGCGGGGGATCTCCACGCCTTCCACTTTGCAGACTTTCCTCCCTCCATAGGTCTGATCTCCCAGTACTGGATGGCCCAGGGATGCCAGATGGACGCGGAGCTGGTGAGTCCGGCCTGTGCGTGGGTACAAGAGCACATGGGCGGCCATTTTGCCGAAGCGATGGTCGACCTTGTATTCCGTCACGGATTCCTTTGGTCGCGCCGTGTGGGCAGAGAACTTTTTCCGTTCCTTCCTGTCACGGCCAATCGCCAGCTCGATCAACCCATGTCCTTTTTTCGGCACGCCTGAGATAAGAGCTTCGTACACCCGCGTGATGGTGTGATGTTTGAATTGAGCCGAAAGAGCACGATGGGCTTCGTCTGTCTTGGCGATCACCATCACGCCAGAGGTATCCTTGTCCAGCCGATGGACCAGCCCTGGCCGTTCTTTGCCACCGATCGTCGATACCGTGCCGCCGGAGGTCTGAAAATGATAAAGGAGGGCATTCACCAGCGTGCCGGCCCAATGACCCGGCGCAGGATGAACCACCAGGCCGGCCGGCTTATGTAAGAGCAGCAACACGTCGTCCTCGTAGAGAATCTCGAGTGGAATCGACTCGCCTTTGAGCTCGAGCGGCTCTGCTTTCGGAATATCAAAGGCGATCGTGTCGCCAGGTTTGATCTTTTGACTGGGCTTGACGACCTGACCATTGATTCGCACACGCCCTTGCCCAATCAACCGTTGCAAGCCTGACCGCGATAACTTGGGCTCACGATTGACCAGAAAGATATCCAGCCGCTTTGGCAGCTCACCGGACGTTACGACAAACTCGGTCACCATTGACGAATCGCCCTCTCAGTACGTCCAAGCACGCTACTGCAGCGCAAGGCTCAATTGCAATCGGGAGTCCTGCCGATCCGATTGCCTCCCCAGTCGATTCGGACTATGCTGAGCGCCGCGAGGCTGGTCCGACGCCGAACAAGGAGATGAAATGATGCGATGGACAGTCAGCTTGATGGTAGTGCTGGTGCTGGTACTTTCCTCGTTCACGATGGTGGGGCGCGCAGCCGACCTGCCAGGTATTCCCCCGGAAACGGTCACCGATTACATCCATGCCGTCATTGAAGCCGACCGCACCTTCTACACCATTCATGTCGTCGAGCGCATGCAGAAGCAGGGAGGATCCTCAGCAGCGGAGAATTGGCGCGCGGAGAAGAAGACCATGCCATTACCAGCTCAGTTCCTCGCAGAAGCGAGCGACCTGTCCTCGAAGACTGGAACGAAGGTCCGCTACCGGTTGATCAGTCTGTGGCCCATCAATCCGCACAATGGCCCGGACGGTGAGCCGGAAAAGCAGGGGCTAGAAGCTGTGCGAGCACATCCAGAACGGTCTGCCACCAGTACGGTCAAGATCGGCGATCAAACCTATTTCAAGGCCATCTACGCGGACCGCGCCGTCAGCCAATCCTGCGTTGGCTGTCACAATGCCCATCCGCGCAGCCCTAAGAAAGACTTTAAGATGGATGACGTCATGGGCGGTCTGGTGATCGAGATTCCGCTGGGGAAATAGCAGAGACATCTCATTGAACGGTGAATTCGCTAGAGTCTCCACAGGTCTAACAGGATGCTGAAAAAATCCGCCAGCGCCATAGGCCGTGGCGCATGAAGCGCGAGACATGTGAGAAAGGCGTGACGTGGACAGATTGGATTCCCACCTCGTCTCGCCCATCCTGCCAGTCTCGCTCGGCTATCCTGTGGGGATGTTCTCCTCTTGTCCCAGATGTGCAGGCCATCGAAGTTCTGCTGTGCCGAAATGGTTTTTCCGCAGCCTCCTAGACCGCTACTGACTTAGCGGGAATGTGACCATAATTGCACCCATCACGTCATTCTGCTTGAAGTTCTGTTTCGGACTGTCCGGGTGTGCGCTGTGGCAGCCGATGCAGGCCTGAGAAACAGCCCTGTCGGCATAAATGGCTTGGAGATACGGGGCTCCCCCCTGCATGACCACTTCGGTATAGGGACGATCCGGATTCCGCAGGGTTTCCATAAGCCCTTTTTGCTCAAATTCGGTTTTGGGCCCATTCCGTTTGTTAATAGGCCAGAGGCTAATGAGCTTGTATCCAATCTTGGCTGGGGTGTTCACCGCCAAACGGGCTGACTCCTGCAGGAACTGGACTGGGAGGGGAAGTGTGTTTGCGGACTGCCAATTTTCCGAAGCGACGACGATGCCCTTCGCCTGCAACCGCTCCACGACCTGGACTGTGTAAAAGGTGCGGTGTGACTGGATCACGGCATGCACCATGTCGGCCACTCTCTCTGCAGGGATTCCTCCACAATCCTTTGCTCCAGACGATGTCCCCCAGTACACGAACACTGCGATAAGAATTGATACGGTTCCCAACACGAGGCCTTTTCTGATCATGATGCACTCTCCTTTCTAGCTCATGGACTACTCAAGCCATATTGGACTTTGGATGCCCCAAATCCCGGTCTCGCTGACCCACGGTCTTCACAGACCCTGACCCATCGGTCTCTCACACTCGATTGATCCTAGCTCGTATCCTGACAATGTTCAGAATCAAGATACAAGACCCCTGAGCTTCCCTCTGTTTTTCGTCTTCCATCGAGCAGGTTTCATGCTACCAGTTTTCATATTGTTGAACCATCAGCCAATCATCCAGACACTGCATCGGTGACTTGTAGCCCAGCGTCGCGCCGGTCCCGCTCGTCACTCTTGTTCATCTGGTTCATCTGGTTTCTTTGGTTTTCCGTTCTGCCCAACCATACAAACGAGACAAACCAAATAGACCAGACAAACTCTCCCCGTCGCCCTCTGCCCCACAGACCAGCTCCGCCCTCACTCCTCACGTTTTACCTTTCACGTCTCACGTTTCACGCCCCTCCCGCTCTCTGCCACACAGAAATTCACCATTCATCATGTGTCATTCAACATTTCGCTCCCTCTCCCTCAGAAGGCGGGGTGATTTCTCTAAGGGAAAGGGGTATTCTGCGGCGCGATGTTGGCCTCAAGAGGAGCCTGATATGGATCGTCTGCAGACTGTCATCAAAGGCCTTCGAAAATTTGTAGCGGAACGGGAGTGGAGCCAATTTCACGACCCCAAGAATCTTGCCATGGCAGTAGCCTCCGAGGCGGGGGAACTTTTGGCCGAGTATCGGTGGATATCAAACACCGAAGCCGATCAGCACACGAAAGACGCAGATCGGCATGCGAGAATTTCTGCCGAAGCTGCTGATGTAGGAATAGCTCTCCTCCTTTTTTGTGACCGCATCGGCGTAGATTTGCTGGATGCAATTCAAAGCAAGATGATAACGAACTCTAGCAACTATCCCGCCGATAAATCCAAGGGCAAAGCAGAAAGACCAAAGAAATGAAGCTGTGGGTCGGGGTAACGGACGGGGACTGGTATCGGTTTCTAAGCCAGCGTCCACACCTCGATGAAGTGAATTTCTGGCAGCCAGGGGGAAACCGGGAGTTCAATGCACTCTCGCCTGGCGAAATGTTTCTTTTCAAACTGCATTATCCTGAGAATGTCATCGTGGGCGGTGGCTTTTTCGCGACATCATCAATCCTGCCTTGTAGTCTTGCCTGGGACACATTTGGAGAAAAAAACGGGGCACCGACGTTTTCCGAAATGAGGAGACGAATTGAAAAGTACCGAAGGTCATCACCTGATCCACACGAAGATTATAAAGTTGGACGCATCATCCTCGAGCAGCCATTTTTCCTCGATAGATCAGCCCTGATCAGTGTTCCCTCTAGTTTCGCTAAGAACATTGTTCAAGGGAAAACCTATGATCTAGCCTCACAGGATGGAAGGATGCTTTGGGAGTCTGTTCAATCGGCACTCCAGACACCAATGGCATCCAGCGAGCAAGCCTCAGACAGCCCGCGTCCTGTGTATGGGGAGCCAGTGCTCGTACGACCTCGTCTAGGGCAGGGTGCCTTCCGGATTTTGGTGACCGATACATATCAGAGGAGATGTGCCGTCACGAGAGAGAAGGCTCTGCCGGTTCTGCAAGCGGCACATATCCAGCCGATTGCTCAAGGGGGGCAACATCAAATTGACAATGGCCTTCTGCTGCGTTCTGACGTGCATACATTGTTTGATCGAGGATATGTAACGGTCAGCCCCAATTTTCAGTTTCGAGTCAGTCGGAGGCTCAAGGCAGATTTCGACAATGGGGAGCACTATTTCCAGCTGGAAGGAACAAAAATATGGATGCCGCCACGGGTTCAAGACCGACCAAAGCGTGAGTTTCTTGAGTGGCATGCTGATACCATATTTTTGGAATAGGAATCCCCGGGACATTCTACTTTTCCAGCAGCGCCTGAAAGTTGCCCGTGCCGATCTCCAGTAGGAGCGTAGGCAGGGAGAAAAGAGCGGTGCCAGCCACCATAGTTTCTTTGATGCGGGACATGCGGTACGCCAAGAACCGTCATGATCAAGGAGGTCCCATGTCCATTGTGACGGCAGTCGTTCTTTCCACGCTCTTGCTCACCATGACCGGCTGCGCGACCTCCAGTCCTCCTCCCGCCGCGAAGCAGGCGACAGTCAAGAAAAATTCCACTGTGAAACCCGCCAAACATGATGAGAAGAAGGCGATGAATGAGGAAAGCCAGAACGCCATTCGTTAGGCCGGGAACCCCTGCTTTTCCGGTTGCAACTTTGACGCTAGACGCACGAGACAGGCTGGACGAGCGAGACGGGCCAGACGGGGGAGGCTTGGTGGATTCCCAACTGCGCGCGTTGCACGAGCAGAGGAGAGCATCTAGTCTGCCCTCTCATGTTCCCTCCGAGCTCGTTCGTTATCTCTTCAGGGATGGGGGCTGCTTGATCTTCCACTGCGCGCGTCCAACGAGGGCCTTCTGAGGCCGCGCGTTGCGCGAGCACGGAAGGTCATCAGGCTCCATCCCCTCACTCTGCTCCGGGAGCAAGAGATCAGTGCGGGTGTCATTCCGTTGTTCCCTTTGGGTTCGAACCATATTGATTGTCGCCGGGCGTGCCGTTTTGTGCCGTAAAGACAAGAAAGACGATGACGCCGATGAGTGGAATTGCATTGATAAGCAACCACCACCCGCTGCGGTCAGTGTCATGAAGTCGCCGCACTGACACGGCTATGCCTGGAATCAAGACGGACAGCGTGTAGATGCCACCCAACAGACCTAAGCCAACAGTGACGTTAAAAGTGCCGGTCATCATGTCGATGACTGAAAGCACAATGATGATGATGAAGCTGAACAAGCTGAAGTACCAATACTCTTTCTTCCCAGCCCTCCCGTCAAACCGTGTGTACTTCTTCAGCACTTCGAGATACCAGCTCATATGTTTTCTACTTTTCTGATTGCCCCTGATGATTGTGCCAGATGTCCGCCAGGCCGTTGCTGCCGCCTCGCGCCCAAGCTCAGCGGCTGCCGAAGGCGATCCGCTGGAACGAAGGGCCAGACGCCGAACCGTTCATGCGCACGGTGTTCCAGACGGTACTTATCGAATTCATGCAACTGTATAAGGCGATCTGCCTTTATTGGCTCGCACGTCGGATTATACATGTAGATGTGAACGCGACCTCCCGAGCGTTGCTGCGCGAGAGCCACAATTTCTTCCTTCGTGAAGATCCAATGGAGCTTTGACGAAAAATCGGCCGGCGCTACCAGTTGTGTGGGATTGTCTTCCGCTATCTACCAACTGAGCGGTGCCCTTAGTGAACGAAACGGCTTGGCTAGGGAGACGGGAGCTTATTCATTTACGGGTAGCATTCATCTCTTTGCGGACCAGTTCCTCGGCTTTCAGCCAGTCTTCCAGTTCGCGCTCCGCCTGTCGCCCCCGTTGCTCATAGAGTTCATAGGCTTTCTTCGCGATCCGTTCCCTCACCTCATCCGAATACTTCTGCATGGACTCAGGCTCAGGCGACAGGTTCCGCACCACCACACGCCGGATGTCCGGATTTCTGGCCTTCATGGGTCTCCCTCCCTCGACGACGGAGTCTTATATCCTAATATACCAGTCGGCCTGTCAAGTTGCGTGGTCGGAGGGAAGCACTGGGGTCGGGGACTGTGACGCGAGACGTGCGAGGCAGAGGGGACGAGCGAGACGGGCCAAACGAGGCCTGAACGTGCGCGTCCAGGGATCAAGGGAGCGGCACAGGCGTCGTTCGAAATGCTGATCGTGTGCGGATGGTGCGCGAATTACGTGTGGCCGGTCTTGCGGGCGCGGTCGGCGATCTTCTTTCGGAGGCGGGCTTTTTCGAGACTGATTTCAGCTTCTTTAACTTCGGAGGGCAGACCACCAGCCTTGAGATGCTGCTCGGCCTTTTCGAACGCAGCCTGAGCACCCTCCACATCAATATCTTCGGCCTTTTCAGCGATCTCGGCCATGATGGTCACTTTGGTCGGTGTGACTTCCGCATAGCCCCAGAGGACCGCCATGTGGTTGGTCTGGTCTCCGACGCGATAGCGAAGCTCACCGATGCGTAACGTAGAAAGAAAATGACAGTGTCCCGGCAACACACCGAACTCACCCTCTGAGCCTGGTGCAATGACCTCATCCACCTGCTGGCTCAAGAGCAACTTATCCGGCGTCACAACCTCTAACAATAACTTTCCTGCCATCTTCTTCCCTACTTCCTTCTCAGGCGGGCCAAGCGGGTTGCCCTCAACTGCGCGCGTCCAACGAGGGCCTTCTCAGGCCGCGCGTTGCGCGAGCACAGAGGGCACCCGCCTGGCGCGCCTGCTTATACCTTCACCCCCATCTTCTCCGCCTTCGCAATCACTTCCTCGATCGGGCCGACCATGTAGAACGCTTGTTCCGGGAGATGGTCATACTTGCCATCGAGAATTTCCTTGAAACTTCGCACCGTGTCTTTAAGCTTCACGTACTTACCGGGCGAGCCGGTAAAGGCTTCGGCAACGTGGAACGGCTGTGAAAGGAAACGTTGAATCTTCCGTGCACGGGCCACGGCCATCTTGTCGTCTTCCGACAATTCGTCCATGCCGAGAATGGCGATAATATCTTGGAGGTCTTTATACCGCTGCAAGACAGACTGGACCCCGCGGGCTACCTTGTAGTGATCTTCGCCGATGACTTGCGGGTCGAGAATACGCGAGGTGGAGTCGAGCGGGTCGACGGCTGGATAGATACCCAGCTCGGCCAATTGCCGCGACAACACGGTGGTCGCGTCCAAGTGGGCGAAGGCGGTGGCCGGCGCCGGATCGGTCAGGTCGTCTGCCGGCACGTAGATGGCTTGCACCGAGGTGATCGACCCACGCTTGGTGGAGGTGATGCGTTCCTGGAGTTGCCCCATCTCAGTCGAGAGGGTGGGCTGATAGCCGACTGCGGACGGCATACGGCCAAGCAATGCGGACACTTCTGAACCGGCCTGGGTAAACCGGAAGATATTGTCCACGAAAAGCAGCACGTCCTGGTTCTCTTCGTCGCGGAAATATTCGGCGACGGCCAGCCCAGTCAACGCGACGCGCAGACGCGCGCCAGGTGGCTCGTTCATCTGGCCATAGACCAGCGCGACTTTCGATTTGGTAAAGTCCTTGGGATCGATGACCTTCGACTCCTGCATTTCGTGCCAGAGGTCGTTGCCTTCACGA
>DASYVB010000181.1:0-7153 GCA_036000525.1 Nitrospiraceae bacterium | reverse complement strand
GGACGGGTGACCGGGGGGACCATCAACGGCACAGGCGGGATTGTGATGGTCGCTGAACGAGTCGGGCGAGACACGATGCTTGCTCGGATCGTGCAGATGGTCAGTGAGGCGCAACGGAGCCGGGCGCCGATTCAGCGTCTCGCCGATGTGACCTCGGCGTATTTTGTCCCGCTGGTTGTGGCTGCCGCGCTGATCACGGCAGTGGTTTGGGCGATCTGGGGCCCAGAGCCGAAGTTGGCCTATGCGCTGGTCAATGCTGTGGCGGTCCTGATTATTGCCTGTCCCTGCGCATTAGGATTGGCGACGCCGATGTCGATCATGGTTGGAACCGGTCGTGGAGCGACGGTTGGTGTCTTGGTGAAGAAGGCTGAAGCGTTGGAGGTGTTCGGCAAGGTGAATACGCTCGTGATTGATAAGACCGGGACCCTCACAGAGGGCAAACCGAAACTGCTGTCGGTGTTGGTTGTGCCGCCCTGGTCCGAGGTCGATCTGTTGCGCCTCGCCGCGAGTCTTGAACGGAGCAGCGAACATCCGCTGGCTGCAGCGGTGGTGGCGGGAGCGGAAGGGCGAGGGATCGCGTGCGCCCCGGTTGAGCAGTTTCGTTCAGTGACGGGGAAAGGTGTGACCGGGACGGTCACTGGTCGTCGCGTCGCCATCGGGACGGCTACGTTCTTGCGAAACGACGTCGGGGTATCCGGCCAGAGCCTCACGCAGTTGGACAAAGAAGCGGCATCGCTACGTCGTGAAGGGCAGACGATCCTGTTTGTTGCCATCGATGAGCAGACTGCCGGCATACTTGGCGTGGCAGATCCGATCAAAGCCTCTACTCGTGATGCGGTGCAGGAGCTGAAGACCGAAGGCATTCGCATAGTCATGGTGACGGGAGATCATCGCGATACGGCCGAAGCAGTGGCCCGGCAACTCGGCATTGAGGAGGTCATGGCTGAAGTCTTGCCGGACCAAAAGGGACAGATCATTGCCCGCTTCAAGTCGCAAGGCCGCGTGGTGGCGATGGCCGGCGACGGTATTAATGATGCCCCAGCCCTTGCGTTGGCCGATGTCGGGATCGCCATGGGAACGGGGACGGACACGGCCATTGAGAGCGCGGGGATTACGCTGGTGAAAGGGGATCTGCGCGGGCTGCTCCGTGCGCGGAGGCTGAGTCAAACCACGATGCGGAATATTCGGCAAAATCTATTGTTTGCCTTTCTCTATAACGTGATCGGGGTGCCGATCGCGGCCGGCGTGTTCTATCCGGTCTGGGGAGTCCTATTGAGTCCCATGATTGCCAGTGCCGCCATGACCTTCAGTTCTGTGTCCGTCATCTCCAATGCTCTCCGCCTGCGTCATGTGGAATTGTAAGTGCGCCTCCGACGCACGCATGCTAGGCTACTGCGGGTGCTGAAAAGTCCGTTAGCACGGAGAAGGCCGAGGTTCAGGCTAAGGTCGAGGCAAAGATGAAGAACGTCATGGACTTCGTTCAATCTTAACCTAACCTACCTCAGAAGCTGCGGCCGCGCTTGGGACAAGGCGCATCTCGGGTAATCGATTGCGAAGCAATCGGTGGGCTGGGTGGGTGGAAAACATTCGCCAGGGTTGGGCGGGTGAGAAGGGCGGTCTTTTTGAGCATTCGCTGGAGACAAGCGGGTTCTTTGGGATCTGCGAAACATTTGCATTAATGTGGTGCCGTTTTTCAGAAAGGACCGTGGCGTGTTTCGACCCAATGTGATATTGCGAATCTTGATTGGGCTCTGTGTGGGAAGTTCGATCATCGGTGGATCAGCTCTAGCCGAGAGTCGTGCGGTTCCTGCAGCGGGCGGGGGTGAACTCCAGGCGCAGGTCAAGGCGACCGCGACCAAAGTGATCCCCGCTGTCGTCAGCATTGCCTCGACGGTGATGGTGCGAGATCAAGCATTCAGTGACGAAGCGCTGCCGTTCGGACTGTTCAAGGATGTCCCGTCGCGGCGTCAATATGGACAGGGTTCCGGCGTCATTGTGTCGTCGGATGGCTACATTATAACGAACAACCATGTCATAGCCGATGCGGTCGATGTGGAAGTGATTCTCGCCGACCGGCGGCAGTACAAAGGCCGAGTGGTGGCCACCGATCCGAAGACCGACGTGGCCGTGGTGAAAATTCAGGCGACCAATCTGCCGACGGTGACGTGGGGGGATTCGAGCACGCTCGCCGTCGGCGAATTTGTGCTCGCGATTGGGAACCCTCTTGGTTTGAGTCGCAGTGTAACGTTCGGCATCGTTAGTGCTGTCGGTCGTGCCGATGTCGGTGTCGCCGACTTCGAAGATTTCATTCAAACCGATGCCCCCATCAATCCAGGCAACTCCGGCGGGGCCTTGGTGACCATCAATGGGGAATTGGTGGGTATCAATACCGCCATCGCCAGCCCCACAGGCGGGAGCGTCGGTGTGGGCTTTGCCATTCCGAGCAATATGGCCCGGGCTGCCATGCAGAGTTTGCTCAAGACCGGTCATGTCGTCCGCGGGTTCCTCGGCGCCTCGACACAAGATGTCACGCCCCTGTTAGGCAAGGTCTTTCGTCTCCCTGATGTGAAAGGCGCGATCGTAACCGATGTGCATGCGAAAGGGTCCGCCGAGAAAGCCGGGCTCAAGCGCGGCGATGTGGTCGTGCGATTCGACGGCCGCGACGTGATGGACAGCGGACATCTTCGGAACCTCGTGGCCGCGTCTGCGATCGGGAGTAAGCACCGGCTGGATCTCATACGAGAGAGTAAGCCGTACCAGACTGAACTGGTTGTGCAGGAGGCGCCGCGTGAACGGACCAAGAAGAACCAAGCCTCATCGGCCTCAGCCGCCACGGCTCATCCTCTCGCCGGCGTCGTCTTCGACGATGTGACTCCGCCGTTGGCTCGGCAGATGGATCTGTCTGTCACCAGCGGGGTGGTGGTGACCGACATTGAAGAAGGCAGTCTGGCCGAATCCTCCGGTCTCCAGCCGGGCGACGTGGTGTTGGAACTCAATCGTCAGCCTATTCCCAACTTCGATGTGTTTCAGCGACTGGCCGATCCGATCAAGCCATCCGATCTTGCGCTCCTGCTGGTCAATCGGCAGGGGAATGCCCTCTACATTCCGATTCAAGGCGAGTAGGAGTAGAGAGGCAGCGCGCGGGTGTCTCGCGTGCTCGCGCAACGCGTGGCCTCAGAAGGGCGGAGGGGAGCGGCCAGGTGCCCTTCTTGCTCGCAGAGCCCCCACGATGAAGCAGTGGTCGCTCGATGCGCGCAGTGAAGGGCAGCCTCGGCCACTCCCCTAAAGAGAGGCATAGAGAAATAGAGAATTGGAAGGCCCTCCTAGGCGCCTGCAATCTGAGTTAGTCCCCTCCCTAGTCTGTTGAAAGCTTTAGATTCCAGCCGAGCGCGCCTGCTGCTTGATTGTGGCGGCTTTATATTGATTTGCGCCTCGTGAAGTGCTACGTTTCATACAAACGTGCTACTCCGAGGCGGCAATGAGGAAGCTTATTCGATTCGGCGTATCGTTGGACCATCATTTGCTTGATGATTTCGATCTGCACATCAAGAAGCGCAAGTATACCAACCGCTCGGAGGCGTTACGGGATCTGATCCGGGACAACCTGGTCGGGCAGGAGTGGGACGACGATAAAGAAACGGTCGGGACGATCACGTTTGTGTATGACCATCATGTGCGCGACCTGACCAGAAAGCTCACCGACATTCAACACCGCTATCAGCCTCTCATTTTGTCCGGGATGCACGTGCACCTCGACCATGATCATTGCTTAGAAGTGTTGGTCGTGAAGGGCAAAGGCTCTGCCATCAAGAAAATTGCCGACACCCTCATCGGGACCAAGGGTGTCAAGCACGGGAAGCTGGCCACCACCACTACGGGAAAAGGTTTAAGCTGAGCGTCCTCGTGAGTGTCCTTAGCCTCTTCTTCCATCTCACCGCGTTTCTGCTCCTTGTCTCCTCTGCCTTCGCCCACGATCCGGACGCCGAAATCGTTGATGTGCCGGAGGTGTCCATCATTGGCGCGCGTCCGGTCGCGGCCTCCTCCCAGCAGTTCATCCCCGACAAAGAATATCTGCTCCAACCGCAAGGACGTCCGGCGCAGGTGCTGCGCCTGATTCCTGGGTTCATTGCAGTCGAGCACTCGGGTGGCGCAGGCAAGGCCGATCAATATTTTCTGCGTGGCTTCGATGCCGACCACGGTACCGATGTGGCCTTTTTCTCCGACGGAATGCCGATCAACTTTCGAACCCACGCCCACGGCCAAGGATACACCGACCTGAATTTTATTATTCCCGAAACGATCGAAGGGCTCGACGTCTACAAAGGGGCCTATCTTCCTGAATATGGCGACTTTGCCACGGCAGGGGCGGTGAATTTCAGGACGCGACAGGTGGTTCAAGAAGGGGTCGTGCAGGTGACTGGTGGTCAGTTTGATACTCAACGCTATATGCTCATGTTCTCTCCGACGAAGGACAAGATCCGTACATTGTTCGCTGCCGAGGGTTATTACACCAATGGCCCATTCCAAAATGACAATCGGTACTTTCGGACCAACCTGTTCGGCAAAATGACGACCAATCTGACAGGCCGGGATGAATTAAGTCTGACCGGCACGCTTCAGAAGTCTAAGTGGAATGCCTCCGGAGAGATTCCACTGCGCGCCGTCAACGATGGCATGCTCGATCGATTCGGTGCCATCGATCCTTCGGAGGGAGGCAATACGCTCCGCAGCACTGCCAAGCTGAACTACCATTACGACACGACATCGGGCGGTCTGTTTTTTGCCAACGCGTATGGGCAGTATTACCGGCTTGACCTGTTCACGAATTTTACGTTTTTTCTCAACGATCCTGCCAATGCCAATGGCGACGGTATTCAACAATCCGATCGCCGCGTCGTATATGGTGGCGATATCGGATACAAGCAACGTGGAAGGGTACTCGGTTTGCCGAGCATTGGGACGATCGGGTTTCAAACCAGAGTCGACAACATCCACGCAAGACTCGGGACCCAAACGACGAGAATGGGGACCGGGACCACAACCGACAGCGAAATTCTTGAGGCGTCTTATGCGCCGTTCATCAAAGCGGAGGTGCAGCCGACATCATGGATGAGGCTCGCGGGCGGACTGCGCGCTGAGACGTTCACCTTCGATGTGCGTAATCGCTGCGCGGCCTGTGTGGAACAACCTGCCGGACAGACGAGCTCCGGCATCGTCCTCCCGAAAATGAATCTCATCCTGGGCCCCTGGGCCAGCACTGAATTCTTTGCGAACTATGGCGAGGGCTATCACAGCAACGACGCACGATCGGCAGTCGCAACGGGGTCCTCACCGCTTGCGCGAGCCAAGAGTTATGAGGTTGGTGTGCGGTCGAAGCCCTGGGGGCCAGAGGGCGTGGAGTTGCTTGCCACACTTTGGCGATTGGATCTCAAGTCAGAACTCGTGTTTGTGGGTGACGAAGGGACGACGGAAATTCGTGGCGCAAGCAGACGAGAGGGCGTGGAAGTGGCCGCGCGTGGTCAAGTCTGGGGCCCGCTGTATGTGAACGGCAGCTTCACCTGGACGCACGCTGAGTTTCGCAACGGCGATGCGATTCCCTTGGCGCCGAAATACACCGCGTATGGGGCCGTTATCCTTAAATGGCCGGAAGGGCTGACATCTCAGCTCCAGGCAACCTATCTCGGGGTTAGGCCACTCATTGAAGATCGGAGCATGACGTCGCCCTCGTGGATCACCTTCGATTTGTCGGAGCGTTATCTGTTGCCGATGACGTTGCCTCATGGGCGCATGGAAGCATTTCTCTTTGTTCAGAATCTATTCAATACCGAGTGGGAACAGGCTATTTTCGCTTTCGAATCGAGACTGAGGACCGAGGCGGCTGGGGTCACCGACATTCACTTCGTGCCGGGAAACCCGCGTACGTTTATGGGCGGCGTTGCCTGGTATTTCTAGTAGACCGCTGAAAACGACTTCCAACTGCGTTCTCGTCTCGAAAGCATCCTCAACGGGGACCCGGCCGCCTCACCACTCGGCGGCGCGCACAAACTTGGTGCTCCTTATTCGTCGCACCGTGCGCCCCAGAGGGTACGCTTCCGGTGCTTTCTTCGCCTGCGGCCTTGTTGGAAGATCGTTTTGAGCGGTCTATAGTGAAGCCATATGAAGCCAACGCAAAGAGTTTTGCCACGTATCTATTTCAATCGCCCAACGGTCACGGTTGCGAGATCGCTCATCGGCAAGTATGTCGTTCGGGAGATCGATGGTCGTATCCTCGCGGGTAAGATCCTCGAAGTGGAGGCCTATGTCGGTCCACAGGATAAGGCCTGCCATGCGTCGAAAGGGAGAACGCAGCGGACCGAGGTGCTTTTTGGTCCACCAGGGGTCGCCTACGTCTACCTCATCTACGGGATGTACCATTGTCTGAACGTGGTGACGGAGCGGGAAGAATTTCCCTCAGCCGTATTGATCCGGGCGATCGAAATCGATGGAGAGTTGATCGATGGACCAGGGCGGCTCGGTCGGGCGCTGCAGATTGATCGCCGTCTCAACCGTGCGGATCTCACGACCGGCGAATCCCTCTGGTTCGAGGATCGAGGGGCATTGGTGAAGAGAGGAGATGTAGGGGCTCACCCCCGAATCGGTGTCGATTATGCGGGCGAGTGGGCCAAGAAACTCTGGCGATTCCGGCTGCGTACGGCCATAGCCCCCAATCGGACCGGACGCACAAAAACACAGGGAGGCGCCGGATAGGTCCGGCACCCCCCTGTTGTATCCCTCTGAACGGCTCGACTAGGAGTCTGCGGAGAAACTATTGTGGCACGGTGGAAATTCGATGGCCCGCACATCTAGGACAACAAGAGAGCCGCGCGCAGTATGCTCAAAAAGTCCGTCCAGCAAGGCCGCAGCGAGCGAAGAGGCGAGGCGTACGCTTCGGTACGTTGAGCCTCTGAGCGATGCGAGAACGACGCTGGCGGACTTTTTCAGCATCCTGCTACTCGATCTTCCGATCGCCGGCGATCTTCGTGGCGGAGGTCACCGGAGGGGCGATCTTGATCTGTGGCCCCTGCACGGTCGGGAGCTGATTCGCTCCCTGGCCTGTGGTAATCCGCGCATTGTCCGTCTTCATAAGGTTTTGCTGGGCGTTTTTAATGGAGTC
>DASYVB010000180.1:0-9471 GCA_036000525.1 Nitrospiraceae bacterium | reverse complement strand
TACTTTTTGCGCGCACGCTACATCCGTGCCATCGAAGAACTCGGCGGCATCCCGCTGGTCCTTCCACTTCTCGCAGACCGGGCCACGAGACGGCGCCTCCTGCAGCAGCTCGACGGACTCCTCCTCACCGGAAGCGGGCCGGACCTTCCACCGTCATTGTATAGTGAACGTCAGCGCTATCCGTTCAGAATCGTGAGCGAGCGTCGCGCGAGCTTTGAACTGGACATCGTCCACCTGGCGAGACAGGCTGATGTCCCGCTGCTCGCCATCTGCGGAGGCATGCAGACGATGAACGTCGCCTGCGGCGGCAGTCTGTTTCAGGATATCTCATCCCAAATCTCGACACCGCTCCAACATCGGCAACGGACTCCTTCGACGAATCTCAGTCACACCGTCACAGTCACACCCGGCAGCCTACTCCGTCGCATCGTACGATCGGTGTCGATGCGAGTGAATAGCTCCCACCATCAGTCGGTCAAAGCCGTCGCGCCGTCATTAATCGCCAGCGCCCTGGCCTCCGATGGTATCGTGGAGGCAATCGAATCTCCGGCCCACCGCTTTTTTCTCGGCATCCAGTGGCACCCGGAATTTCTTTTCGACCGGCACCCCCTCCACAGACGATTGTTCCAGGCCTTTTTACGCGCCGCCCGCGCCACAGAACGTGGCGCGTGAAACACGAAAACCGGCCGGTCTCTCTTGTTTATTTGGTCTGTTTGGTTTGTTTGGTTGAACGAGACTGACCAGATGAACAAAACAGACCGAATGAACCAGATCAACGTGTCCCGCCAGTCTCGTTCAGCTCTCCTACGGAGAAAGCCTGCTATACTTGACTCCATATGGAACAGAAGCTCGTTGACCCTACAGCGCCTTTCGCCAGCCCCGTGACCAGAGGAGATACGGTGATTAGCCGACTCTTCCGAACCAAGTCCATTGAGCAAATTCTCGCGGATGCAGATCATCCCGATCATCGTTTGAAAAAAACCCTCACGGCCTGGGATCTGACCGCGCTTGGCATCGGCGCGATTATCGGCACCGGCATCTTCGTCCTGATCGGCACCGCCATCGTCGGCGATGCCCACCGGCCCGGGGCAGGGCCTGGAATCATCCTGTCTTTCGTGCTCTCCGGCCTAACCTGCGCCTTCGCGGCACTCTGCTATGCAGAGTTTTCCACCATGATTCCCGTGGCCGGCTCTGCCTATACCTACTCGTATGCAACGTTGGGAGAATTCTTGGCTTGGATCACCGGCTGGAACTTGATTCTCGAATACGGTGTGGCCTGTGTCGCTGTCGCCATCGGGTGGTCCGGCTATTTCAACAATCTGCTCAGGTTGGCCGGGATCGAATTGCCACACTGGGCTACGCATCCACCCTGGGGAACTGACGGGGGCGTGGCAAACTTCCCCGCCGCCATTATCGTGTTACTCGTCACCATCATCCTCGTCATTGGAATCAAAGAAAGCGCCCGCGCAACCGGCATCATTGTGTGCTTGAAGCTCGCGGTCATCCTCTTCTTCATTGCCGTGGGTACGCCGGCCGTGAATACCGACAACTGGACGCCCTTCCTGCCGCAGGGATTCGCCGGCGTCGGTGCCGCAGCGGCGATCGTCTTCTTCGCCTATATCGGATTCGACGCCATCTCGACGACCGCCGAGGAAGCCAAAAATCCTCAGAGGGATCTGCCGATCGGGATCATTGCCTCACTCAGCATCTGCACCGCCCTCTACATTTCCGTGGCCGCTGTCCTGACCGGCTTGATCCCCGCTGCACAGATCGACATCCATGCGCCGGTGGCCGAAGCGCTGAGTATGGTGGGCTTCAAGTGGGGAGCAGCGATTGTAGCGATCGGGGCCGTAGCCGGAATTACCAGCGTACTCGTCGTGATGATGTTGGGTCAGATCCGGGTATTCTTTGCCATGTCGCGCGATCACCTCTTGAGCCCCTGGCTTTCATCCGTGCATCCGCGCTATGGCACGCCTCACTATGCCACCGTTCTCACCGGCATCGGCGTGGCCGCACTCGCCGCCCTGATTCCCATCGGCGATGCGGCGGACATGACGAACATCGGCACTCTCTTTGCCTTTGTCCTGGTCTGTATCGGTGTTGTGATCCTGCGCTACACGAAACCCAACCAGCTCCGCCCATTCCGGCTTCCGTTCATGCCGGTCGTTCCCATTCTGGGCATGCTGGCCTGTCTCGGCTTAATGAGCTTTCTCCCATGGGTGACCTGGATTCGATTCGTCGTCTGGACTGCCATCGGCATTGTGGTCTACATGGGATACGGCCTGAAGCGCAGCAAACTGGCCGTCCCTTCTCCTGAAGGCCACCTTCCAAAACGTTCATAGCAGGATGCTGAAAAAGTCCGCCAGCGGCGTTCTCGCATCGTTCAGGTCCTCAACGTACCCCAGAGGGTACGCCTCCGGGCCCTCACTCGCTGCGGCCTTGCTGGACAGCCTTTTTGAGCATCCTGCGGGAGTGTTCTCCTGTTGTGCCACGCATGCAGCCCATCAAGGCTCTCGCGTGCCACAATAGTTCTCCCACAGGCTACTATAAGAGTGAATTAGCTCGATTTGTCGGCAGGCTGAGCCGCCAAAGCTGGAGCAGGAGCCGGTGTGGCGTCAGCAGGAGCAGCCGAAGAGGCTGCAGGCACGCTGGGCTGACCTGCTGGTGCTGATGCAGCAGCGGGTACCGCTGGTTTGGGAGGAGCGGGCGGCTTGGGAAGAGCAGGTTTCTCCGGCTTAATGCCTCCTTCCCACGAAGGACCGGAGTACATATCCGCCGAGAGACCCTTCGTCTTCCATTTCTCTTCGAAATCTGCGGCCGCCTTATTCGGCGTCTCACCCGTCCCCACGATATCATTCCACGGATAGACCTTCGGGCCGATCTGGCACCCGGTCTCCGTCCGCTTCAAATACAAGGCAATCGGATTCCCGCGGTACGGTCCAAGATAGATATGCACGGAACCGGCGTATTCGAGCAAATGCTCCATGCGCGCCTCCAAGAGGGGGGCATGATGCCATAAGAGGGAATGGGAGGGCAAGGAGGCGCAGGGATGGGTCAGATCGCTACGCGTCGGTGCCTCTCGGAGCGACCCTTTCGGAATTTGCCGAAGGGAATCTTTCGGAAATTCCTTCGCGGACTCAGTCAGTTTCCGCTTTCCTCTCCGGCAAATTCTCGAAGGGTCCCCGCTCCTTCGGCAAAACGCTCCGCGATTTGTCCCATCCCCTGATGGGAAATAGGAGAATTCTGTGCTCGTTGGACGCGCGCGGTCAGGGAGCTAGCTTCCTCGCTCTCCAAGGGAGGAAAGAAGAAGAGAAAATTCGGTGGATCCTCGGGAAAGACGGCATGGAACTAGCCGCTGCAGCGCTCGCTGCGCACGACATTGCCGATGACAAGGGGCTGTTGATTGACAGACTTTTCACCTGTCCCGTAGACTGCTGCCTATGCCATCACGATTGATTACCCCGTCTCACCCAAGCAGCAAGAAGACCATCATCGGCTTTGTCAACCTGGGTTGTTCGAAAAACCAGGTCGATTCCGAAGTCATGTTGGGCATGTTGGTAGCGGACGGGTTTGCCTTGACCGATGATCCGAAGAAAGCCGAGGTGGTCATCATCAATACCTGTGGTTTCATCGAAGAGGCCAAGCAGGAGTCGATTGATACGATCATTGCGCACGGCAAACTAAAAGAAGCAGGGTGCTGTCGGGTGTTGATTGCCGCAGGCTGTCTGGCGCAACGGTATAAAGGAGATCTCCTCGAACAATTGCCGGAACTCGACGGCGTGGTAGGGACCGGTGAGTTCGGGAAGATCGCGGAGATTTGCCGGAATCTGCTGGCACCGAAGAAGCGGCAACAACGGCTCTGGATCAGCGAGCCTCCCTATCTATACGACGCAGACGCGCCGCGTCTGCGTCTCGGGAAGGCGCATAGTGCGTATGTGAAAATCGCCGAAGGCTGTAACCGTAATTGCGCCTTCTGCGCGATCCCCTTGATGCGGGGCAAGCAGCGAAGCCGCCCCGTGGAATCGATCGTAGCCGAAGCCACGCGCCTCGCCGCTGAAGGTGTGAGAGAGGTCAACCTCATTTCCCAGGATACGGTGAATTATGGCGTCGATCTTGGTGTGCGCCAAGGCCTCGTCACGCTGCTTCGCGAGCTGGTGAAGGTGAAAGGCTTGCGTTGGATCAGGCCCTTCTATCTCTACCCCCAACAGGTATCGGATGAGTTGTTGGATCTCTACGCAGGAGAAGAAAAGATTACCAAGTATATCGACATGCCGCTGCAACACATCAATGATCGGATGCTCAAGCGGATGCACCGGTTGGGTGATCGGGCGGCCATCACCTCCCTCGTCGATCGGATCCGGACGCGCATTCCCGGTGTGACGTTTCGCACGGCCTTCATCGTAGGGTTTCCCGGAGAGACGGAGCAGGCGTTCGACGAACTGAGAGGCTACGTGGAAGATGCCGAGTTCGATCGGGTGGCGGTGTTTTTGTATTCGGACGAAGAAGACACGCCGGCCGTCGGGCTTGATGACAAGGTCGAGCGATCAGTTATGGACGAACGACGAAATGAAATCTTAGCCGTGCAAGAAGAGATTGCGGCGGCACGAGGCCAGGCCCGTATCGGCTCAGTGATGGAAGTCTTGGTCGAAGGGGTCTCCGAAGAGACAGAGTTACTGCTCGAGGGACGCCATGAAGGGCTGGCTCCAGAGATCGACGGCATCGTGTATATCAATGATGGATCAGCCACAGCAGGAGAACTCGTCAAGGTCGAGATCACCGATGCGGCAATGTACGATCTTGTGGGCCACATCGTCTCCTAGCGCCATTTCCTACCGATATCGTTGCTCGCCTGCTACACTTAGACTAATCACTCTCATCGGAAAAACAGGCTTACGATGACACACCGAAAAGAATCTGTCGTCCTCCTGATCCATTGTAAGGATCGCAGGGGTATTGTGGCCCGTGTCTCGGGCTTCATTCACGACTTCGGCGGGAACATTCTCGATTCGGATCATCATACAGATGAAGAGACGAACGAGTTTCTTATGCGCATGGAGTTTGCCGCCGAGGGTTTGCAGATTCCGCCCGATGAGATCGCAACCGCCTTCGCTCCAGTCGCAAAGACCTTCGAGATGCGCTATGAAGTTCGCCCTTCAAGCTGCCGAACGAGGGTCGCGATGTTGGTCTCGAAACAGGATCACTGCCTGGCGGATCTGCTCCAACGGCACAAACGCGACGAGTTGCACATCGATATTCCCGTGATTATTTCCAATCACGATACCTGCGCCGGCTGGGCCGAACTGTTCAAGATCCCCTTCTCCGTTTTTCCCGTGACCAAGGAGACCAAGCCGCAGCAGGAACAGCAAGTTCTCTCCTTGCTGAAGAAACATCGTGTCGAACTCGTGGTCATGGCTCGGTACATGCAAATCCTCAGCGCCAGCTTTCTTTCACAGATCGGCTGTCCGGTCATCAATATTCATCACTCCTTCCTGCCGGCTTTCATCGGTGCCAATCCCTATCGGCAGGCCTATGACAGGGGTGTAAAAATCATCGGGGCCACGGCGCACTATGCTACAGACGATTTGGATGAAGGTCCCATCATCGAGCAGGACGTCATGCGTGTGGGCCACCGGGATACCGTCGATGATCTGGTGAGGAAGGGACGGGATCTGGAGGAGATTGTGCTGGCCCGCGCCGTGCGCCGCCATGTTGAACGGCGGGTGTTAGTATATGGCAGAAAAACCGTGGTGTTTGACTAGCAGGACGCTGAAAAAGTCGCTATTCTCACCCGCCCAGCCCCGGCGCGCCGAGACGCGCCTCGTCCCAAGCATCGTTCTCGCATCGTTCAGACCCTCAACGTACCGCAAGGGTACGATTCGGGCCTTCACTCGCTGCGGCCTTGCTGGACGAACTTTTTGAGCATCCGGCTGGATGGGATTGGAAGAAATCGAGAGGGATCAAGACACGGAAGAGGGGGCAGCATCCAACTGCCCCCTCTTCGTTATGGTGATCGTCAAACTTTTGCGCTGAGGAACAACGAATTACCCCGCCGGTCAATCAAGATCAGCACATTCTCGCCCTTCTTCAGCCCGGACGACACCTTTTCGAAATCTTTCACCGACTTCACCGGCTGCCGGTTGATCTCTCTGATGACATCACCCCGCATCACTCCGGCCTTCTCTGCGCCGCTGTCCGGTTCGACCGCCGTGACCACTACGCCCTGCGCCTTCCCCTTCACCCCAAGTTCCTTAGCTGTGTCCCGATCGAGATCCTGGACGGCCACACCTGCGAAGGCATAGTCCGATTCATCGGTCTCTGCCTTGGCGATCTTTGTGGTGTCTGGTTGTTCACCAATCTTCACAGTGAAGTCCTTCTCTTGACCGTCACGGATCATCCTGATGGTCACTCTCGTGCCTACCGCCGTTTTCGTCACCTGCCGCTGGAGTGCTGCGGCATCTTCAACGGGCGAGCCTTGATAGGTCGTGATGATATCGCCTTGCTTGAGGCCTGCTTGGCCCGCAGGGCTATCTTCCCTTACGTCGCTGACGAGGGCACCTTTTGCCTCTTTGATACCGAACGATTTGGCCAGATCCTGGTTGAGGTCCTGAATCGAGACTCCAAGAAACCCACGCACGACCTTCCCATTCTTGACCAGGCTTTCATAGATGGACTTGCCCATACTGGTGGGGACGGCGAATCCCACGCCTTGATAGCCACCGGTTTGGGAGAAAATCGCCGTATTGATCCCGACCAGTTCGCCCTTGGTATTGACCAAGGCACCACCGGAATTTCCAGGATTGATCGCCGCGTCGGTTTGAATGAAGTCCTCGTACTGCGTGATGCCCATATGGCCCCGGCCCAATGCACTGACGATGCCGAGGGTGACGGTGGAGTTCAGACCAAAGGGATTTCCAACCGCCAGCACATATTCCCCGACTTGCAATTTGGTGGCATCGCCCCAGGAGACAGTGGGAAGGTTCTGTCCGTCGATCTTCACGACTGCGAGATCCGTTTTCGGATCTGCCCCGACGATCTTGCCAGAGAATTCCCGCTTGTCCGGTAGCGTGACATTGACGGTGCGTGCTCCCTCAATCACATGGTTGTTGGTCAGAATGTACCCGTCTGGTGATACGATGACGCCGGACCCCTGCCCGCCCACCCGATGCTCCCGTGGCTCACCATGACCTTGCGGCCCACGGAATCCACGGGGGCCGAACGGTCCCCTCGGTCCTCCAAAGAACTCCTCCATCCGTTCACGCAATTCATCCGGAATGCCCCGGCTATCCGACACCTTCTCCATAGTCACGGTGGTAATGTTGACCACGGCTGGTGTCACCACCTTCGCCACCTCTGTAAATCCATTCGATGGCGTGGTGCTCATTGTGAGGGCAACCGGCGTCGGTGTCGCAGCAGCCGGACTCGACGCATGGGAAGTGGATAATGATTGGCCGCTCCAGATCAGAAGGGCGCTCAGCGCTGCCACCGCAATGACGCTTCCAATAGTCTGACGAACGAGCTGTCTCATGATTCCCTCCTTGCGATTGATCACACGAAATAAATACCTGTGAGCATGTGCAGGTCTGCGAGTACCCTAACAGGCCGCAATGAGAAGAGGATTAGGAGGGGATTAGAAGTCGTTTAACCGATGCGGGGGCCAGAGGCAGCATCGCCGTAAAGGTCGAACCTTCGCCGATCTTGCTCTGGACCTCGATACGCCCGCGATGGGATTCGACAATCCAGGCGCAGATGGACAGCCCAAGTCCCGTGCCCTTCTTGGTATGGGCCCGCGCGTTATCGGTGCGGTAGAACCGGTCGAAGATCCGAGACTGATCCTCTTGCGCGATCCCAATGCCATGATCGGTCACGGACACCTGTGCGTGAGTCTGTTCGATCGTCAGCGCGATGTCGACTGTGCCGCCGGGGCGGGAGTATTTGATTGCGTTATCGAGAAGATTCAGGAACAATTCGCGCAAGCGTAGTTCATCTCCCAATACCACTGCTGGTACGGTGGTTCGTAGCACGACCTGGATGTCCCGTTCCTGCCCCAACAGCGAGGCTTGCCGGTGGAGGTCCTCGAGAAGCGTGTCCAGTGGGACCGGCAGACGGTCCATCTTCACCTCGCCCATGTCGGCCCGGGAGAGGAAGAGCAGCTCATCCACAATGCGCGTCATCCGGTCGATTTCTTCAAGATTGCTCTCCAGGACGACTTTGTAGTCGTCGGTTTCGCGAGGGCGTCGAAGCGCGAGTTCGGTTTCACCTTTCATGACCGTCAACGGCGTACGCAGTTCGTGCGAGGCATCGCTGCTGAACTGGCGGATCTGTCGAAAGGAGGTTTCAAGCCGGTCGATCATGTCGTTAAACGTATTGGTCAGACGGCCGATTTCGTCGGCCGAGGCCGGGGCAGTCAGTCGTTGGGTGAGATCGCCTCCTGCAATGCGTTGGGCAGCCAGCGTGATCGCGTCGACCGGGCGAAGGGCTCGGCCAGCCATGAACCAGCCGCCGGCGAGCGACACGGCCAGCGCGATGGGCATACTTACCAAAAGCACTAACAGGAGACGGTTCAGGGTCTCTTCGACGGAGTCCATCGAGGTACCGACCTGGATGATATAGAGCAGGCTGCCCCGATAGATGATGGGAACCGAAATGAGGCGTAACGGCGGTTCCTTGGGGTATCTTGCAAATTCAAGGAGCGAGCGGCCTGTGTAGGCGACTTCCAAGGCCTGGCGACTCAGGGGCATCTCATGTTGTTTCATGTTCGGCGAACGAATGGTGATGGTGCCGGAGGGGCTGAAGATCTGGAAGAACTTATCGATACGCGCCAGTTCAGGGAACTGCGACATGAGTTCGTCTTCGTCGATGAGAGGGAGGAATCCGCGTTCTTCCAGCGACCGAACGGCCGCCGCGGCGGTTTCCTCCAGCGATTGATCGACCGCATCGCGGAGGCTTCGAGCGGTAACCACGTACAGGATGGTTGAAAAGATGATGAGGATGAGTGCGAGAGCTGAGCCGTACCAGAGAGTAAGCCGGACGCGAAGCGGCATCAGTCGACCTTCAGCATATAACCGCTTCCGCGAATCGTATGAATCAGTTTCTTTGAGTGTCCCCGGTCGATCTTGTTGCGGAGATAATTCACGTAGACATCGATGACATTGGTGAACGTATCGAAGTCTTGGTTCCACACATGTTCTGAAATCATTGGACGGGTCAATACGCGTCCCGTATGGCGCATCAGATATTCGAGCAGGGCATATTCCTTCAAGGTGAGGTCGATCCGCTGGCCGCCTCTGGTCACTTCGCGCGTGGCCGGGTTCAATGCCAGATCGTCGATCTGGAGCACGCCGGGACTCTCGGTGGAGCCGCGGCGAAGCAGAGCGCGAATCCTGGCGAGCAGTTCGTCGATGGCGAAGGGCTTAGTGAGGTAATCATCCGCTCCTGCGTCAAGGCCCTTGACGCGCTGGTCTACTTGCGATT
>DASYVB010000179.1:0-4679 GCA_036000525.1 Nitrospiraceae bacterium | reverse complement strand
AAAAATATCTGCCAGGGTTGGGCGGGTGAGAACGTTGCGCGCAGTTGGGACCATCCCAGCCACCCCTTAGTAAAGGCGGTAGGTAGTCACTCGCTGCGGCCTTGCTTGGGAGAAGGCGCGTCCCTGGGCGAAGAGGCTGTCTTGGCAGACTCAGGGCGGGCGGGTGAAGTAGCCGCCAGGGTTGGGCGGGTGAGAAGTCTGGCCTTTTTGAGCATCCTGCGGGAATGTTCTCATGTCGTGCAAGCCGTGCGGACTATCGAAGTTCTAGCCTGCCGCAATAGTTTTTCCGCAGCCTGCTAATCCGACTTCTCTCTCATCTTCTGTCGCTTAATCAAGCGGGCCAGGTACGTGCGTTGGATCTTGAGGCGGTCTGCTGCTTTTGTCTGATTGCCCGCCGCTTCTTCGATGGCTCGCTCGATGATGTAGCGGCCATGTTCTTCCATCGACTCATGGTACGGGAGTGAAAGATAGGGAAGGTATTCGCCCGGTGAGGTGCGGCCCACGGCATCCAACGACAGCATGCCCGGTTCGATGGTGTCTGACTGGTTCAAGACGACGGCCCGTGCGACGACGTTCTCCAATTCGCGAATGTTGCCCGGCCAACGGTACCGGCTCATGGCCTCCATTGCCGCGGGGCTGAGCATCATGCCGGGACGTTTCGCTTCCCTGGCATGTCGGTTCAAGAAAAACTTGGCCAGAGCAGGGAGGTCATCGGGCCGTTCGCGGAGCGGGGGCAGAGTCAGGCTGATGACGTTCAAACGGAAAAAGAGATCCTCGCGAAACTCCCCGGTCTTCACGGCCTGTCGGAGATCCTTGTTCGTGGCGGCGATGATCCGAATATTGATCGACACGAGGCGAGTGCCGCCGACTCGATGAAATTCCCTGTCCTGGAGCACGCGCAACAGTTTGGCTTGCAGTGGGAGCGACATGTCTCCGATCTCGTCCAGGAAGATTGTGCCTCCGTCCGCCATCTCCAGTTTGCCCTTTTGGAGGCGATCCGCGCCGGTGAAGGCGCCGCGTTCATGCCCGAAGAGTTCGTTTTCGAGCAGCGTTTCCGTGAGGGCGACACAGTTGATGACCACCAGCGGCATGGCCTGACGCGGACTCCACTGGTGGATGGAACGGGCGAGGAGTTCCTTGCCCGTGCCGCTTTCACCAAGCAGTAACACGCTGGCATCGGATTTCGCGGCACGTTGGGCTGACTCCATCACCGCACGGATCTTCGCGCTCATGCCCACAATCGAGGCGTAGCGGCTGTCGACTTCGGACTTGAGACAGGCTACTTGCCGTTTGAGGGTGTTTCGCTCCAAGGCCTTGCCGATCACGATGAGGAGGTGGTCTTTGTCCAGTGGCTTGGTTAGAAAATCGTAGGCGCCGGTTTTCATGGCCTCGACGGCGGCATCGATCGAGGCATGGGCGGTCATGACGATCACCGGGAGATCCTCGGCTGGTCTGACTTTCGGGAGTCGCTCGAGGACCTCAAGGCCGGTCAGGCGTGGCATATCCAGATCGAGCAACATGAGGTGCGGAGCTTCCTGCTCGACCAGCTCGAGCGCCTGCACACCATCGCGTGCGATCACGGTTCCGTAGTCGGAGGCCTGCAGACGATCCTCCAGCATCGTGGCAATATCAGGATCGTCGTCGACGATGAGAATTTTGGCCTTCATGTCCAATCCCGTTAGGCGTGAGGCGTGAGGTGATATCGCCCCGCTGCACGTTCGTACGGCAATCTTTTTCCATCGCCTGACGCCTCACCCCTTACCTCTCATGGAATATCCATGACATTCACAACTAAGCCAGTCAGCGGTTTCGGGAAGAAGTACGTCGACTTGTGGGGCATGCGTTCGCCGGCCGTCGCGACGGCTTGCACTTCGCTGACTTTTGTCGCGTTGAGCAGCAAGGCTCCGGTTCCCGCTCCCTTCGCCACCCAATCCAAGGCTTCATGATCATCCTTCGTATAGAGGATAGCCTCCTGTTCCTCTTGCGTAGGGCAGAGCGTCGTGACGACGAGTTGTTGGAGCAGCGACACATCGAGTTTGGCGCGAGGAGAGGCTTGTGCGGGCGGACGATGGGCTGGTTTCAAGCTCAGCGTGACGTAGCGGCTGTCTCCCCTCAACGCCAGTCCGAACACCGGAACCATGAAGCCGTTGGTTCGTAAGGCTTCGATGAACTTCGCGCGCGTGGTTGCTTGTGTGGCCGCCGTGAACGGAAATTCCTGCAGGTCGAACGTGGTGCCTAGCAATGATTGCACAAGGTCATAAGATGGCAGGGCTGTGGTTGTGACCCGATGCGTCGGGAGTACGGTTAAGCCCGGGTCTTCAAGGGCGGTCAATAGCATCAGCACCGCGTCGTACGACTGCTGGCTGGCAAGCGACCCAGCCTGCTGCCGGCGGAGTTTCTGATAGTTCAACGCAGTCTCGTAGCGATGGTGGCCGTCTGCGATAAACAACGGCTTGCTACGCAAGGCGTCGACCGCGTGCTTCTGTACGGCTGGATCCGTCACAGCCCAGAGTTGCTGACGGAATCCCACATCGTCGCGAAAATCGATCGGGGCAGGTTCACCCTTGATTGCCCCTTCCAGCAGGCCCATCACCGCTCCTTGGGGGTCGGAGTAGAGCGACCAAATGGGACTGAAGTTCGTCTTGCAGGCTTTGAGCAGATTCAGCCGATCTGTTTTGGCGGCCGAGCGCGTATTCTCGTGCGGGTAGATATGTCCAGAATCGAGCGTTTCCAGTTTTACGGTGGCGAGAAAGCCCTTGAGAGTTTTCGTCGGCGAGCCGGTCGGAGCATATGGCGCGGTGTATTCGATCGTATGGTAGTAGAAGGTTGGCAGCGCGTCGCGTTTCAGCGTCCCGCTCTTAAGCCACTCGCGAAGGATCAATGCGGCGCGGGTGTATCGATTATTGGCTGGACCGTCGCCGGGTTGATCGAACCCCAATTCGAGTCGAATGATGTTCTGCGGGTGGCGATCGTGCAAGGCCTTCTGCCAGGCCGCATCGATGATGTCGTAGGGCGGCGCCACGACCTGTTTGATATCTCCGACAACCCTCGTATCGTACCGCATGCCATGAAACGGAATGATCGTCGTCATAGCGAAATCCTCTACTCGATAAGTGGCTGGGCCGTTGCGGCGCAACGACCAGATGGGTGGAACCTTTCCCGCTGCGCGGTGCCGCTTCCATGGCTGTTCCGTGGAACACGTGAGGAGAAAGGCTATCGATCGCGGGTAACCATATAGTTGGCGGTCACCGAGAGGGCTCGTTTGGCCGTACTGTCTTCGAACTGGTTGAGATCTCGTTGTGCCGCAGCGACGTAGGATCGTGCGCGGTCCATGGCATAGGTGATCGAGCCCAATTCTTCCATCAAGCGAATGAACCGACCGAGGTCTTCCTCTGTCAGGGTCCTGCTTTCCATGCGGTCGACGATCATCTGCCGGTCCTGTTCCGAACAATGATGCAGCAGATGTAACATCGGCAGCGTGGCCTTGCCTTGGCGGAGGTCCTGCCCCAGCGTCTTGCCCAAGTGCTCGCCATTGGCGGTGTAGTCGAGGGTATCGTCGGCCACTTGGAAGGCGATCCCAAGATGTTGGCCGAACCGGAAGAGCGCATCCTGCTGGGCCTCTGAGGCGTCCGCGAGAATGGCGCCCATGCGACAAGCGGCGGCAATCAGGCCGGCCGTCTTGTGATCTACAATCTTAAGATACTCCGCCTCCGACATGGATGGGTTGCCGTTGTAATAGAGCTGCAGCACTTCGCCCTCCGCCATCTTCTTGCAGGCCTCGCCGAGCACTTCGTTAATCCCATGGTTCCGGAAGTCGATGACCTGGCAGAAGGCTTTGGAATAGAGATAGTCTCCGACGAGGATACTGATTTGGTTGCCCCAGACTTTTCGGGCGGTTCGCCGGCCTCGGCGGATATCGGCATCGTCGACCACATCGTCGTGGAGCAGGGACGCGGTATGAATGAACTCCACCAGACTGGCGAGTTGGTAATGATCGCGACCGGCATAGCCGCAGAGACGGGCAGAGAGCAGTAGCAAAAAAGGTCGAATTCGTTTTCCGCCGCTGTTCAGGATGTGGGCGGCGACGGTATTGACGAGTGCCACACTGGAATCGAGGTTCGTCCGGGCCTGATGTTCCATCCCCTCCAGTTCATCACGGTACGCCTCCCAGACGTCCGCCATGCTGTTGATAGTGGGGGTGATTGGACTTTGGGGCATGCGGCGGATGGTAGGGCAGAGGAGGAAACAAAGTCAAGCCAATCACCCCTATGGAGAGCGAGCTGCATGGACCATCTGTGCAAGGAGCCTGTCCGACATTGCCTTCGTGACGAGGCGAAGGAGATGCGGCCAGGTGCGAGGCCGCAGGCCCGAGGCTGACCCTCGTTTCACGTTTCACGCCTCACGTTTCACGGTTCTTGGGAGCGGGCCGAGTACGACGCAAATGGTCGCGGATCGTTCGCTGTAGTAGAACGGTCTATGTCGGACAGGCTTCTAGATAATCTTGACAGAAGAATCGTGCTTCTATTAAGGTGAGCGGAGCGGATACGAACGGAATTCGCCTTGTGAGTGACGGGGTTAGCCATCCCGATTGCCTCTCTAGTGTAGCCTCCGTCCAGTAGCATATACGCCTACATTTTTAACGAGATACGAACAATGAGCATCCCTGGGTTTCCACCGAA
>DASYVB010000178.1:0-7433 GCA_036000525.1 Nitrospiraceae bacterium | reverse complement strand
CTCCGAGTAGAGGAGGCCGCGCAACGCGATAGGCTCACCTTGTCTGTATCCGCCGTTTCCGGCTTCGTGCCCAACTTAGGATCACCATGACGAGGCGGACCTCCCCCCTCACAGACCCGAGCGTGCGGGATGACCGCACTCGGTTCCTCAAACCAGACTCCCCGACACCGACTACGAAACCCAAGCCCGCGTGATGCGAGGTAGCAGCAATGGATGGTGGCGAAGAAGCTGCGCGTAGCGTTCCCAGTTCAGGGTCTTACCCCGGGTTCGCCGGTTCAACCAAGTCTTCCAGACCCGACGGACCTTGCGATAGTACCGCCACAAACTGCGGTAGTTTGTCGGGCGTCCGTAGTACTGGTAGTGCCCCCGGAGTTTCCGATTGAGGGCTTTGCACTGTTCCTCGACCAGATCATGACGGTGCTGCCGGCACCAAGCCGCCACGGCTTTCAGGCTGCGCTTGAGCCGCTTCCGCATGGTCCGAACATGGATCGTGAAGTACCCTCGTTGGCTCCGCGCACATATATGCGTGAAGCCGAGGAAGTCGAAGGTGGCTGGTTTCTTTCCGCCTGGCTGTCCTGATTTCGGCAGAGCCTGTGGCCCAAACTCGATCAGTCGAGTCTTGTCGGGATGAAGTTGCAGCCCATACTTGGCGAATCGCTGGGTTAGTACCTCCAGCACTTTCTCCGCAACTTCCCGAAACTGAAAACAGATAATGAAGTCATCGGCGAATCGAATCTCGTAGGCTTCACCTTTCAGCCGCGGCTTCACCACGTCCCGGAACCACTCATCCAGCACGTAATGAAGATAGACGTTCGCCAGCAAGGGGCTAATAACCTGCCCCTGTCCGGTTCCCTTCTCGGCCATCAGAAGCCTGCCGTCATCGATCACACCGACGTTGATCCACTTCCGTATCAATCTCAGGATGCTTCCATCACTGACTCGCTTCTCGATCATCTCCATGAGTTGACTTCGAACGATGTTATCGAAGTAGCTGCTGATGTCCGCTTCCAAAACAAACGAGATGGGTCGGCGACAGATCACCTTCCCAACCTCGTCGAGCGCGTCTTGTGCACCGCGTCCCGGACGGAAACCATAGGAACAATCCAGAAAGTCCTGCTCATAGATCGCGTGGAGCAGCTTCACCGTCGCCCGCTGGACGATCTTATCCTCCAGAGATGGAATCGAGATGGGTCTCTGCCTTCCATCTTCTTTCGCTATATAGATTCGCCTCAGCGGTTGTGCTCGGTATTGGCCACTCTTCAGCTTTCCGTGCAGAACCGGAATCTTTTCCCACGTCTTCACGTCATATTGCTTATACGTGACGCCATCCACTCCCGCGCTCGCTTCCGTTCGCAAGCTTAGAAACGCCGCATACAACGCTTCAATCGTCAGAAGGTGAGCGATCGAGAAGAACTTCCGCTGCTTGTCTTCCTTTGTCAGTTCGGCTATTCGGGCAAGTTGTGGGGACATGGTGCTCGACTTCTGTGTATCGGTCATGGTTCCTTCACCCGATTCGTTGGTTTGTTCCCCCCTTCCCTCCAGTGGGTCCCGTGGCCGCCACAAACCCCGTGGCCCTGCGGTTCCCGTCGGGTAGAGCACTGGCGCGCGCAACTGTAGGCAGAGAGTTTCCGACATCCACTCTTTCGAGTCGTGGAGCGGGTTCCTAATTCTGCCTTGGCTCACGTTTCCAGCGGCCCTCCCTAAAATTCCGTACGGTGGGTTTTCCCCAGTACGGCTTCAAGCACCAGGCACCTGTGAGTTCAACATGGAGCCTTCCCGCTCAACGTGATCGAAACGGTTTGCTCCCGTCTTCGAAACCGCCTTCGCCAAACGGCACTCCCGCATCAAAGTACGGGACCGTGGCTTCAGCGATTTCACCTGGGCCCTGGGATCCTCGCTCATGTTGGGTTATGTTGTCCCAACCGTCATCGCTTGCCGACCCCATCCGCCAGTCTGGCCGCCTCCGTCCCACTTCCCGGTGATACCGGTTATAAGGACGGTCTTTCGCCGGTCACCAGACCTTCCGGACTTTCACTGCTGTACTCTTCAGGATTGCCGCCTTCAGTTTCCGCCGGGAGATTCGATATGTGCTTGCCCCAGTTCTTCCATACCGACACTGGCCATCATGAGAAAGTGGGGACCACTTGGCCTCTCCAACAATCCCGCAAATCAGCTTCACGCGGGGTACCGGATTTCGGCGACTTATTCGTTCGCTCTCGCTACGGCCCTCCTGATTGCTCGCTCTCTGGGCTGATCCGGACAGAAAAATCCTGCCCGCCTAGAACTTTTACTTCCGGGCTTCCAGCCACTGGGTCACCCCAATGACTGCCGGATATGACTACGGTGCCAAACTGGGACTTGCACCGACGGGACTTGCACCCGCTAGCACAGCAGCTAGTCTCGCTGCGTCACTATCATCGGTACTATGGGTTCGTAAGACTGCTCCATCGCCCTTCCCCGACATCTCTGGTTTCCCTCGACGGCGAGTACCTGCTGTTGTTCCACAGGAGACGGGGAGCTCTCCCAAGTTCCTGGGGAATCCCTCTGCAAGCGTGCCCTGGGCTAGGGGCTCCGGCGGCTCGTCACAACCTCGCATAACGGTTGCTCGATTGCTGTCTTCCATCAGGCTAAGAACGTCGACACCGCAAAGTGAAAGATTTCGGAGCTGATCCTCACGGCCCGCTTACTTGCTGCCTACGCTTCAACCCCCACAGGTCACCCCATGAGAGGCAAGGCTCACTACCGGCCTGCCCGCTACGGCTTTGACCGGGTTGGATTCTCACCAACTGGATTCCATTAAGAGGTTTCCGTCAACTCATATGACTTCCTCCTCCTCCAAGCTTTGCTTGGCGCGATAGCCCCAATTTCTCACCGATCTGGGTTCCGCCTAGTGCTCTGCGCCGAGGCCGGTAGTCGCGCGCACGAACAATTCGTCGAATTTTTGTTCGGCTCGGGGTTCGCGGGTGAGAAGGGTACCGGCGATTGCTCCGATGAAACCTATCGGGATACTAAGAATTCCGGGGTTCTCCAGCGGGAAGAGGGCGCGGCTCGCCCCCATGATTCCGGGACCGATAAGAATCAGAACCAGCGATGCGGTGAGTCCGGTAGCCAGACCTACGACCGCGCCGGCAGTGTTGAATCGGCGCCAGAATAACGACAGTACGATGACGGGAAGATTCGCGGACGCAGCTACAGCAAATGCGAGGGCGACAAGGAATGCGACGTTGGCGGTCGGGCCGAGAAGTATCGCGACAAGGATCGCGACAGCGCCGACGACAAAAGCGGCAATGCGCGCAACGAACACTTCTTCCCCGCGCTTGCGCTCCACGCCACGGTGAATCACGTTTGTATAGAAGTCGTGTGAAAAGGACATCGATGCGCTGATGGTCAGGCCGGCCACGACGGCGAGAATCGTCGCGAAAGCGATGGCCGAAATGAAGCCGAAGAAGACTTCTCCTCCCAGCGCCTTCGCCAGTAACGGCGCGCTCATGTTCGTCCCGCCGTTTACCGCAATGGTGTCGCGCCCAACGATCGTTGCAGCGCCGAATCCCAGGAATGTGGTCATGATGTAGAACGAGCCAATCAGCGCCATTGCCCAAACGACACTGATGCGAGCTGTCTTCGCGTCGGGCACGGTGTAGAAGCGCACGAGGATGTGAGGCAATCCGGCTGTTCCCAAAATCAAAGCCATGCCCAGCGAAATCAAGTCGAGGGCGCCGTAGGGCGGTTTGAATCGCAGTCCCGGCTGAAGAAAATCTCGAACGACCTGCTTGCCGCCTTCGGTATAGGTCACGTGGCTGACCGCGTCGAAGAAGTTGCCGAAGCTGAAATCGAAATGGGCGAGGACAAGGACGCTCAGCACAACGGTGCCGCCCATCAGGAGAATGGCTTTCACGATCTGTACCCAGGTTGTGGCCAGCATCCCGCCGAACACCACATACACCACCATCAAGATGCCGACACCGGCGACGGCGGTGTTGTATCCGATGCCCTGAAGTAGGACGGCAACCAGCGTGCCGGCTCCCACCATCTGAGCGATCATGTAGAACGTACTGACGACCAGCGTGCTCAGCGAAGCCATTGCGCGGACCGGCCGCGGACTCAGGCGGTACGCAAGCACATCCGCCATCGTGTACTTGCCGACGTTTCGCAGCGGTTCGGCGACGATCAGCAGGACCGTGAGGTAAGCAACGAGCCAGCCTACGGAGTACATGAAGCCGTCATAACCCTGGAATGCGATAATGCCCGCAATCCCGAGGAACGACGCCGCGCTCATATAGTCTCCGGCTACGGCGAAACCGTTCTGCCAAGCCGTGATCTTCCGATTCGCCGCAAAGTAAGCGGTCGTCCCGGTCGACCGCCGGGACGCCCAGTACGTGATAGCCAGCGTCGTGCCGACAAAGATGAGAAACATCACGAGGGCGATCATCGTTTTTCCTCGCTGTCCGTGATCTTCTTCGCCATTGCATCGAAACGCGCCGCCGCCCGCAGATACAGAGCGGCAATCGCCCACGCCACGAAGAATTGCGACAGCGCGAACACATAGGCGAGGTTCACCTTGCCTAGAACCTTGCGCTCCATCAACTGCGGCGCGTATCCAACAAGCAGGGGAAGCGCGAAGTAATAAACGATGAAGAACAGCGTCGCCGGAACGATGATTCGAATCTTCGCCCGCACGAGCTGTTTGAATTCCTCAGACGAGGCAATCTCTTTCCATCGGTCGTCGGATGTCATTGGTTCCTTTTACTCCCCGCCTTTCCAAGGCGGGGAGGCTGCGCTGACAGCCAGCAGGCTGACGGCGCAGACGGGGCGGTTGCCAAGTTCAAAAACAATTTGAGCGCTTCGCGAGCATCTACTGAATAACCGCCCCGCCCTCGCGTTCTAACGTTTTTTGATCGCTCGGGCACCCCGCCTTGGAAAGGCGGGGACTCTACAGCCTCAAGACAGCGCTCCCGCGTCGTGAACGATCTTGCCGCCGACGATCGTGAGGACCGAGCGGATCTGTTTGATCTCCTCATCGGTCACGTCGAAGTAATTCTTGTTGAGTACGGCCAGGTCGGCTAGCTTGCCGGGCTCGATCGAGCCGATCTTATCTTCCATGCGCAGAAACCAACTGTTGCCGCGCGTGAAGAGGCGAAGCGCTTCCTGGCGCGTGATCTGTTGATCGCCGTTCACCCGCGCGCCGAAGGAGTTGAGGCCTGTTGTCGCGAAGTAGATTTGGAGCCACGGGTTCAGCGGCGCGATGTGAACCCCGTCGCCGTGGATGCCAACCTGGATGCCATGATCCACGATCGTCCGGAACGGCGGACCAACCACGACTTTGGGATCGGTGGATGTGACCCAGCGGAAGGCCGCCATCTGCACGCCGCAGCCGAGCCGCTGAAGCCTGGTGAGCAGGTCGTTGTTGACGACGGGAACGTGATGGACCATCCATCTCAGTTTGGTAATGTCGAATTCCTTGTTGACCTTCTCGTAGGCCTCGACCACTTGCGTCAGGCCGGCCAGATTCTGCACGCTGTTTTCGTTCCGCCATCCGGCCTGAGCGACGAGGCGCTGCGCTTCGGCCCACACCGCGCCGCTCCCGAGAGGCGCGGCCCACTCGCCGATCGAGCCGGTCATCATCATGTCATCGCCGAAGAACTGGAATTGGTTTCTGAGGCGCTCCTTCAGTTCCGGCAAATCCGGGTCACTCTGGTTTTGCAGGAAGTTCATCTGCAAACGAATGATCGCTTTGCCCTCGCGATGTAGGGACATCCACGAGTCGTACATTCGGTATTGATCGAGGTTGGACAGAATCTGATTCGGATGCAGCGGACCCGGCGTCGGAAACAACACCTGATCGAGATGCGCTGTCAACCCAACGCTTGCCGAGTAGTTCATCGCATCGAGCGTGCTTCGTCTCTTGTCTTCGAAGGTCTGCATCCGGCGCATGTAATACAGCGCACTCGCCGACGGCCCGCCACCCGTTTGGCTGGCCGCCGCGATGACACCGGTGTCGGAGACATTCACCTTGGCGATGTTCGGATGCACCGGCGGGGCAGCATCGGCGGCGTCGAAGAATGCTTTGCCGAGGCTGTTGGTTGCACACGGACCGGTGAACCTTTCATAGAGGAGCACCGGACGATCCGGAACCGCCTCGTCGAGTTCCCGCCGAGTCGGATGCCGGTGCTCGGCCCACTGGTTCGGATGCCATCCCCCCATCGACGTGATCCACTGCCCCTCCGGCACATTCTTCCGGCGCGCAGCGAGCGCTTCCTGGATCTCCTTAATCGAAGTCGTGTTTTCGAGAATGGTGTGATAGCCGGGACGATTGGCGAGGCTCACGCTGTGGATGTGGCCCTCAATGATTCCCGGCACCACTGTACGTCCCCTCAGATTGATGACGCGAGTCCCTCGTGGAGGTGTCGGAGCCGAGTTGCCTACTGTCGCGAAGCGGCCGTTCTTGATCGACACGGAAGTCACGATGGTGTTTCGCGCATCCATCGTATGGATTCTCCCGTTGACCAGTGTCAGGTCCGGCTCGGCCGCGCCGGCCGCTGTAGGAACCTGGCCCGATAGGACAACCACGGCGGGCCCGGCACCCGCCGCAATAGCAGCCATCGCCGTCCCCGCACTGGCGCCGAGAAACTTCCGGCGCGACACCCCCCGCTTGTTCTTCTTATCGGTACTCATCGACGGATCTCCTCCTGCGCAAAGACGCCGTGCACTATCAGGAAGGCGTCATGATAACTCAGGACACTAGAGCTCGTAGATCTTGATGCCGATCAAACGGGCGGCATGCGTCATTTTCGTGTCGTAGGACGCAAGGGCCACGGTTTGTCCGGTCTCTATCAGAAACGAGATCGATGCGAGGTGCAGGGCGTCAAGCGTACGAACAGCTGCCGGAAAAGGTTCTTTGGCGCGGTCGAGTATCGGACCGATCAACTCGACAAGCGCGATGCGGCCAGTCAATTCCCGGACCGCTTCCCCATGAGTTTTGCCGAGTTTTCGCGCGTGAATGCGATTCCAGATCTCATATTCGAAAAGCCGGCTCGAGATCAGCGATTCGCCCCATAAGTTTTCCGGAGGAGCCTGATCCTCCGCCAGCAGGTGTGCCAGAGCGACAGACGTGTCGAGATAGACGAAGCTCATCGATCGTTGCGGTCGCGGTCAAGCTCGCGCATGAGCCTCTTGAAGGTTGTTACGGGTTTTCGAGGCGGCGCACCTTCCTGCGGCAGCGCCGCGGGTCTCACCCATCCTTTGCGGACGCTTTCGGCGAGCAGTGCGTCCGCAACACCGTAACTTCGGCCGGGGCTGGGCGGCACAATTTCCGCCACAACCTGATCCCGATCGGTGACGAGAATCACTTCACCTTTTGCCGCCATCCGCACATATTCGCTCAAGCGGTTTTTGAGAACTTTCAGACCTACAGATCGCATGATTGGAAAGTAGCT
>DASYVB010000177.1:0-20259 GCA_036000525.1 Nitrospiraceae bacterium | reverse complement strand
CGCCTGGGCTGATGTGGTCGTCTTGGCGGTGAAACCTCAGATGCTTCCTGCTGTGCTCAGTGAGCTTGGCCCGATCCTGGCCCATGCCCTTGTGATTTCTCTTGCTGCAGGGGTGACGATTCGGACAATCGCGGAACAGATTGCCGGGGCGATGCGGGTCGTTCGTGCGATGCCGAATACTCCGGCATTGGTCCGGGAGGGTATGACCTCTCTTGCGATGGGTGCCGGAGTTTCCGACGATGACGTTCGACTGGTTCGAAAAATATTCGAAGCTGTCGGCCTGGTGGTGCTGGTTGAGGAACGGATGATGGATGCCGTGACTGGACTGAGCGGCAGTGGGCCGGCCTATGTATTTCAGGCCATTGAAGCGCTGGCGGATGGGGGGGTTATGATGGGCTTGCCGCGGCAGACCGCCGAACTTCTTGCTGCCCAGACGGTGCTCGGCGCGGCTCGCTTGGTGCTGGAATCAGGGGTGCACCCCGCTCAATTGAAAGATCGGGTAGCGTCTCCCGGAGGCACGACCATCGCCGGGCTTCATCAGCTCGAGCAGGGGGGATTCCGTGCCGCGCTGATGGCAGCGGTCGAAGCGGCCACCACACGATCGAAGGAGTTGGGACGCTGATGTTTGTCATAGGCAATGCCCTGAGCGCATTGGCAACGGTCATCCATTATGTTTTAGAAATCTATATATATGTTGTTGTTGCTCGCGCGCTCATCTCGTGGGTCAATCCTGACCCATGGAACCCTATTGTGCAGTTTCTGGTAAAGGTTACTGAGCCAGCATTGGCTCCAATTCGCCGAATAGTCGGTACGCGTTTAGGATTTGACCTGTCTGCTTTTGTTCTCATACTGATTCTGGTATTTCTTCAGAGGGCCATTGTACCTTCGCTACTTCAAATCGCAGTAGCAATGGACGGAAATAGCATTGGGGGGATGCCATGAGAATTACACCGCTCGATATTCAACAGATGGTATTCAACGTCAGCTTTCGCGGGTACGACAAGGAAGAGGTCAATCGCTTCCTTGAAGAACTGGCGCAGACGGTCGAATCGTTGAATCGAGACCATGCGGTTCAGCAAGAAAAGATCATATTTCTGGAACAGCAGCTCGCTGAACTGAAGCGGACGGAAGCGACATTGTCGAACACCCTCCTGTCAGCTCAATCGCTGGCAGATGATGTGAAGCGGAATGCTCAACGGGAGGCGGATCTCGTCATCAAGGAGGCTGAACTGAAGGCCGGCGAGTTAATCCGTCAGGCCAGGGTCGCACTGGCCGATACGCAGCACGACCTCTCGTCGCTCCAGAAACAGCGACTGCTCATGATTGAACGGTTGCGCGCGTCGTTGCGGATGTTCGAGCGTCTGTTTGAAGCAGAAGAACAGGAAGCACTTCATGACGCCGCGACCGCATCGGAGGAGAAGCTCGAAGGACAATCGAGCCCCGCGTTGTGACGTGTTAGACCTGGTCGATCCTTGCAACTGATGCGGTTCTCGGTGTGCTTCGCGCCGCCCACCAGCAGCAGATTACCCCGTTCATGACAGGTGTCTCGCCTATGGCTACTCATCACGTCATTCAGGCGGCACTGCAATCTGCCGTTGACGACGGTGTCTTTCCCGGTGCCCAGTTGGCGGTGCGTCTGCGTGGCGAACTGCAATGTGTGGCTGTAGCCGGGAGATTGTCGTCAGAGCCTCCGGGCCTTCCCGTACAACCCGCTACTATCTATGACCTCGCCTCTCTTACGAAACCGCTGGCGACGGTTACATCAGTATTGCTTCTGATTCAGCGCGCCAAGGTTGCTCTTGGGGATCCCGTGCAAGAGGTGTTAGCCGAACTTGAAGGGGCGCCGATCGGTAAGGCAACGGTGCGAGAGATCTTGACCCATCGTTCGGGCTTGCCCGGGTGGCGACCGTTATACGAGCGGCTTGACGCAAGAGGTATTGCCCCGGGGCACTCTGAGGGGAATCAGCCCGTCAAACAACATGTGTTGAAGATGATTCGTGACGAACCGTTGATCTATGCAGGCGGAGAGCGAAGTGTCTACAGCGACCTTGGATTCATGTTGCTAGGATTTCTGGTGGAGCGTCTCAGTGGAATGGCGCTGGATCTCTGGTGCGAAGAGGCCATCGTCCGACCGCTACGGGCCGACCCACTGATGTTTTGCCCTACGACAGGGCGAGCGCACCCCGATGTTGTACGCACAATGGTTGATGTATCACGCATAGCCCCGACCGAACAAGACGAGTGGCGCAATCGTTTCTTATGCGGGGAGGTGCACGACGAGAATGCCGCGGCGATGGGTGGCGTCGCGGGCCATGCAGGGTTATTCGGGACTGCCGAATCGGTGCTGGCTGTTTCCGGAGCCTGGCTCCGCGGCTATCATGGAAGAGAGTCGATTCTGGACGGGGAACTTGTCAGGCAGTTTACGACCCGCCAGGAGTCTGCCGTTCGATCGAGTTGGGCGTTGGGATGGGACACTCCGTCGGCGCCGTCCTCATCGGGGTCCCATTTTTCCGAGCGGTCGTTCGGGCATCTTGGCTACACTGGGACGTCGCTGTGGATTGATCCGCTGTGCGAATTGGAGGTGGTGCTGTTATCCAACCGGGTTTATCCGAGCCGGAGTAACGAGAAGATTAAGGACTTCCGCCCGTGTATTCACGACCTGGTCTATCGGGAGTTTGTATCTGCGTGATTTTCGGGGCTATGCCGGGTCCTGGTAATCGACCCAGGTTTCTTTTTCGGCGAGATACTTCGTGCCTTTGAAATTGGCGCGAGTTCTCATTCTGCTGAAGCCGAACCCCTGCATCGCTTCGATAAGTTCTTGTACCGCAGCGGCTATGGTCGGATGCGAGTGCCCTTCGACAGTCAGGGCTTCATACATGACCTTGGCGGCGTAACCTGAGGGTGTTCGATTAACCAGGACTGTGCGATTGAAATACCGATCGCTCGGGTCGACTCCTTCAACCTGGTGCTTTTCAATCAGTCCGTCTTTTTTGAAGAGCAGCGGAAGCGAACTCATTAACGACCTCCATGACACTCAAAAGGAATGGCCCAGGGCCCCGATTATAGGGAGGAGCTGTGCCGACTGCAAGCCGTTGACAACCGCCTAACGCCCACCTATCATTTCCTCCCGCTGTCGCAGCCCGTTGTGTTCCGGAAGATATGAATATCCCCAACAGCTTGACCATCCTCCGTATTCTCCTGATTCCCTGCTACATTGGGTTACTTATCTACGGCAGATTTACTCTAGCGCTCATCGTGCTTATCGTGGCCGGACTCACTGATGCGCTTGATGGGGCGATCGCCCGCGTGAAGAATCAGTATACCCGGCTCGGAGCCGTGTTGGACCCTCTGGCCGATAAGCTGCTCCTCACCTCCGGGTTCATCACACTCTCGATGATTCATTTGATTCCGTCGTGGGTCACTATCCTAGTGGTCAGCCGAGACTTAATACTGATGTTGGGAACGGCGGTGGCGCACTTCACAGATTCTCGCGTGGATATTACCCCCACCTTCTTAGGCAAGGGCACCACGTTTCTCCAGCTGTCCTATGTCGTGTTGGTGATATTTCTAAGTTCCCGTCAAATCGATCTCACCGTCTTGCTGCCTCTTTTGTTCGGCATGATCTCCTTCACGCTATTGTCCGGACTGCACTATCTCTACCGAGGCTATCGGCACACGAGTGCGATCAGCAACTAACCCGCATTATTCATGACGGTTCGTCGCGAAATCGCGCAGCGGCGAATCCGCGATTGCAGCAGAAGCGTTCCTGAATAATGCGGGTTAAGGCTCTGTATTGCTAGAGCCTGCGTGCCTCGTCGACTGCGCAGAGATTGTGCATTTGTTTGACAGGTTTGGGGGTGGCCAGTAGACTCGCCTGGTAGGTATTCACCTCAGTCTAACACCGGCCAGGGCGATGGCCACATCGAAGGGTGAGTGTTGCGTATGGCTACCTTTGCGTATGTCGGACGAAGCAGATCGGGTGCCGTCAAGAAGGGCGAACTGAGCGCAAAAACCCGAGATGAGGCGGTGGATCAACTCCGCAAGCAAAGTGTCGTCGTCACCAGCCTTGAAGAAAAGAAGAGTGGCGCGGGCGGATTCAAACTGAGTTTTGGGTCCGGTCTCACGGAAAAAGACCTGATCGTATTTACGCGACAATTTGGCACGATGATCAATGCGGGTCTGCCCTTGGTGCAATGTCTCGAAATCCTCTCGACCCAGTCCGAGAATAAAGTGCTGCGAGAAACGATCGGGGAAGTGAAGACTCAGGTGGAAGCGGGTTCGACCTTCTCGGACGCCTTGCGGCGCCATCCTAAAATCTTCGACGATCTTTACGTCAACTTGGTGCATGCGGGCGAGGTGGGCGGCCTGCTTGATACGATCTTGACGCGTCTCGCTAAGTACATCGAGAAAGCGGCGAAACTCAAAGGGCAGATCAAGTCTGCCATGGTCTATCCTAGCACGATCATGGGAGTTGCCGTTGTTGTTATCACTATTCTCATGATTTTTGTAATTCCAATCTTTGCAAAGATGTTTCTTGAACTGTCAGGCGGGAAAGTGGCATTGCCCGGTCCTACGCAACTGGTTATCGACCTGAGTAACGCCTTCATAGCGTACTGGTATGTCATTTTTGGGATTATTGTAGGGATCATTGTTGGCATTAAAAAATACTATGGCACCGTTCAAGGACGGATGGTCATTGATAAGTTGCTTCTCAGGTTACCAGTGGTTGGAGACCTAATCAGAAAAGCCTCGGTTGCCAAGTTTACCCGTACGCTCGGGACTTTGCTCGCTAGCGGAGTCCCATTACTCGATGGAATGACCATTTGTGCAAAGACCTCGGGCAATAAGGTTATTGAAGAAACGTTGATCAATGCTCGCGTCAGTATCAGTGGCGGAAAGACTATCGCGGATCCATTGGCAGCAAGCGGCGTCTTTCCAAAGATGGTTACGCATATGATCGCAGTCGGTGAGTCAACCGGCGCGTTGGACGCTATGTTGGGGAAAATTGCCGACTTTTACGAAGACGAAGTTGATCAGGCAGTTGCTTCGTTGACGGCACTACTTGAGCCAGCGATGATGGTGTTCCTGGGGATTGTGATTGGGTTTATCGTGATTGCGATGTACCTCCCGATCTTCAAAATGGCGTCCGCAATCGGATAGAGACTGGCATTCAGTCCGTTCGCTTCACGGAGTTGGGCCTAGCTCCCAGCATGAAGGCCCTAAGCCATTCCGGCTCAACCACTCGGTGCCCCGTCGGATGTGCGATGACACGGTTTTTGGCCCCAAATCCGAGGAGAATGAACGAGGCACATCTCTCTTCATGCCCCGCCGATCTCCTTCTCGCCCGGTGGTCTTCCACTCATGAATGACTTGCGCATAAGACTGTATTGGATCATGGGGCTTCGGATGGCCTTCGTGACCCTGATGCTCGGTCTGTCTCTCGCTTTTCAAGTCGGGAAGAGCGGGTGGGTCGAAACGTTCTACACCCTGATTATTGTCACCTACATCCTGACGATCCCTTCCGTCATTCTGCTCCGTGCGCTTACCTCACCGGCAGCTCTCACGATACTTTTTTGGGCGCAGGTGGGGATCGACTTCCTCCTTGAAACGGTGTTGGTTATTAGGACAGGGGGGATCGAGAGTCCCTTCGCGGTGCTATATGTCATGACGGTGGCGGTTGCCAGTCTCGTTCCACGTCGGCGAGTGGGGCTTCTTACCGCCTGCTTCTGCATTATTTTGTTTGGGCTCTTAACGAACATTCAACTGTATGGTCTTGTTGAGGGGTGGGGGTGGATGTCGCCGAGTCGGCTGACTGTGCCCGAAACATTTCAAACATTCGGCGTCTATGCCCTCGCTCTTCTTGTCGTCGGGATTCTTGGCGGGGCCTTAGCAGATCAACTTCAACAGGCGGACCAATCGTTACATGAGAAGGAACAGGGACTGACTCGCCTCCAAGTCTTTCACGAGAATATCATCCACAGCATCAGCAGCGGTGTGTTTACGGCAGATGCCACGGGGTGTATCACCTCGTTCAATCCAGCGGCACAGGAGGCGACCGGGTATACGATCACTCATGTTGCCGGACGTCCCTGGCGTGAGGTCTTCAACTGGCATCCTAGCCAACAATCAGACGAACAACTCAGTGGTGCCGTGTCGACGACAAAGCGATTCGAAGTGGAATGTAAGCGTGCTGACGGCAATCGCCTGATTCTCGGTATGACCCTTTCCCCATTGCACGAGCAGGGGAGGCAGACGGGCTTGGTTGGTGTGTTCAAAGATCTGACACAGATTCGGGACCTCGAAGAGGAAATGCGGCGCAAGGATTGGCTGGCGAGTTTGGGCGAGATGTCTGCCGGGATGGCCCATGAGATTCGGAATCCGCTTGGCGCATTGGCCGGCGCGATGCAAATGCTTCGTAAAGATGCCATGGGAGACGAAACGAATCGCCGGTTGATGGACATTGCGATTCGTGAGGCCACCCGGCTCGACAACATCATTACTGAATTCCTCCAGTATGCACGTCCGCCGGCGCTCAATCTCGCAGAGCGTGATCTCAACAAAGTACTTGCTGAGACGCTCGATCTCGTTCAACATGAAGCGCGAACACGTTCCAAGATCAAGATCGTCACGTCCCTGGCGACCGGGACGCTCACGGCCCTGGTCGATCAAGATCAGCTTCGGCAGGTCTTCTGGAATATGGCGACAAATGCGTTTGAAGCGATGCCGGAGGGAGGACAGTTGACGATTTCGACGAGTAGCCGCCACGTCGATGCCGGCGGCCGCAAGGGCGACGTCATCGAGATTGCGTTTCAAGACACTGGGGAAGGTATTCCAAAACAGAACCTCGACAAGATCTTTCTTCCGTTTTTCACGACGAAGAAAGAAGGGTCAGGATTGGGTCTCGCAGCTGTGCATCGCATCGTCGATCTGCACGGGGGGTGGATCAAGGTCGAAAGTCAGGAGCGTCAAGGCTCACGGTTTATCGTATGTATGCCGCGTTCCGGGGATGCCGGGGTGCGATTGTGGCATGAGGGACGGACGCCGTGGAAAAGATCCTAGTTGTTGATGACGAGAGGGGGTTGCGCGAAGTCCTGAGCATTATGCTCAAACGCGCGGGCTATGTCGTGACCGAAGCGTCGGATGGCGAAGAGGCCATCGGTCATATAAGCAAGGAAATCTTCGATCTTGTCATCACCGACCTCCGCATGCCGAAAGCCGATGGCATGGCGGTTCTGAAGGCGGTAAAGTCTTCTTCTCCTGAAACCGTGGTCCTTGTCGTTACGGCCTTCGCGACCGCGGACTCGGCGGTCGATGCGATGAAACAGGGCGCGTACGACTATCTGACCAAGCCGTTCCAGGTCGATGAAGTGCAGTTGATTATCCGCAACGCTCTGGAGAGGCGGCGTCTATCGACGGAAAATATTCTATTAAAGCGCGAGATGGCAAGCCAATCGTCGTTTGCGCAGATCGTCGGCCAGAGCGAGGGCATGCTGAAGGTGTTCGACGTAGTGCGCAAAGTCGCGGACGCTAAGAGCAATGTGTTGATTTGTGGGGAAAGCGGAACGGGAAAAGAGTTGGTGGCGCGCGCGATTCACTATAATAGTTCCCGGAGTCCGATGCCGTTTGTGGCGGTGAATTGCAGTGCAGTGCCGGAGACGTTGCTCGAAAGCGAACTCTTCGGGCACATGAAGGGGTCCTTTACCGGCGCGATGGCCAATAAGGCGGGGTTGTTCGAAGTCGCCAACGGCGGCACGATCTTTTTGGATGAAATCGGCGATACGACCCCGACAATTCAAATCAAGCTGCTGCGCGTCATTCAGGAACGAGAGTTCCGGCGTGTGGGCGGCAACCAGGATGTAAAGGTCGATGTGCGCATTGTGGCCGCGACCAATAAGGACCTTGAAAAAGCTGTGGCCGACGGCTCATTTCGCGAAGACTTGTACTACCGCTTAGACGTGATCCCGATTCGGCTCCCACCGTTGCGGCTTCGAACGGGAGACATCCCGCTTCTCGTGAAACATTTCCTTGAGAAGTATTCACAGGAAAACGGCAAGCCGGCCCCCGTATTGACATCGGAGGCGATGCACGTGTTGCTGAGCCATGAGTGGCGCGGCAACGTACGCGAGCTTGAAAACTTGATTGAGCGTGTTGTCACCTTTTCCGTCGGTGCGCCTTTGTCGGATGAGGATATTCGTGGCTGGCTTCATCGAGTCGTGATCCCTCAGCAGCAGGGGGTGCCCACTGATTTGCCTGAAGACGGGTTGGATTTGGAAGGGCTTATCAACGGCATTGAAAAAGACCTGCTCTTGAAGGCGCTCGAACGGGCCATGTGGGTGAAGAAAAAGGCCGCACGGCTTCTGAGGCTCAACACGCGATCCTTTCGCTACCGACTAGAGAAGTATGCCATCAAGGGAGGCCGTGATTAATCCGCAGCTGCGTCCCTCCGAGATCACCGTCTTCGCTCCTGCCAAAATCAACGTGATCCTGCGTATCCTCGGCCGACGCCCCGACGGTTTCCACAATCTCTGGTCGATCATGCAGACGGTTGCCCTCGAAGACGAGGTGCAGATCAGGTTGCGTGCTGATCGACAGGATATTCAGCTGAGGTGTGATGCGACGCAGCTGACTGCAGACCAGAGTAACCTCGTCTATCACGCAGCCCACGAGGTGTTGGCGCGAGCCCAGCAATCGATCGGGCTCGACATAGAGCTGCGTAAGCGCATACCGATGGGAGCCGGCCTCGGTGGCGGGAGCAGCGATGCCGCAGCCACCATCATAGGGTTGAACCATTTATTACGGTTGGAGTGGTCTCCGACGCAGATGGCTGATGTCGGGCAATTGTTAGGTAGCGACGTGCCATTTTTTCTCTTCGCCCCTTCAGCGTTTGTGGCGGGTCGGGGAGAAACCGTTCGGCCGGTCGTCGTTGAAGGGGCGCGATGGATCGTGCTCGTCAACCCGGGGTTTGGGGTCAATACCAAGTGGGCGTACCAAGAATTGGCTGCCACCAGGACGGCTGTCACGCCGCTGTCGCTGGCCCAGCGAGAAATCGACCGGCAATCGCGGGTGAGCTGGGCCCAATTGATTGCCGCGGCAGAGAATGATTTCGAGGCGCCGGTCTTCGGCGTACATGGGGACCTTCGGGAGATTAAACGGAGCTTGCAGACCCACGGAGCCGAGATCGCGCTGCTGTCCGGAAGCGGGGCGACAGTGTTTGGGGTGTTCGCGGACGAGGCCCGCGCGCGCCTGGCCCAGTCCCAGTTCGTGAGTGAAAATATGATGAATGTGTTTGTCGCTCCCACCTGTTCAGGCCCGCTTGGCTGGCAATACGAACTACCACGATAAGCCGTGGCTCGGTTGACAACTCCCCTTACATTCCGCTAAAGTCTAGCCCCTTAGCTGGCTTCCTCAACAGCGCGCAGCGAATATAGGTAGGCGGGACACGATTACGCCCACCGACGCCCGCCGTCGAGACGAACCCTATACGAAATTAGAACGTGACGCAGTCGCATCCAGGTACCCTCTGAGGAATCGATGAGCGGAGAGCTACAGATATTCTCTGGCAACGCGAATCCGGCCCTGGCCCATGAAATTTGTGCCTATCTTGGGACCAAGCTAGGGGAGGCTACGGTCGGGTCATTCAGTGACGGAGAAATTCGTGTCAAGATTGAGGAAAACGTTCGTGGCGGCGACGTGTTCGTCGTGCAGTCGAGTTGCCAGCCGGTCAACGACTCCCTTATGGAGTTGTTGATTATTATTGATGCGCTCAAACGGTCCTCCGCAAATCGCATCACTGCGGTCATCCCGTATTTCGGCTATGCCCGTCAGGATCGTAAAGATCAGCCACGTGTGCCGATTTCAGCGAAGCTCGTGGCCGATCTCATCAGTACCGCTGGCACCGACCGGGTGCTGACGATGGATCTCCACGCGGGGCAGATCCAGGGGTTCTTCAATATACCCGTGGACCATCTCTATGCACTACCCGTGTTGTTGGATTACATTACGAAGCAGAAGGTGAAGGTGAGTGATCTGGTGGTCGTCTCGCCAGACGCCGGTGGAGTCGAGCGGGCCCGCGCCTTTGCGAAGCGGCTCGAAGCGAATTTGGCGATTATCGACAAGCGACGTGAAGGACCGAATCAGACGCAGATCATGAACATCATCGGCGACGTCGCAGGCAAGAGTGCGCTCTTGCTGGACGACATGATCGATACGGCCGGCACCATCGTGAAGGGGGCGCAGGCCTGTATGGATCATGGGGCTCGGGAAGTATGGACGGCTTGTACACACGCGGTGCTCACCGGGCCGGCATTGGACCGGATCCAGCAATCCTGCCTGAAGCAAGTGATCGTGACCAATTCGATTCCGTTACGGGGCAAAGAGCAGAGCTGCCCGAAGTTGCATCAATTATCGGTCGCTCCACTGTTAGGTGAAGCGATTCGGCGAATCCATGAAGATGAGTCGGTGAGTTCATTGTTTGCCTAACTCGAGACCGAAGCATCTAAAGACAAGCGAGAAGGGGACGGAGGCCTGTCATGAAGTTTGATCTAGCAGTCACAGTGAGAGAGAAAACGGGAAAGGGTGCGGCTCGCCAACTTCGACGGGAGGGCAAGGTCCCGGGCGTGTTGTATGGGCAGGGCGAATGCCTGCTCTTGACGATTGAACCCGATAGCCTGGTCAAGATTTTGACGGCACAGGCGGGTGGGGCCGCGCTCGTGTCGCTCACGCTCACTGGTGCGAAGTCGAAACCGAACCGGACGGCACTTTTGCGAGATTTCCAAGTCGATCCAGTCGAAGGGAATGTACTCCATGCGGATTTGTTTGAAATCTCGATGAACAAGCCGATTCGCGTGAAGGTGCCCCTGCATTTGACCGGCGGAATGCCTGCCGGTGTCAAAGAAGGCGGCATCCTTCACCACAATATGCGCGAGTTGCATGTTGAGTGTCTGCCATCTGTTTTGCCGGACTTCATCGAAGTCGATGCCTCGGGGCTCGCCATCGCGCAAGGTCTCCATCTGAAAGATGTGGCCGCACGCGAAGGGATCCGCTATCTCGACGATCCTGAGCAGATGGTCGTGAGTGTGGCGGCGCCGATGACGGAAGCCAAACTCGAATCGCTCCTCGTGAGCGCAGCCGCCGGGCCGGAAGGTGCGAAAGAGCCTGAGGTGGCCACGAAGGGCAAAGTGGCAGGTGAAGCCGTTGAGGGTGGCGAAGCGGCGAAAGCCGGTGTGGCTGCTGCTGACGCGAAAGGCGGCGAAAAGAAAGCTGGTACTGCTGTTGCTGCTGATGCGAAAGGCGGCGAGAAGAAAGGCGTTGCAGCGCCACAAGCTGAGAAGAAAGAAGCCGAAAAGAAGAAGTAACGTTGCGCCTCATTGTTGGGCTGGGCAACCCGGGCGCTGCCTATACCCAAACCCGCCACAACGTCGGCATGTGGGTCATCGAGCGGGCCGCAGCTCGGTGGTCCATCCGTCTCGCCAAGCGCGGCATGGCTCATCGCGGATCGGGACGGCTTGGCTCGGAACTCCTCGAACTCGCCGGCACCCTCGACTGGATGAACATCACCGGTCCTCCGCTCATAGACCTCCTGCGTGAGTTTTCGTTGACCGCCGACGACCTGATACTCGTCCACGACGATCTCGATCTTGATCTGGGGCGTCTCCGGATCAAACAGGCCGGCGGGCATGGGGGACATAACGGAATCAAGTCGGTCATTGACACGATCGGGACGGCCCAATTTGTGCGGGTCAAGATCGGAATCGGCCGACCGGCACCGTGTCAGGATTCGGCGGACTATGTGTTGCAGGCATTCACGAGAGAAGAGCTCGCGGTATTGAATCCCTGTCTCGATCGCGCCGTCGATGCGTTGGAATGTTTGATTCATCGAGGAGTAGCGGTGGCAATGAACGAGTTCAATGTGCGCGAGAATGTTGGAGAAGAGGAAGAGGGGGAGTCAGGCTGACCTGCTGCTCGCGCAACGCGCGGCCTCGAAAGGCCCTCGTTGGACGCGCGCATCCTAGGTCAACCTGGCTTCTCCTTCTCGATGGGTTGAGAGGGAGAAGAGAATGGGACTCTGTTGCGGCATGATCGGACTTCCGAACGTAGGGAAGACCACCGTCTTCAATGCGCTCGTCGGCGCGGGGGCGGTGGTGGCGAATTACCCGTTTTCAACGGTCGAAACGAATGTCGGGATCGCACAGGTGCCCGACCCGCGTGTGGATCGGCTCGTCGAAATTTTCAAGTCCAAGAAAAAAACACCCAGCACATTGGAAGTCCGTGACATCGCGGGCCTGGTCGAGGGAGCCAGCACAGGAGAAGGGCTGGGCAATCAGTTCCTCGGACAGATCAGGGAAGTCGACATGCTGATGCACATCGTGCGCTGTTTCCAAGGCGGGGATGTCGTTCATGTGAGCGGTAGCGTCAATCCGATCCGCGACATCGGCGTCATTGAAACCGAACTCATGCTCGCCGATCTGGAGACGCTGGACCGCCGCAAGCAAAGGACCGAAAAGAAAGTCCGCGCCGGGGATAAGAAAGCGGCGTTTGAGCTGGCCTTCGTCCAGAAGCTGATGGATCTCCTCGACAAGGGCGAATGGCTGGGTAATTTGCCGTACTCACTGGAGGAACGGGTGGTTCTGGACGAGTGTCAGTTGCTCGCCGCCAAACCCGTGCTCTTCGTCGCCAATGTGACGGAGGGGGCCAATGCGGATGAGGCGATGGTGAAGACGGTCCAAGAATTGTCCGAGAAGCGTGGCGCACGGGTGGTCACGATCTGCGGCCAGCTCGAAGCAGAGTTGTCCACACTTCCGGACAGTGAGCGGGCCGATTATCTGAAAGAAATGGGGCTGACGGAATCGGGCCTTGTTCGCCTCACGCGCGAGGCCTACGTACTTTTGAACCTCATCACGTTTTTTACCGCCGGCGAGACGGAGTCGCGAGCCTGGCCGCTGCGGAAAGGGCTTACGGCCCCACAGGCGGCGGGAAAGATTCACTCCGATATGGAACGAGGATTCATCCGCGCCGAGGTGTATACCTATGACGATCTGATGGTCTGCGGATCGGAAGCGAAGGTAAAGGAGAAGGGACTGTTCCGCCTCGAAGGCAAGGATTACATCATCAAGGAAGCGGATATTGTCTACTTCCGCTTCAACGTGTAAGCCTTCGTGCTCTCATTCAACGCTCAACGCTCCACAATGTGCTCGCAGGTTCATGCTGAATCGTTGCCCTCCTTTCTCTTCACGTCTTGCACGCCAGGGCGAGTCGTGTTGATGTAGTGATGTTCGTTGGTAAATTTTCTAATATCTTCTCCAAATAAATATTTCTACAATATGGTGCTGTTTCTCGGGGGCGGTGCAGAGACTGGTTGTTGTAGTGGGAGAGAAATTTCATGATCAGAGTCCTGTTGGTTGGGGAGAATGAAGCGGAGGCGCGAGATGTCCGAGCCATGCTCCAGCAAGCGGGGCAGGGACAAATTGAAGTGACGCATGTGACGCGACTCAGCTCGGCGCTTCGGCTTTTGAGTGCCGAATCCTTCGATGCTATCTTGCTGGATGGCGCACTCGTCGATACCCATGGCCTCGGCACCTTGGATCTCGTTCAGGCCGCTCTGGGTCGTATGCCGATTGTCGTTATGAGCGATCAACACGATCCTGCGTTGGAGCGGAAAACCATTCAGCGTGGCGTGCAGGATGTCGTATTCAAAAAGCAGTGGACGGCTGAACAATTAGCCCGAGCGGTGCACCATGCCGTCGATCGCAAACACGCCGAGCGAAGCCTGTCCTACCTTGCACAATTCGATCCCTTGACCGCATTAGCCAATCGGACACTGTTCCGCGACCGGCTCGCGCACGCCCTAGCGATGGCCAAGCGGAAGAAAATCGAAGTTGGGGTTGTGTTGCTGGGATTGGACCGCTTCAAGGAAGTGGCAGGGCAACATGGCCTTGAGGTTGGCGATGCCCTACTTACTGCCACCGCTGACCGTCTGAAACAATGTATGAGGGAAGTCGACACTGTTGCGAGACTTGGCGGCGATGTCTTTACCTGTCTGCTGGAAGGTATCACGTGCAAGCATGATATGGAGATCGTGGCGAAGCGAATTCTTGTCTCGATGGCCCAGCCAGTCAAGATAACGGATCAGGAGGCCGTTGTCACGGTCAGCCTGGGACTTGCAGTGTACCCGCTGGATGGGCAGGAAGCCGACGAATTGTTGGATCGGGCCAAGGAGGCCATGACCCGCGCCCAAGAAGCCGGCGGCAACGGGTACCATCTCAACGTTTCTCAGTGATGAGAGCAGCATTGAACTGGCACTCGTTGTGCTGACGTCATGGTGACGCTCAGGCTCTCAAGGCGTAGTTCAAGGGTGCGGGTCCTGTCGCCGAGCAGCCCAACCGTGCTCGCACCCCGCCCGGTGTAGGGACCACGCTCCGCGCGCTTGGGCGCCCAGCTCGGCGCCACCCGCATGATATTCTCATAAGGGTTCAACAATGAGTAAGAGATGGCGGAGGTTTCATGAGCATGCAGTTGTTCTTGGTCTTTTCTCGATAATACTATCGCCGCCGCAATCAATTGCCGATGACGAGATAGCCTTTGAGCTTAGTACCACTCTAATGCGGTCAACTTTCAAAATAACTGGCTCCAAGAAGTTCGGGACAGCTTTCATAGTAGGAAAACCGATACCGGATACTCTAGGACAGGCTTTCTATGTTCTAGTTACTGCCGCACATATGTTGCGAGATATTGAGGAGGATGAGGCGACGTTATGGCTCAGGAAAAAAGAAGGGGATAATTTCAGCAGGCTCTATTGGAAGGTTCCTATTCGTCAATCAAAGAAACCGCTTTGGATAGAGCATCCCGAAGCAGATATTGCTGTGATGTATGTAAAGTTGCCTAAGGTTGCGGACATCGAATTTCTTCCATTGTCCTTTCTTGCAACTGACAAGGAATTGAAAGATTATGAAATCCCTCCAGGCGATAGACTGTTCTGCCTTGGTTTCCCACTTGGTGCCGAGGCTAATGAAGCCGGGTTCCCCATACTCAGAAGCGGCACCATCGCCAGCTTTCCCCTATTTCCGACGTCAAAGACAAAGACCTTTCTGTTCGACTTCGCGGTTTTTGGGGGTAACAATGGTGGACCTGTATATTTTGAGGACACAAATAGAAGTAATCGTGGTGCCATAAAACTGGGTGAAGTTCTCCATATATAGGGTTAGTAAGTGAACAGCATGTGGTTACACAAAAGGTAGAAACTTTCAATGAGACACGCTCCATCATTACACCACTTTGTGTAGCAGTAGTGGTTCACGCTAGCCTTATTCGAGAAGCAATGGAAATGCTTCCGGAGAAGTAGGAAAAGAAATGGTGCCTAACATCGCTTCTTTGCTCCGTCTTCGCCTCAATCGTTCCTTCCTGCAATAACCGCATCGGTAGCTATATGAATAGTTGGCGGCCTGTGGCTGTGAGCGCACGTCACCGTAGCGACGGGGCCCCGCCCGGCGTCTGAAGAAGGAAAGCCGGAACTGACCACCGCACCGTGGTCGCCAGACCACGGCGACGGGAATTCCGGAAGGCTTCCGCTTCAGACCGCCGTGGATGGGGTGTCGCGGGAGGTGTGGGAGCGAAGAGCCTCAGGTCGTAATGCTCCGCTCCGAGAGGTGAGGTAGCGACGAGCCGGGACAAACCCACCGCGGGCGATTATCGCGCTGATTCGTTGACAGCCAGAGTTTGGCTGTGATACCGTCCACCGTTCGTTGCGCCAAATAGGCGCCCTACACCTCGCTCCCAACCTTGATTGGGGGCCTTTGTCCAGGAGGATTGCTGCATGGAGCTCTACGAGTCTCTGTTCATTATTCGTGCGTCTGTCTCCGACCAGGAGACTGCTGCCTTGATCGAGAAGATGAAGGCGGTGGCGGAGAAAACCGGGGCGCAGTTCATTAAATCAGAAAACTGGGGTAAGAAGAAGCTCGCCTACGAGGTGAAGCGGGAGCGGAAGGGGACGTATGTCTACTTCTACTTCAGGGCGCCCAACATCACGGTTGGTGAATTAGAGCGGTCCTACAGGCTGGAAGATTCCATCATCAAGTTTTTGACCGTCCACCTCAAAAAAGAATTGGTGCCGGCACGGCCACACGAGATGTCATCGGAGGAGTTTGCCGGTGACCGGGTTTAATAAAGTCATTCTCATCGGAAATCTCACGCGAAATCCTGAACTCCGGTACACGCCGAATGGGACGCCAGTGGCCAGTTTGGGCCTCGCGGTCAGCCGGCGGTATAAGCAGGGCGAAGAATTAAAAGAAGAAGTCTGTTTTGTCGACATTGTCGTCTTTGGCAAGCAGGCGGAACATTGCGGACAATATCTTAGCAAGGGGAGCGGCATCATCGTCGATGGGCGGCTGCAGCAGCGTCGGTGGGAAACGGAAGACGGCCAAAAGCGCAGCAAGCACGAGGTGGTGGCCCAAACGGTGACATTCATGCCGAAACGCCAGGATAGCGGTGGTGGTGGCGGGACTGAGGCACCGGCGCATGATGATCCCGGGTATGAACCAGACGAGCACGTCTAACAGGCTGTGGAAAAACTATTATGGCATGCGAGCATTTCGATGGTTTGCACATATGGCACAACAGGAAAACATCAGGCAGGATGCTCATAAAGGCCGTCCAGCGATCCGTGAGACGTGAATCGTCAAACGTGAAAGGTTTCGGAAGAAGAGCACTCGACAGTCCTACGTTTCACCTTTCACGTCTTACCTTTCACGGGTCTTGAGTGCGGCGAGAACGACACATGGGAAAAGGCGCGTCCCTGGGTAAAGAGGCTGTCTTGGCAGACTCAGGGAGGGCGGGTGAGAAGAGCGACTTTTTCAGCATCCTGCTAACAGAGAGGGAGACGGTTTATGGAGCGTGAACAAGGCGGAGACCGAGACGGCGGCGGTGGACGGTTTTTTCAACGCAGACGGCCTTGCAGATTTTGTATTGATAAAGGGTCGATCGATTTCAAAGATGTCGGGCTGCTGAGAAACTTTTTGACTGAGCGGGGTCGGATCGTTCCGCGGCGTATATCCGGCAATTGTATGAGGCACCAGCGCGAATTGACAGCCGCCGTCAAGCGGGCTCGGCACATCGCTCTCATCAGCTTTGCGGAAGAGCGATAACCGGTCACGTTGGGGATGGGAATGCAGGTAGGTGCCGCGATGGAACTGCTCAGACCTCTGCTGGCTGACATACCTGCCGATGGGCTTTCGCTGGTCGGCGAGGTCACGGCTGAAGAACTCGGCCTCACCGAGGATGATGCCGTGGTCCTGGGTCCGCTGGCTGTGAGTCTGGACCTGACCAACGTCGAAGGGTTGGTCGCCGTGACCGGTGTGTTGGAAGGTACGATCGTCCGCGAATGTGTGCGGTGCTTGAAAGAGTATGAGGATCCGCTGGCATTTTCTGTGCGGGCGGCCTTTATCCCGGAGCCCAAGTCGGCGCCGCGTTATCCGAAGCGAGTCGATTCCCGAAAGGCGCGTGCAAAGGGCGTGGAGGCCGAACCAGAAGAGGAACCGGACGATCAGTATCAATATCAGGGCAACCAGTTGGAACTGGCTTCCATGTTGCGTGAGCACGTGATCCTGTCCGCGCCGATGCAGCCTCTCTGCGGCGACGACTGCTTGGGACTCTGCGCGCGATGTGGGAAAAATTTGAATGAGGGGTCCTGTCAGTGTGTCGCGGAACTACCGATCCCGACATTTCGGGTGGTCCAGGTTACGAACCGCAAGAACGGCGGACCGTCAGCATCATAGCGTGACCACCTGCTATTGAAAATGAGAAGGAGTTGCCATGCCAAATCCGAAACATAAACATTCCCGGGAACGACGCGACAAGCGGCGCACACAAAAGCTGCGCATCACACCGCCGGGCATGTCTGTCTGTCCACAGTGCCACGAGATTAAGTTGCCGCATTATACCTGCTTGAATTGCGGAACGTATAAGGGCAAGGCGATCATCCAGGTCGAAGAGTCCTAGGAGGCTGTTGAAAAAGCCCGCCAGCGGCGTTCTCGCGTCGCTCAGAGGCTCCACGCTGAAGAGAGCGTTTGGGAGGTCGGAAGTACTGGAGGGACTTATCCGTTCACCAAGATCCATTCTAGAGGCGAACGGCCCACACGAAGTGCGGTTTGTACCTCCTCGCCGCTTCGCTTGCTGCGGCTTTGCTTGGGACAAGGCGCGTCTCGGCGCGCCAGGGTTGGGCGGGTGAGAAGTCTGGCCTTTTTGAACAGCCTACTAGGCCGGATCGGGACAGGACCGTTGGGCCGTGCCTGCAGGGCTCATGGCCAAAAGGTCACGACGAGAGAACAACTGTTTGCCTGTTGCGTCGACTATTTCACTGCTCTAAACTCCTGCCGAATATAGCGTGGTGACGGCTGCACTCCTTTTGTGACCACGGGACACTTCATCACTCGATGAGTACTCAGCCGTTATGAAGATTGCACTTGACGCCATGGGCGGAGACGATGGACCAGTCCCGGCCATTGAGGGGGCTCTCCAGGCCGCACAGGAATGTGATGTCGAAGTGCTGCTGGTTGGTGACGAAGCCATTCTCACCGCCGAATGTCGCCGTCTCGGTTGCACGGATTTCCGCCTGTCTATTCGACATGCCTCGCAAGTCGTCGAGATGCACGAGTCGCCGGCTACGGTAGCCCGCAAGAAGCGGGATTCCTCTATCTGGATTGCCACTGAGTTGGTCAAGAGTGGCGAGGCAAGTGCCGTGGTCAGTCCCGGGAACACCGGCGCCAGCATGGTGTCGTCATTCTTTGTGCTCGGGCTAACGAAGGGTGTCGAGCGCCCGGCGATCGCGACAAGCCTGCCCACTCTGACCGGTACGGCGATCATGTTGGATGTAGGGGCTAATGTGGACTCTACGGCTCAGCATCTGGCCCAATTCGCCATCATGGGGAATGAGTATGGTAAGTATCTCTTTGGGAAGCCCAACCCACGTGTCGGGCTGCTGAGTATCGGGGAAGAAGACAGCAAAGGGAATGAGGTCACGAAGGAGGCGTTTAAGCTCCTCAAAACCAGTCCGCTCAACTTCATCGGCAATATCGAGGGTCGTGATGTGTACAGCGGGAGCGCTGATGTGGTGGTGTGTGATGGCTTCATCGGGAACGTCGCGCTGAAGATTTCCGAGGGAGTGGCCGATACGATCAAGAAGTTGTTAGTCAAGGAAATTTCCGGATCCTTCTTCGGCCGCTTGGCCTATCCGCTCATTGCCGCGCCGCTGCTTAGCTTGAAGAAGAGAATCGATTACGCGGAATTCGGTGGGGCGCCGCTCCTGGGCGTTAACGGCATTACCATGATCTGCCATGGACGTTCGTCTGCCAAGGCGATCAAGAATGCCATACGCCGGGCGAAGGGGTTGGCAGAGAGTCGCGTCCATGAGCTGATTCAACGCGCTATTGAAGAGAGCCATTCACAAACCAAGCCCACCGAGGATATGCCGGCATGAGGGCCCGCATTGTAGGGACCGGATCGTATGTGCCGGCCAAGGTGCTGACCAATGCCGATCTCGAACGGATGGTGGCCACCTCGGACGAATGGATTGTCGAACGGACCGGTATCTGCGAGCGACATGTGGCCGGTCCCGGTGAAGCCTGTTCTGATCTGGCGGTGAAGGCGGCGGAGAGGGCCCTGACGTCCGCGGGGGTGAGTGCGGCTGATCTTGACCTTATTCTGTTAGCCACCTGCACCGGTGATTATCCGATTCCTGCCACCGCGTGCCTGATTCAACATCAGCTGGGGGCGACGCGTGCGGCGGCCTGTGACCTGTCGGCCGCCTGTTGCGGGTTCGTCTATGCGTTATCGGTGGCAGATGCCTATGTGAAAACCGGCATGCGCCACGTATTGATCATCGGGTCGGAAGTGATGTCGGCGATTACCGACTGGACTGATCGCAACACCTGTATTTTGTTCGGCGATGGAGCTGGCGCGGTAGTCCTCAGCGCCAGTGAGAACGACCGGGGTGTCCTGTCTACGCATCTTCGTTCCGATGGCGCCCTCTGCGATTTGATTGCGGTGCCAGGGGGAGGGTCACGGCTGCCGCCCTCTGAAAAAGTCGTGGCGGAACGGATGCAGTACATCAAGATGAAGGGTAACGAGACCTTCAAGGTGGCGGTTCGGACCTTGGAAGAAGTCGCACGCGAAACCTTGGCTGCGAATCATCTCCGTGTTGAGGATCTCGATCTCTATGTGCCGCACCAAGCGAATGTGCGTATTCTCAAGGCGGTGGCCGAGCGTCTCGGA
>DASYVB010000176.1:0-5865 GCA_036000525.1 Nitrospiraceae bacterium | reverse complement strand
ATCACCCATGGACTAAACAGATCAAAATCCCGCTTAGCGCTTTCGTAGGAGTGATCACCATCTATCCACAAGAAAGAAATCGGCTTATTCCACTCTGAGGCGAGATCTTGAGATCGCTTTACAACTGGGATCACAAGATTGGCGATACGAGCCGCTTCTATATTTCGTTTGAAATCATCTAGGCTACTACCTCCGCCGAGCCAGTGATTCTGTTCCAAGGTACCCACATGTGGGTCAACAGCGTATACCAAGGCCTTTCCACCAGCATACGAGCCCTTCGCCAGGCAGATGGTGGACTTGCCTTTCCATGACCCTATCTCTAGAATCACACCTCCGGGGCTGCACGCACGCGCAGCGTTGTACAGAAAGACGATTTCCCTGTCGCTCAGCCAGCCTTCCACTGAAGACACAATCCTCATAACCTCGTTAAATAGTGGTGTCTGAAGCACAGGCGACTCTGAATTCACGATCATAAGTAGCCCCTTATCCCCCACATTGACTAACTCGCTGCTTGGACATCACTCCATCTTTGATCCCGCTTAGAATCGCACGAATCTTCGACGCCTTGTTCTCTTCATAGAGGCAGAGTTTAATGATCAGCTTTATCACATTGAGCCCCAATAAAGCGCACAACATAAATTCGTCCCACCAGTATTGACGGACGATTACCACAAGATTCCGGAACATGAAACGATAGCGCCACGGCTCATGACCAGGAATCAAAACAATTCTCGTTATGAATCGCCGCTCAATCCCCTTGCCTCCTACATGGGTCATCAATGGGGCACGAGTACAGAGCACTGAGAACCCGCATTTCCTCAACCTCAGACAATATTCCAAGTCAATTCCTTCTATAAAGAAGTCGTCACGGAATGGGCCTACGCGGCTATACGCTTGAACTGACAGGAGGCTTCCCGAAGTGACAATTGACTTGACCTCTATCACCCCTGCTTTATTATTGGGAAACTCATATAACAACCGGCCTGACACCTTGCTTCTCGCATTTGGGCCTATCACAGCAACCAGTTGCTTGCCTGAGTACGCGTTGTATGCCTCAATAAGCCCTGTAACCAGCGTTAGATCGACGATGGTATCTTGATCCAGGAGAAGCGACCAGGCATATCCCAATTCTGCTGCCCTTCTTATCCCCTGATTTAGGGCAGTTGCTAGCCCTCGATTTTCACCATTGCGCAAGACCTCAACCGTGGACGACGAAACGCGATGGAGTAAGCCCTCTGCAGCCCGACCTGGCGTGTTATCTACCACAATGGCAAATACACCTTGGTCGCTGACTCTTCCTAGCCTTTCAGCAAACTTAGAGTCGGGATAATAAGTGACAATGACCGCGGCAATATTTTCTGGTGATGGGCCAGGACTGAACAAACCCTGCACGTTCATCGCGCTGCTACACCTTGCGGCTCGCGATACGCTTTTACGGTCAAGCCCAGTCCCTCTGCCAAACTCCACCTAGGCTCCCAACCAATCTCCCTCTTGGACTTCGAATAATCCAAGCAGTACCGGATCTGCTCACCCGGACGGTCCGGATGATAGATCGGCTGCGCCGTGACCCCCAACAGCTCAGCGATCTTTCGGTACACAGTGTTCAGCGTCGTTTCAATCCCGGTCCCGATGTTGAAGACCGGATTCGCATGATCGGGAGAGACCGTCAGCGCCAGAAGGTTGGCCCGGACCACGTCCTCGATGAACACATAATCCCTGGTCTTGTTGCCGTCCCCCCAGATCTCGGCCTGCTCCCCATTTGAAAGTTTCCGGGTGTAGTCCGCCATGGCGCCCGTAACTTGCCCTGGGCCATAAGTGGTGGCATACCGGAGGATCGTGTAGGGGGTCCGGTAGGCCTTGTGATAGAATCGCAGATACTCTTCCAGCGCGTGCTTCGAGACCACGTACGGCGACACCGGATCAATCGGGCATTCTTCTGTCGCCGGCAGGTCCGTGGTATTGCCGTAGAGAAAACCGGACGATGCCAGCACAATCCGTTTTACGCCGATCTCTTTGGCCTTCTGCAGCATGCGAAGCGTGCCGGCCACCACGTCCAGGTCACGTAGCGGGTTCTCGACGGATTTTGGGACCAGGACGAAGAAGGCGAAGTGATAGATGATCTCGGGCCGCTCCTTGTCCAGAATCTCCTCTAGAGCCGGATCCGCCATATTGAGCTTGTAGAACGTCGCGCGCGGGTTGAGGTTCTGCTCCAGGCCAGTTGAAAGGTCGTCTACGACGACGACCCGCGCTCCCTTCGCTATGAGAACATCCACCGTGTGCGAGCCGATGAACCCCGCTCCCCCCGTCACCAACACTTTCTTACCTTTCAGGTCCGGAACCATTCAGGTCATGCCTCCTGACTTTCCAGCAGTGATAGAGCTTCTTCCGGCCCGCTCCCAGCGCTCATGCCTCACGAATCACGGAGGGGAGCCGCTTTCCTATGGCGGTATCCCATCCCTTTGTCAGCAGGGCGAACGTCGCCAGGAATATGGCGGAGCCCAGCGGAATCATCAGCCACACGCTCGTTCCCGATAAGACCATCGCCTCGTAGCTGACGATGCCCGCCACCATCGCCATGATAATCGCGGAGAGCAAGGAGCGACTGACAGGTTGGATGGGCGTGTATTTCCCGGCAAGCCAGAACACCTGTAGGAGAATGATGACATGGGTGACCACGGTGGCCCAGGCCGCCCCATAGAGGCTGAACTTCGGAATGAGAAAGATGTTGAGCAGCACGTTGATCAGCGCCCCTGCGGCAAGACACTGGAACAGCCGTGTCTGCTGATCGAACATGATCAAGGCCTGGTACGCCGGCATGTAGATATAGATGAGCACGGCGGTGATGACCAGGATCTGAAGCGCCAGGCCGGCCGGGCGATATTCCTCGCCAAACGCCAGCTCCACGATCCCGTCCGCCGATGCCAGGATGACGCACGCGAAGAACGCTCCCAGTCCGATCATCGAGGTCGTCCACGTGTCCCAGCGCCTGCGAAAACTGTCATCCACATCGCGTGAGGTCGCGGTGAAAGCCGGGAACGTCACCAGGGCCAGCAGGCTCATCGGGACCAGGACGATCCCGTTGAGCTTGGCCGCAGCGTTGTACCAGCCTGTCTCCGTGATCTGCCCCCAGTATCCCAGCATCACCGAGTCGATGTTCATATACACAGCGCCCATGCCCCCGGCCAGCGCCAGCGGGAAGCCCACGCGCATCAGCCGTTTCCACAGATCCAACCGCAATTGGAACCGAAGCTGGCTGATCCGTTCACGGACGGCCACCAAGACCAGTGCCAATGTCATGATGACGGCGCCCAGATAGGCCAAGCTGACGCCCTGCACGGAGGGCGCCGTCCAGATCACGATCCCGGCCAGTGCCAGCAGGATGACCGCGTGGGCCACGCGAATGAGACACTCGTACTCCATCCGTTGCCGCGCCCGCAGGATCGCGAAGACCAGGCTCAGCAGTTCCCCGAGAAACAACGAAGCGCCGAGCACGAGCATCATGCTACGAACCATCGGGTCGTCGGTCACCCACACCATCCCCGTGGCGATTGCCGCCATGCCGACCAAGCCGAGGCCGAACCGCATCAGCATAATGTCCTGGAGGAACTGCTCGTTGGCGCGATCCACAGCGAACTCCCTCGTGGCCACCATGACCAGACCCGAGTCGAAGATTATCCCGAACATCGCTGCGAACGAGAACGCGAAGGCGAACTTGCCGTACTCCGTCGGCCCGAAGTACCGGACCACTAGTAGAATTAGCACCAGCTTCAGGAGCCGGACGACGAATTCGGCCAGCCCCGTCCAGAACGTATTCTTGATTACGATCTGCCTCCAGCCCTTGTTTACAAAAAGAAACTCCTTAGCTCTGCTCAGGATATCCATTCGGTCCTAATTAATCTGATGTCACTTAGGATGGCAATCGTCTAATTGCCTGTTCCGCACAGAGGTGAGTACAGCAATACAGGGTTGCATGTAGTTCATGCTACATGTATCAGACTCAACATTATTTCTCATGTCAACTTCTTGTGCCTGGCGCGCTAGGGAACCTTTTTAAGTAAAGCCCTCAGCGCAGCTCTGCTAGCTATGCCTTGCAAACTTTTTGTTAAATGCGCATATCACGCCATGTCTTATTTCTACAGTAAATTCACAATCAATCTTGAGAAGTAAATCGTTAATCTCTCTGGTATTTGGATATTGATCATAACCCGCAAACGATCCTGCATCATCGATCAGAATGATAGATCCACTTAAAGTTGAATAGTTCCGAGCAATTATCTTTAGTTCACTTTCTATCGGTGTTACAGTATCTGCAATTGCAGTAACCCCGCCTGAATAATGAGCATCAAGCCAGAAGAGACATGGTTGCTGTATGTGCTTCAGCACATTCGGCAAAATCATGCGGCTGTCGCCATGGTAAATGCGGATATTAGGTTCCTTACCGAAGACTCGCTCTGCATTCCTGAAGAGCTCTTCGTCCAACTCTATCGAATAGATCTTTTCAAACCATATTTTTACACCTCTAATCATGTCCCCCATATACGTTCCTGTTTCACAAAAAACACGCAATCCATATTCATCTATGAAAGCCTTCACCAGTTGTCTCTTCAGAAAATGCGGAACCCTGCCGCTCGTCTTCCATAAGAGGAAGTCTCTCGTATTGAGAAGTAGTGCGCGAACAGGAAGAGGAAGTGCTAGCAATGGTTTAATCATCGTTTCGGCTTTTCGAGCCTTTCCCTCAGATCTGTCCTCTAATTACTGGCATTACTCGTTGCAGACCTCCTACCGGGCCAAGCTCGTTTCCTTTTCCGAACTAAGGCTGTCTTCTGGAAGTAGAGATCTCAGACCGGATTTCCCTTAGAATTTGCTTGCATAGCTGTACGGGACTCGCAAAACAAAATCCTTTATCTGCCTTCTGTACCTGGATGGACAACATTGTAATAGGAAGGACCGGACTTGCTTGACCTTAAATAACAAGGTTTCCCTTAAGCCCATTAAGGGCCTTCGTGATAAGTCAGGATTGAAGCCTAGTTTCCTCAATGCTCTCACGGCCGATCGCTGCCATTTACCCTTGATGACGCCGTTAATTACCGGGACCGTAATCTCTTTGCTGGCATAGAAGTGATCGTAGCAGTCAGATCTCACAGAACCGTATACCTCAAACTCCCATGCACTCTCGTGGGGATCCAATAGATTTAATAAGGCATTTCGATTCCAGAGCGACAACACAGTTGATGTTCGATAAATAGCCCCCCTTGCTATACGACCTATTTCCTGATTGACCGGCTCATCTGGCTCTGGGGACGGATTCACCCTCAAGTAGTTGGCGCCAGATGCCACTGCCCAACTAAACAATCTGAGAACTTTTTCCGTATCGATCTTTTTATACGGGAACAGATCGTCGAGATGCAGGAACACATACTCGTTGCGAAGTTGTGAGAGCGCCTTCGCAAGACTGTCGGACCATGAACTATCATGACCGATGACTATATTCTCAACGTTAGAGTACTGCGGCCGCAGTTCATTGCTCAGGAGATAGACTCGAAAGGGACAATCTGGCCAAAACTCCCAAAGTGAGCGGAAAAAGGGATCCCATAGATCCGCATACCTGTCACAGGACACTACAAGTATGGAAACCGTTTCCCTTAGGTCGGTCATTAAAGGACTCGGTCTCACAACAAGGCTGCCAATGCTAATTTCAGTGCCTTTCCTGAGCGCGATACCACTGAATTGTTTTCCGAAGACCTTCTTCAAATCTTGTCATTGCCCTGAAACCGAATTCCTTTTCGGCCTTCGATGTGTTCAACATTCTCCTCGGCTGCCCGTCTGGCTTCGCCGAATCCCATACGACTCGGCCCGTAAATCCAG
>DASYVB010000175.1:0-6506 GCA_036000525.1 Nitrospiraceae bacterium | reverse complement strand
TCTTCAATGGCGCTTTTCATAAATCCTCCATGAGCACAAAATAAAAAAGCTCCCTTCAATCGCTGCGTGTGCAGGATCAAAGGGAGCCTCCGAAAATAGACTTCCGGGAAGGGTGCCTTTTCAGCAGGGAGGAAGACCTATGTCATTCCCTGAAGATATGTACTTACCTTATAACATCACGAACGCGGGGTGTCAATATGCCTCACCAGGTAGCGGTGGGTCACTCGTCCACGGAGGTTTGTTACTTTCGCTATGGGCACGCGCTCGCTCTCTATTTCATGTAATATTATTTTGCTCGGGTTCATTCAACGCTGAGAGTCACGCCAGCTATGCAAGCAGGGGTAGCCACTAATGTATGGTCACTGGAGGAAATAGTAAATTTGATGGCTTAAAGTTACTTTTTGTCGAAATGGTTTCTCGATAACTGCAACAGATCATTAGATGCTTTAACCTGCACAGACTCGCGAGGGTCTCCTAGCACTCGCTGTAAGTCTTCCGCACGATAGAAGCCGTTCTCACCAAAATGTTTGTGCATATCCTGCACCCATTGAGGAGGCAATAGCCTTTCGACAGGCTGCGTTTTAGGTATGCGCCTGCTGGAGGTGAAATGTTTTTTTGTCATGATGGCCCCCCTTCGATAATTGCCGAGTCCCACTGTTTATGCCTCACCCAGCGAAATCGCCGATCACTGGTAATCACAGCTAATTCTATTGGCCCCCCACAAACTTGAAACATATTCGAGAACTTCAATGCTTTGATTGTGCTCTGAATACAGGAATGTACAAAATCTATCGCATCACGAATAGGAAGATTTGGGTGAAAGAGGATGAATTGATTCAGTAGAGCCACCAGATCAGCATCATTTCCTGTCCACTTACCTGAACTCTTAATGCTGTCTTTCAAGTTATCATCTGCCCCATTAATCAATCGCTTAATTATATTTGGTGCACCAGCATAAAAATAATTGCCCAAAAGAATGGGCTGGGGAGATGGGGCTGCCGAAGACATTGGATCAAAAGGTATCTGAAAACCTACTGGCGTTCGATCGGGAAGCCAGTATCCAGCAATGATAAATCCAACAAATAAGTTCCTCGTGAAAATTGGTATATTCTTGTCTTCTTCCTCGGTCCGTGCATTTGGATCAGTGGGATTGCTCGGGTTGTATGGTTGCTTATTAAGGATGGTTCGAAATTGAACCACTAAAGGATCAGCTATATAGATCTTCCAGAACTGAGTGGCCCAACGGTCAGCGATTTCTTTAACATCAGCAGGTGCATGACTTTGAATGCTGTCAGACAATAGACCAAGGAGTGTTCTATGACTAGCTGACGCAAGACCGCCAAGCCCCCAAGTCACTACTCCAACTGTGGAGTTTTCTCCTAGTTGAAAGAGTTTTTGGTTGTGGTTTAAATAATGGAAACCAAATAGCCCTGGACCCGTTGATATAGGCACTGAAGTCGTACTATCCGCACCCAGTACTACCCCCTCTGGCGACATATAGCACATGGCTATAGTCAAAGCATCTTCTCCAAAAGACGAGGTAGGCTACCCGTCTAGACCATACGAGTCAATAGCATATGCCACTGCCTAAATATGGCAATCTATTTCGACCTTTACCAATGCCATTTCTTTCCCATTCTCCCAGGGAGAACAAAGGTCCTTTTAGGCGGATAAGAAATATTTATGCGCCAGAGGTGAAAGACAAGACCTCTCCTTTGAGGCGGACAGAAAATTTGTTGGAACGCTTTGGGTGAGAAAACATGCCGGTATGACCTACGTCGCCGTTTGCGCGCTGCAATCCCCCCGTGCCGCCTCGAATCTGAAACTGAAAAGGGGACCCAAATCAGCAAATATCCGCGCCTCCGTCAGGCGCGAGGCACTGTCAAGTAATTGTCAAGTGGCTGCCCTGTCCCGTTGTTTCCTGCTGTATCGCGCTGTCTCATGGACCCCAGTAAACACAAGGGGATATGCAACGGCACGACACGGGGAGACACGGCAAGCAACACGCTGCGCTCCCTTCAGGGTCTAGCGCCCGCAAGGGTGTGCGGGTTCAAATCCCGCCTTCGGCACCAACCACTCTATAGTGCAGCGATTCCGAGGACTTGGCGAGCGGCATTCTCATGCCGTGTTAGTAGCGTGTTCATGCGAGTCATGGCAGCGTCTAAATTCTCCGCCTTGATCGTACGATAGCGGAGGAACATTTCCACGGAGGAGTGGCCGACGATCTTCATGATCGTTTCGATATATACCCCTGAGTCAGCTAAGTTCGTCACGGCACAATGGCGGAGGTCGTGGAACGGTAAGTCCTCGATCAGCGCCCGAGGAGAGATGCGGGACTTGAAGAAGTCCGCGAACGAACTCCATGGGAGCGCGGGCAAGCCATCGTCCGTCTGTCGGGTTGCGCAATATGTTCAGCCACGGCGATCGAGGGGGACATAGTCCCTCGTCGTCGGCCCCGTGTAGAGCGCACGAGGCCTAATCAGCCGGTTATGGTCCTGCTGTTCGATCACGTGTGCGCACCAGCCGGTGATGCGCGAACACACGAATACCGGTGTGTAGAGTTCTCGCGGAATGCCCATCAGGAGATAGGCCACCGCCGTATAGAAATCGAGGTTGGGGCAGAGACCTTTTTTATGTTGTACCACGCGATTGATGATGGTCGCGATCTCGTACCAACGGCGGTCTCCGCAGATCCGGCCCAACGATTCGGCGTGCTGTTGAATGATAGCCGAACGAGAGTCGCCTTTCTTGAGCACCCGATGGCCGAACCCCATGATCCGGTGTTTGTTCGCCAACGCCTCCCGCACCCACCCCTCCGCCCTCTCGTGGTTCCCGATTTCTAAAAACATCTCTGCGACGGCTTCATTCGCTCCACCATGGAGCGGCCCCTTCAGCGTGCCGATTGCCGAGGTAATGGCCGAGTGCAGGTCCGTCATTGTTGACGCGGTCACGCGGGCCGAAAAGGTGGAGGCATTGAATTCATGCTCAGCATAGAGCGTGAGTGATACGTCGAGTACGTGGGCCATTGCTTTAGCCGTGTCATCACCTTTCCGGTCGGTGAGCAAACACAACAGATTTTCGGCGAAGCTCAGATCAGCTTGCGGCTCCACGCGGGGTTTCCCGTTCGCGAGCCGATGTGCAGTCGCAATGATGAGCGGGATTTGCGCCAACAGTCTGATCGCTTTACGGACGTTTGCGTCGTGAGAACTGTCGGTGGCTTCCGGATCGGTCATGCCCAGCAGCGAGACGCTGGTCCTTAGAATGTCCATCGGGCGCGCAGCAGGAGGAACCATGCCAAGGAACGCCTCGACAGAATCAGGCAGGACGGAGTGTGTGGCGAGCTGCGTCGTGAAGTCCGTTAGTTCTTTCTGGGTCGGCAGCTTGCCGAAGAGCAGGAGATAAGCCACCTCCTCGAAGCAGGCCTTCTCCGCTAAATCGTTGACCGCATACCCGAGATATCTCAGTCCCCCTTCACCTTCGTCCACATGACACAGCTTTGTCTCCCCGGCGAGGACTCCATCAAGGCCCGGGCTGTACGTCGGGGTCTTTGCTGTCTCAACAGGTGGCATGGTCATCATCCATTGAGTGAAATTGCCGATCCCGTTGCTCATACTCCGCGTACCGCAGCAGGTCATATAGTTGCTGTCTGGTATGCATCCGCTCCAACAAGTCGCGCTGCGAACCATGAGATTTCAGCTCAACCAGCATCTGCTCGATCGCCTTCGTCGCCATTCGGAGGGCTGTGACGGGGAACAGCACCAGCCGATAGCCTAAATCTTCAAACTCGCCGACGCTCAGATAGGGAGTCTTCCCGAACTCTGTCATGTTGGCGACCAACGGCACTTTGCCGCATTCCTTGGCAAGTTGCCGGGCAAATGTGTGGAATTCGTCTGCAGACTCAAGGGCCTCCGGGAAAATCGCATCGGCGCCGGCATCGATATAGGCCCGTGCCCGTCGCACAGCCGCGTCCAATCCCTCAACGGCACGTGCGTCTGTCCGGGCGACAATGAAGAAATCCGGATCTCGTCGCGCGTCGCTTGCCGCGCAGATCTTACTTACCATTTCGCTCGTCGAGACCAGCCGCTTTCCCGGCAGATGTCCGCACTTCTTGGGCAGCTCTTGATCTTCGATCTGCATTCCTGCCAGGCCGGCCTGCTCGAATTCCGTCACGGCACGCATCACCGCGAGAGGGGGACCGAAACCTGTGTCCGCATCCACAATGGCTGGAATCGTCACGGCCTTGGTAATGGTGGCTGCATCGGAGGCCACCTCCGTCAGGGACAACAACCCGATATCCGGCAATCCTCGCGTGGCCGACAGACCGGCGCCTGAGACATAGAGGGCATGGAACCCAGCTCGCTCGATCTGCATGGCCGTCAAGGCATTGAAGGCTCCGGGCAGGACGACGGTCTGTTTATCAAGCAGCTCGCGGAGACGCCGAGCTTTGGAAGTGGTATAAGAGGGCATGCTACATCCTTCTGTTCATCTTCAATAACGGCATTAGCAGGCTGACATCTTTTATCTGGTCGAAGCTCCAGACGAAGTCGATCACCTTTTTCATACGCGCTCGGTCTAATTTCCCTGCCGCCAACCTGCAAAACTTGTCCTCGACCTCCTGATCAGACATTCGGTGCTGGGGATGGCCGAGGGGAAAGTCAACCTGTTTAACATAGTCTCTCCCCGCTTTTGTCCGAACAGTGATGCGCGTCGGCATCGCCTCCGGATAACGGCCGACGAACTCGGGCTGTGGCACGACACGAACCTTCTGCATCAACTCATGCAGTACCGGGTTAGTGAGGCGTTTACCCTCGAAAGAGCGAAGTGTGACCATACCGTCCAGCAGGGCGACGGCCACGCAGTAGGGAAAGCTGTGATCGGCGGTCTCTCTCGTGCGTGGGCGCCACTTTTCAGGATCGCGTCCGATGATTTCAATGGCGACATCATAGCTGCCGATTTCAACGTCGGCGATACCCACAAGCGCATCGTCTCCTTCTCCCTTGAGCAGGTCCTCTCTGAGCGCGAGGGCAGCTTCCACTGCCGTCTGCGCGTGATATTCCACCGGGTAATGTTTGATATAGGTATCCAGGATCTTGAACGTTATCGGCCCAGACGGTCCTTTCTCGCCGCCAAAAAGCGGAAGCTCGAACGATCCCGAAACGAGTTTCATGAAGCCCTTCTCACCTTCAAAAATCGGAGAGGGGCCCGTCATCCCTCGTTGAGCCAACATGGCTGCAAACACGCCATTCCGCGCTGCATTCGAGAAGGCACAGGCTTTCCACATAGACATGTCCCCGACACGCGTCTGCCTCAATGCGATATTCGCCACCCCGGCGAGGTTGATGGCGTGCCGTGTCTGTACCTCTGAGAGCTTCATCACCTTGGCTGCGGCGAGGGCGGAGGAAAAGGGGCCATAGGTCACATGATCCCAGCCACGTGGTCGGAGCGCCGCTGCGTCGCAGAGGCGGCACTGGATTTCATAGGAAAGTGCGATGGCCTGAATCACTCGCTTGCCGGGGGCATGAGAGGCCTCTCCGACCGCAAGAATGGCTGCAATGTTGTCCGAAGGGTGCGCCGGTTCCTTCGCTAGATAGGTATCATTGAAATCAAGATAGCGGACGAGTGCGCCGTTGGCGAACGTGGCGAGGTCGGGAAGGGTTCTGTGGCTTGTTCCCCACACAGTTGCGCCATGTGGCACACTGACTACCTGAGCGAGCTGACGTGCGATCCGGCATGGCGGCGCAGTGAAGGCCCCAAGCGCACAGCCCAGGCTGTCCAAGACCCGCCTCTTAACTTCGTGTACAACGGCGCTGGGCACATCATCGTCGCAAAGGGACCGGCCATACCGACTCAATCGATCCGCAAGCATTGGCTATTGCCTCTCGATCCCTATCTTTCCTGTACCCCTCACGTTACACGCGGCACAACTGCCCTAGGTCTCATGACGTGACCACCCCGTCATTCGTGACTGGCTAATAGTCATTCGTGGGACTCGCTCCTCACGCCGCTTTCACGATTGACCGATGACCATTTACCGCTCCACAACAACCGCCAATGCTTCTCCTCCTCCGATACAAAGACTGGCCAGCCCTCGCTTGGCGCCGCGGACCTCCATGGCATAGAGCAACGTCGTAAGAATCCGCGCGCCGGTGGCGCCGATCGGATGGCCCAGTGCAACCGCCCCACCGTTGACGTTGACTCTCTTTGGGTCAAGCTCCAATTCCACGTTGATCGCAAGGGAGACGGCGGAGAACGCTTCATTGATCTCAAACAAATCGATGTCGCCGAGCGTGAGGCCAGACTTCTTGAGCACCAGTTTGATCGCCTCGACCGGCGCCATCGTAAACCACTCCGGCGCCAGCGCCGCCCCAGCATAGCCGACGATGCGCGCCAGCGGCGCAAGCCCAAGATGCGCGGCTTCCTCTTCCGCCATAACAACCAATGCTGCTGCCCCATCGTTGCAGGAGGGAGAATTGCCCACGGTGAGAACGCCGTTTTCCTGAAACACT
>DASYVB010000174.1:0-6213 GCA_036000525.1 Nitrospiraceae bacterium | reverse complement strand
TTGACCTGTTCTCAACCGCAAGCGCCTGCCCCGAAATTGCGAGCTCACATTGAGCGCACGCCCAGTACGCGCCGTTATGGGACAGGCGAAGGGATTTACAGCGAGGACAGACACGCACGGTCATCTGATCCTGCCTCCTCTTGACGCATGTGCGCAGCGCCTAGACCCTCCGATAAGGTCACGGCACATAAAAAAGACCCCAGAAACCCCTCATACCATCCCTGGGGTCTACGATGTACGATCACCTTCACTTCGTCGCAGCCAGTTGCTCACGTGAAAACGCGCAGGCCACCCGAAGTTGGTTTCAAGCCCTAGGACTTTTTGCGGAGTGTTACGCTTTCATTCGTCCTGCATCACTTAACCCCTTCCCGCCGATGACTGTTGGAATGCGCACGCTCCCAATTAGAGTCTAAAGAACGCCGCCAGAGTCAGTTTGTTCTCAACGGTCCCTCGGTCGGTCTCATCATCAATAATGGCATAGTTGAAGACGAGCTTGGTATCGTGGCCAAACAGGAAGTAATTAAGGCCGAAATCGGTTTCCGTCCGGTTGCGGTTTACAAAGCCGCTGTTAAAGTGCTGGTAGCGCAGCACCGGCTGGAGCTGGCCCTGCAGCATGCCAACCCCCCAGGTGCCCGGGAGCAGGTACCCCCCCTGGATGTAATAGCCCGTGCCATCATTGTTGGTAATCGCGGTGTTCACGGCGCCGACCGTCTGCGTTGTACACCCAGCAGTCGCACAGGCTGCGCCGGTGGCCCCGTTATAGTTGAACGAAAGGTATGCGGCCTCAAACGTGACAGCCCCAGCCCCTTCCCCGACCGGGTGGTCCAGAAAGACGTCCACCGTCGCGGCCCGGTAGTTACTGACCGGGCCAAAGGCGGCCCCTCCAACGGCGTCGTTCTGCATGTCGAATCCACCGCCGATCGCAAAGATTTTCCGCTTCCCGAGATAGGTCCCCATCCGGTACCACTCCTTCACCGGGTCCAGAAAATTCACTTCCAGCCTCCCGTTGTAGCGGAGCTGGGACGAGGGGTTTGGCTCGGACCGTCCCTGGAACACCCCCAGCCGATAGTGAACCAAGCCGTTGACGGGATTGCCCCACGCGAGCGCGCCCAGATCATACTCTGTCTTGGGGAAGGCGGTCGTGTTGCCCGGCAAGCCCTTCTGAGTGATAAAGGAATAGTCCAGCGTCATCAGCCGCGCGTTGGCGTATGAGTTCCACTCCCGTCCCATCGGCCAATACTGCTGCCCGAGGGACAGCTTGAAGTTCTCATGGAAATTCAGCGTGAGGTAGGCATCCAGGATGCGGACCTTGGCCGCGTCCGACCCTATGCTGGCCGTCTCCGACACCGTAGTGGCATTGGCCGTCTGCGTTTCGAATCCGTCATGGCCAAACTGGACCGCAAAAGTGACGAACGGACTGCCGATTTGACCGTCAAACCACAGCCTCGTCCGGCGAAGCCGGAAGTCGTTGAGCGCACTGCCATCGGGGGCTCTCCCATCCCGATGTTCGTACCAAAACTGCACGTACGGGCTGATATTCAAAAAGGTCTTGTCGTCGCCGATCTTCACTGCGGCCTCCGCCGGCGGCAAGGACCCCACGACCCCGAGGATCGCCACCAGCGTGCCCATGAACATGTATCGCATCATAGGTCTTAGCATCACACGCTCCTTTCTTCTTTAAAGTGACCCTGCTTTAAAGTGACCCTCCGTAGACTACAGCACACCTTTTGAGACCAAATTCGCATAAAAGAGTCCTGTTCCGGGAGTCGACCGTTGCGCTCAGGCCTTTTGCAGAGGAGCCAAGAGCGGGATATCGCTTTGTTTCGCGAAAGCTTCTATCTTGTCGGCAATTTCGTGAAGAGCCCTAGCAGCAGGCGAGTCCCCGGCGGAGAACACATAGGGCAACCCCCGATCACAGCTCGTCATCAGCTCAGGGTCCATCGGGATCCGCCCCAGGAAGGGCACATCCAGTTCTAGCGCGGCTCTCGCTCCGCCACCGGTTTTAAACGGGTTGGTGAGCTGACCACAGTGTTGACAGGCCCATCCGCTCATGTTCTCCACAATCCCGATGACCCGAAACTCGCTGTCCTTGACAAAGTTGACTGACTTGCGGGAATCCAGCAGCGCCACATCCTGAGGAGTCGTCACAATCACGGCCCCAGTCACGTCGCGGACGAAATCCATGGTTGTGATGGACTCATTGCCCGTCCCAGGCGGAAGATCCACCAACAGAAAATCCAGCGTTCCCCAGTTCACGCCCCCCAACAACTGGTTGATGAATTCGTATTTATAGGCGTCTCTCCATACGATAGGCATGTCCGGATCTTCGATGAGAAAACCCATAGAGGCCAAAGCTATATTGTATGCTTGGACGGGAGCCATACCGCCTGCCGGATCCTGCGTAAATCGTCCACTCTCGCATCCGAACATTTTCGGGATGTTGGGTCCGTGGATATCAATATCGGCGATCCCCACGCGGTAGCCTTTCAGCTTCAGGCAGGCCGCGAGATTCGCGGTGACCGAGCTCTTCCCCACTCCACCTTTGTTGCTCATGACGAGGATTTTGGCACCGATGGGGTCCATCCGTTTTTTGACCAGCCAGTGCGCGTGCCCGTCCTGGTCTTTCTGGCAGGTTTCCTGCTCATCACAGAGGCCACAGGTCACCAGGTAGAAGCACGGCTCCTTCTCAGTTGGCTGTACGATGGGGAGTTCCTTTGGTGGCATGCTTACCTCCGCATAAGAAACAGGACCGTGAGTCTACAAGAACTCAGGGCGACGTGGAAAACCTGCTGAAGCGTCTTACGACTTTTTCTCCTCCTTAAAGAAGTCATACATATATGTGAGCGTTTCGTGGTACAATCCGTTAGCGGCTGTAGTGTGAATGCCGTGTTCCCGATTGAGCAACATCGTGAGGAACTGGTTCATCTCGGCCTTCGCCTTTTCCTTATCGCCTTTTTTCACCGCTTCTCGTACTATTGCCAGCTTCTTCTCATAAGGCTCCCAGGCGGACGTCTTCCAGTTGGAGCCGGGATAAGTGACCGTGGTGTATTGCTTCTTGTAGAAATTCAGTGCGTTAGCAGTCTTGTCAACCCAGGTGACCGGTTGGGCCTGTGCCAGCGCTGTTCCAGCCGTCAAAAGTAACACCGCGCAAGCCGTCACGAGCACAAGAGAAAAATTAATAGGCCGCAGGATCCTGCTCATCTTCACCTCCTGTTGCAGATGTTTCGTCTTTTCAACATCACCTTTCTGAAAGATTCGCAGCCGACTCTGGAACATCGAACTGCACACCGGCAAGTTCTTTATATCGCGCCTCTGCCTTGGCCGCCTCATCCTTCATCCCCTTTTTCTCATAGGCAATCGCCAGGTGTTTATAAATATGGGGATCATTTGCATCGAACTGCATCGCCTTTTCCAAGCGCTCCAACCCCTCATCGATCCTGTCCATGCCTACGTAGCAGGCTCCAAGATTAGAAAGGAGGATGGGATCTTCGGGGTACTGATCGAGGAGCTGAGACGCTATTCGGGCCGCATCCGCATACCTGCCGCTATTCATGTAGAGAAAACCGAGGCTATCATACACAGCCCGATGATTAGGGTCTATCTCCAGCGCTTGATGAAATTCTTTCTCGGCCTGCTCATTCATCCCCTGAGAAAGATAGGCACAGCCGAGATAATAGTGGATTTGAGAATTTTGGGGTTGCAGTTCGAGAGAACGTTTAAACATCACCACCGCTTCAGCGATCATTCCCTTCCTGCTGTACCCCACGCCAAGATTGAAGTAAGCTATCGCTCGACGAGAAGGGTCCTTCTCGACGAGACGCTGCATCTCCGCCATCGCCTCATCGATCTGACCCCTGCTGAAATACTTATTCGCCAATCTCAGGCGGGCGTCATGATCATCAGGATGCCGCTCCAATACCGCCGTTAACGCCTCTATTTCATCCTGCATCCGGTCATCCCCCTTTACCCCTGCTGAAACATCCGTATGGTCTTGCTGCTGGAGTTGCTCGAAGCCTTTGAACCAACGAGGCCAACGCCCGCAATGTCCTCCGGCGTCATCACACCGTCTTTCGCTCTCGACTTGTACAGGAGGAGGGATTTCTCCACTGCCGCTCTCACGTCCGCCATCGAGGCTTCCTTGATTTGACCATAGCCACGGATCTTTTCGGGCGCCATCGCGATACTAAGCGCAAGAGCGTAATTGCCTTCATGGAGACCAAGAAGGAGGTCTTCAATGACTTGCTGATACCACGAGATCAGGTTGCGCTCCGATCGACGGATAGCAGCCGATCCGAAGAAGGGGTACCATGCATGCCGTCTCATCCATTTGCCGGCCGCCAAGACGCGGAAAGCCGGCTCCGCCCATCGACCATCGACGATGGTAATTACCTTTTTCCAAGGCAGCCTGAAACGATACGACACCTTACACAACGACAAATCTCCAAAGAGAGAAGCCAGCCTTTGCCGGTTCGCTTCGAGTAGATACAGGCGGGCCACTTCATATTCATCCTTATAGGCCATCAGTTTAAACAGGTACCGAGCAACGGCAAGAGTCAGGCCCAATCGTCCTGGAACCTTTTCTTGCTCTCTCCTCATGGTCTTGAGAACAAACCCTGCGTATTGCCGCGCATAGCGGCTGTCCTGGTACAGGATGAGGTCCGCCACTCGGGGATACAAGACGAGCTGCAGGGCATCATCCTCGACAGTATGGTCAGCGAGGATCTGCTCACAGTCTTTGCCCGCAGCGCCCCCCTGCCCTGTGAGTTTTGCCAGGGCCAGATCCGTTGGAGCCGTGTGAGACCACTGGTCGGCCTCGATGGCCTGGGCCAACTCCTCCCGATGCAGGTGGAAGAAGCGTCCTACCTTGAACGCGGTCGTCTCCTCCTTCCCGGCCCCGCTTTGTTGAATGGCTTCTTCAAGAGAGCCGGCCCGGACCGGAAGAAGCCCGGCCTGGTACGCAATGCCCAGGAGAACGAACGGGCTCAATTGCTGATTCCCCAACAGCCTGTCCCCCAACTCACCGACATTCACGAAGATATTGCCTTCGACCTTGGTAAGGAGATTCACATGCTCGATCTCTCCTTGTCCATCGTCGTTCCCTTCCCGTTCAGGACCGGAAGTGCTAGTGGAGACGAGCGCCGTATTGACAATCGCAACGGTTCGGGCGGGACTGAGATCATCACGCCTGGTGACGGCCGCCGTGGCGCCTAAATCAAGGCCTACGAGCAAGTCCGCGCCATAACAGTCGGGATCGTCCACCATGTATTCGGAGAAAATCCAGCTCGCAATGTTGGCTTCCTCCTCGGTGAAATTTAACGCGTAGGCCCCCAGGTCCAGCCCGGCGATCCCGTCCAATTCGGCGGCCGTCGAGAGAAGATCCACCACCGTCGCCACATCGCTACTATCCATCCCTACGACGACGACCTTATACTCCTCTTTCTTCTCGTCCAGCGAGACCTTGAGAGCAGGCTCCGGGAGGTGTTCCAACTCAGGGAGACCCTTCCTCTTCGGCCGAGGGACGACATCGGCGGAAGGCTCTACGAGAAGGAAAGAGGGGCAGAATGCCTCCAAGCAGGCGAAGGTTCGGCTGCAGGACGGATAATCGACCCGGACCTTTTCTCCGTACGCCGTCTCGACCCACTTCAGGTCCAGGCAGTTCGATTTGCTGACGCAGTCGCCGCACCCTTCACAGACCTCCTCATTGATGACAACGTATGGCCGCACCGCGACGGGTTTTTCTTTTGGTGTTGGTTCCGGCTTGTCCTGCAATTCTCTGACGATGAGTGCGACGCCGACTACGCCGCAGACGAGTCCTAGCCCGTACAAAAACTGCACCAGATTCTCCACCGGGAACGTATGGCCGAGGCCCCATTTCACGAGATCAAGAGGTGAGCCCTCGAGAGACCAGTGGAAATGATGGGAGAGAGGGTTGAGCCCCTGAATGACCATCACGATACCGGTCAGCACAAGCATGGCATACGCAATATCGACGATCCGGTGGTTCCGAAGCTCCTTGTTCTTGATGCAGATGACAAACATCGCCGCGAGGGTGCCAAGACCAAACACCAACATGTAGAGCCCGCCCTTCAGCGGGTTTCCGGATGATAAGGACCTCCCTAAGACCGAATAGATCATCCCGCAAGGGATGAGCCCCATGAGCATCCCCTCAAAGAAGGTCCCCCAACGGGCGATGCCCTGGATTTTTACAAAGAA
>DASYVB010000173.1:0-7846 GCA_036000525.1 Nitrospiraceae bacterium | reverse complement strand
GTACATACGCTCTTCGGTCCGATTGTTCTGGCACGTGAATGAGATCATGCGTGATAACTCGCCTTGGGCCTATACGCATACGGTGGGTTTCGCAGCGAACATGATTTCATTCAATGTGCTGTTCTTCTGGTTCAGCATCCTATTCGTCTTCTGGCTGGGAAGCCTCGGGGTCAAGAAGGCGCCTGTCGAGGCAAAGGCAGGGGTTCCGGGCGGCGCACCGCAGCCGGCTGAAGGCCACTAACCATCTTTAGTATCTTGGTTGGGGGAGTGGGGGCATGAAGCACATGCCTCACTCCTACCCAAACCTCAGGAGGTTACATTCGTGGGCGATCTTATAAAGGAAGCTCTATCTATAGGGTGGCCGCTTCTCGCGCTTGTCGCCGGACTCTTTGTCTATTCGCTGGTATCCATTAAAGATCGCGCCGCAAAGAAGCGCGCGACGTTCAAGCTCTTTATCGGCATGATTGCCGCCTGCATGCTGATGGTGGCAGTTGCTCACTATAAGGGGAGCTTCTATGAAGCGAACCGGACGCTTCCGGCCTCCTTAGTTCTCATCACTGCATTGTGTTTTATGATGGGGATCTATTTCCCCAATCAAGCAGCAATGCTCAAGATCGGTGGCTTCATGTTCCTTGTTGCCGCCGGTCTGTCAGGGTATGGGAATTGGTTGCCGCAGGTCGAAGGCGGTTTTCCTCCTAAGGAAGAGAAAAAAGATTTCAGCTCACTGACTGCCCAGCAGCTGGCCGATGAAGGCGAGAAGATCATTTTCGGTGGAATTGGAAAGAACAAAGAACAGGGCGCGATCGGCAAAGGCCAGTGTCCTCTCTGTCACGCATTCCACGCGGGGATGCTGGGTGAACGCGCTCCCAACTTGCTTGGCATTCCGGAAAGAGCGGGCAAGGAACGGCTAGAAGATCCAAAATATAGTAAGGGCAAGCCGCAGGCTAGAGAGTATGAGCAAAAGGAAGCCTTCCCTGGGGCAGGGACTGCAGAAACCGCTCAGGAATATATCGCTGAGTCCCACTCCTGCCCGAGCTGTTATGTCGTTGTCGGTTACGGTGTCAAGGGAACGAACGATAAATCAAGTCCGATGCCTCCCATTCACAAGCCACCGATCTCGTTGAGTCTTCCTGAGTTGGCGGCCGTGGATACCTGGTTGTGGGTCCGCGAAGGGCGTGACGCTCCAACATACGAAGAGATTATCAAATCGTATGAGAAGTTTATTCCCGAAGCTGACCGGCCTAAACAGCAGGAAGATAAGCCTGCAGGTGAGGCAAGCGCGCTCTTGGCGGATGGGACCGAGACTGTTGATCAGATTTTTACCAAGGCGCAATGCATCATGTGCCATACGATTCCAGGCATCCCTGGCGCAGTTGGCAAGCAAGGTCCCCTGCTGGAAGAGGGGACGAACGCACCGAACCGAATCAAGGATGCAGCATACAAGGGGGCCGCGCATAACACTCAAGAATACATCATGGAGTCTGTGGTATCACCCAGTACCTACGTTGTAAAAGGATTTCCCGACAACCTGATGCCGAAGGTCTTCGGGCAGAAATTAAGCGCAGGCGCTCTGAAAAAGATCGTGGATTATCTGTCGCAGGTAAAAGCGGGTTCGCCGCCACCGAAGATTTCATGATCTTGGCTATCTATCTCTTTTGTCGAGCAATGGGAGTTCACCGATGAAAGCATTGATGTCAGTCGGGGCACTCATAGGGGTAGTTGGGATACTCCTGCTTGCCGGAATGGTCGTTGGTATCATTCCGACAAACACTGTGCGCCTGATCGAAGGTTACATGCCTGTCCAAGTGATCTTGGAGCTCACACTGTTCGTTGCGGGCTTTACAGGGATTAGCTATTTGATGGCGTCCATGGGAATGGCGTTCCCACGGTTCTGGCAGGCGATTCTTTTTTGGGCGTTCATTCTCCTGTATTTGAAGTTTCGTGTGTATCCCCCGATTCCGTTCAGTGTTCGCGCGATGTATGGGACGGTCTCCCTTGTGGCGGTGTTCATGTGGGTTTCTGCGAATGAAGAAGATTGGAAGAAGTTCAAGCAGCCGATCATGAACGTCTTGGATGCCAAGACCGGGGGAAACAGGATATTGCGTTATGCATACCTGATTGTTCTGCCAATCTTGATCGGCGGGTTCTCATACAACGCGATGGTCCCGAAATCAGAGGAGCCAATTGAGTTGCGGACGGTACATCCGGCGCCACCAGCCAGCACCAAGGTGCATGGAAAGACCTATACACTTCAAACGTCGCAAAACCCCTATCGTGTCAATCCTGAAGGAAAGTACGATCAGGAGTATAGCAACGCGAATATTGTGGAACAGGGCATGGGCCGCTTGATGAAGCCGAATGCCAATCCCTGGGATAAGGATGCTCAAGGGTACCTCAAGTATGTGCGTGAGGGTGGAGAGATCTTCTACCAAAACTGCCACTTTTGCCATGGCGATAACCTGAACGGCCGCGGGCTCCATGCCTTCGCGTTCAATCCGATCCCGGCGAACTTTACTGATCCTGGTACGATTGCGCAATTACAGGAAACGTTCATCTTCTGGCGTGTGTCCAAGGGAGGCATCGGCTTACCGAACGAAGGATTCCCTTGGGCCTCTGTGATGCCGCCATGGGAACAGCACCTGACGGTAGACGAAATCTGGAAAGTCGTCTTGTTCGAATATTGGCACACTGGGTATTACCCCCGGACCTGGGACTAGCCGTTCAGGCGAGTGTATAGCCAACCTGGATTTACGACATGAGGGAAGCGATGAAGAATTCGTTTAGTCTGAAGGCGGGGGCACTCCTCACGACTGCCTTCGGAATCATCCTGGTCTCCGGAAGCACCGGGGGCTTGACCTTTGCCGCAGATGCTGCTCTTCCTGCGGGCTTCAAGACGGGCGCTTTAGCACCTGAGCCTTCTGCCGAGATGATCGAAGCAGGAAAGCGGGTCTACTTCACCAAGTGTGTCTGGTGTCACGGGGTCGATGGCGCGGGCGATGGGCCCGGTGCCGATCGTCTCTGGCCACGTCCCCGCAACTTCAACCAGGGAACGTTCAAGATTCGGCACACGGCCAGTGGCGAGTTGCCGTTGTTCGATGCCAAGAAACCCACTCCCGGTCAGAACGATCTGTTTGAGACTGTCACGCATGGTCTGCCAGGTTCCGCCATGCCGTCCTGGGAAGGCATTCTGACGGAAGAGCAACGGCTCCAAGTGTTGTCATTCGTCACCACCCAGCTTGTGAAAGATCGAAAATTTACCGACAAGCAGTCAGAGAGCCAGACCATATTGCAGTTGGACGACCTGAAGCCGATTGCCCCAACGGAGGAGAGTTTGAAAAAGGGAGCCGAGCTCTTTGTCGAGAAGAAGTGTGTCGAGTGTCACGGCGCTGATGGCCGTGGTGACGGTAATGCGTTCAATCTGAAAGATGACTGGGGTTTTTCGATACAGCCTGCCAACATGCACAAGTGTTGGAACTTCAGAGGCAGCCGGCAAGATCCCTATAACGTCAAGAACATTTTCCGGACGTTTTCGACCGGAGTCAACGGTACTCCGATGCCCTCGTTCGCTGACAACACCACGGTTGAAGAGCGTTGGCACATTGCCAACTTTGTGAACTCGCTGTGTGAGCGTGAGGCAGATGGGAAGCCCCTCTCGATCGATCCATTGGCGGATAAGCCGAAGATCAACTTTGTGTTGTCCTCAGGGTTGGCCGAAGGAGAGATTTCAGCAGATCCCGAGAACGAAATGTGGACGAAACGAGCCAGGCGGTATGTCGCGATGGGTGGTCAGATCACCCACAAGCCCAGAAACTTCGTGAACCGGATCGACGATATCTGGGTGAAGTCGCTCTACAACGACCAGTACATCGTGTTCATGTTCCAGTGGGACGACCGAACGAAGAGCGTAGCCGAAGGGAAGTTGCCCTGGGCTCCGACCTCAGTCAATATTGATATCAAGGAACAGGACCCGAAGACCGGCGAAGAGGGTTCTATTGCCTCGCATCAGAATAACTACACGGTCTACAACGATGCGATCGCCATGGAAACTGCCGTGAAGTGGAAGGAGCTTCCCTCGCCGATTAAGCCGCGGTATCTGTTCGGCAGCAACGAACAGTTCCCAGTCGACATTGTGAAATGGGAAGCTGACGGTTCGCTCCGCGCCTTCAAGGGTACCGGCTGGGATAAGGACTTTGAAGAGCGGTTCAACTACGAAGAGAACATCAAGATACTTCATTCGGAGTGGAAGAATGGCCGATGGACAGTGATCGTTCAACGGCCGTTGGGTAACAAGAAAGATCAGGAGTATGACGAAGATACCTTCTTCGAAATGGGGCAATATATTCCCACTGTGTTCTTTGCCTGGGACGGCCACAATGGCGACGCAGGGCGGAAGATGGCCGTCTCGGCCTTCTACTATACCTTCCTGGAGCCCCCGACCCCTCGCGAAGCCTATATCTATCCGATCGTGATTGCGTTTGGTGTGGTCCTTCTGGAAGGTTGGGTGCTGACCAGACGATCGAACAAGCGGAAGGGAAAGACTCTCTAACGTTCGCCTGAACGGAGGAAGTCTAGCAGGCTGCGGAAATACTATTGTGGCACGGTGGAAATCCAATGGTTCGCACGTCTAGGACAAGGGGAGAACCGCGCGCAGGATGCTCAAAAAGGCCGGCCTTCTCACCCGCCCAACCCTGGCGCGCCAATACGCGCCTTTTCCCAAACAAGGCCGCAGCGAGCGAAGAGGCGAAGGCGTACGCTTCGGTACGTTGAGCTTTTAAGCGAAGCGAGAACGCTGCTGGCGGACTTTTTCAGCTTCTTGCGAAAGCATCAGGAGGGGGTGGGGTAACCCACCCCCTCTTTCTTTTTGGCCGTCTGCATTGAGGGCATGATGGAGATCGAGGTGACCGGCGTCCTTCTCGCCGGGGGAAAAAGTCGGAGAATGGGCGAAGACAAACGATATCTCGTCGTGGGAGAACAGAACCTCCTTGAACGAGGACTGGATGTGCTTCGCTCAATTTTTCAGGAGGTTCTGGTTGTCATTGCGCAGGACAGCCCTCCGCTCGACGTCGATGCCCGAGTTGTGCGAGACCTGGTGCCTGATTGCGGCAGTCTCGGAGGGTTGTACACAGGGCTCACGCAGGCAACAACGCCCTGCATATTCGTAGTCGCGTGCGACATGCCGTTTCTGGATCCGGCGGTCATTACCCAGTTCACGAGTCGAAGAGCCACCACAGATATTGTCATGGCGAAACTCGGGGCCCGGGTACATTCGATGCATGCGCTGTATGGCAAACGATGTCTGCCGGTCGTTGAACAGATGATCCGGGCACGACAGCTCAAGATCCAAGAGATGGTGTCGCACGCGTCACTTCGAGTACGCTATGTCACTGAGGCGGATTTGCTCACCATCGATCCCTCCTGGCGTTCCTTTCATAACGTGAATACACCGGCGGATCTTGAGATGGCGCGGTCCCTACTGGCTCGGGTACGTCCCTCAGGACAACCGTAATGCTCACCGTGAGAAGGACGATCGTGATGATCCATCCCGGCGGACTTGGCGATGTGCTCTTGGCGGTTCAGGCCATGGGTCGGTTGCGGACCCGCTTCCCCAACCATCGTCTGATGCTCTGCGCAGAGGACCAGGTTGCGAGGTTGCTCCTCGCATGCCGCATCATTGATGCGTGGACCTCAGTGCAGGGGCGCAACTGCGCGGACTTGTTCGCCGGCGCGGACTCAGTCGCGGGTCAGGTACGGCCATGGTTGGAGGACTGCGATCTTGCCATTGGCTGGACGCAGGATCTCGATGGCAAGTTGAACGAGACCCTCAAGGCAGTCGGTGTTCGAGAGGTTATCGTGAGGTCTCCGTTCTCGACTGCGATTCTGGCGACACATCAACGTGATCGGTATCTTGAAGCGATCAATGAGGCACCGTCTGACGACGAAGGAGATGTTCTGTTGACGGTGACGGAACCGCTCCTCCATCTCGGACAAGCCTGTCTTGAAGCGGCAGGTCTCGCGATCGGACAGTCTCTTGTCCTCATCCATCCGGGGAGTGGGAGTGCCCATAAGTGTGTGGCACCGGAGATACTCGCGGCTGTAGTTATCGCGCTTCAGATTTCCGGGGCGACTCCGGTGGTTCTAGAAGGGCCGGCAGACCGGGAGCCGGTCGAACGTCTTGTCCAGTTGTGTATGAACCAACCGATCGTCCTGAAGGGCCTCGATGTTCTTACCGTCGCCGGGGTGCTTGCTCAGGCACGGCTCTTTGTCGGGCAGGACTCGGGAATCACACATATGGAGGGCTGATGGGGGTGCGTACGGTTGCTCTATTTGGACCGACTGATCCCGATCGCTGGGCTCCCCGTGGTGCCCATGTTTCCGTGATGCAGGGCGCACCCTGCCTCTGCCAATCATGGGGCGACGTCAGCCGATGCGAGGAAAAACCTTGTTTCAAGATGCCCCAGGACCATCTTGTGGCACTCTGTCTTGCACACCTCAAGGAGGCAGCGGTCCGGCAGAGAATTCCATCCGGCTGCCTTGTCACTGACTATCCCGTATGCTAAAGTGACCAGTTCATTTTTCCTTTCATTGGTAAGGACTTAGGAGATATTTTCTTGTCCAGCGGGGTCGTTCAGGAAAAGGTCACCAACGCGCTTATCGGAGCACTCAATGGGGCCAAAAAGAAGGGTCAACTGAAGACGGAACCCTGGCCTCAACTGAATCTTGATGCTCCTAAACGACCTGAATGGGGAGACTTAGCCTCAACGGTTGCCATGTCTCTCGCGGCATCTGAGCAACGAGCGCCCCACGATATTGCCCAAATTATCATCGACAATCTTTCTCAGCGCGAACAGCTCTTCGACCGAGTCGAGATCGTCAGGCCGGGGTTCCTCAACCTCACGCTCAAGCCCGCCGTCTGGCAAGAAGTGCTTAGAGAGATCGAAGCACAAGGGCCTGCTTATGGACAGGCGGATGTGGGAAAGGGACAGCGTGTGTTGGTGGAGTACGTCAGCGCCAACCCTACGGGGCCGATGCATGTGGGCCATGGCCGAGGTGCGGCGGTGGGGCAGGCGCTTGTACGTCTTCTCAAGGCGGTCGGCTACGTCGTCGTCAGCGAATATTATATCAACGATGCCGGTCAGCAAGTAAAGCTCCTCGGTGCTTCCGCCAATGCGCGGTTTCGAGAATTAGCCGGTAGGCCGATGGAATTTCCGCAGGATGGCTACCACGGCGCCTACATTAGAGCCATCGTAGAACGAGCGAAGGAGCAGGAGCTTGATACTCAGTGGGAACGGTTGTCTGATGCCGATGTCAAAGCGCGCTGGCAAGACTTTGCGTGCGAACAAATGCTCGCGGTGATTCAAAAGGATCTTGCGGCGTTTGGAATCGAATTCGACGAATGGTTCAGGGAAACCTCTCTTGTGAACTCAGGGGCCATCCAACGGGTTTTGGATGAATTGAAATCGCAACATTTCCTGTTTGAGCAGGACGGCGCCTGGTGGTTCCGATCCTCGGCATTCGGTGACGAGAAGGATCGCGTCGTGCGGAAACAGGATGGCGAGTACACCTACCTGGCTTCCGACATCGCCTACCACCAAAATAAGCTGCGTCGCGGATATGATCTCCTCATCGACGTCTGGGGCGCGGATCACCATGGCTACATTCCTCGCATGCAAGCGGTGGTGCAGGCCTATGGGTATCCGAAAGATCGCCTCCAGGTCGTGCTGGTCCAGATGGTGAATTTGTTGCGCGGCGGGAAAAAAGTGGAGATGTCGAAGCGGGCCGGCGAGTTCATCACGATGCGGGAAGTCATCGATGAAGTCGGGGCCGATGCGGCCAAGTTCTTTTTTTT
>DASYVB010000172.1:0-5515 GCA_036000525.1 Nitrospiraceae bacterium | reverse complement strand
CACGCGCGTTACATCCGAAGCGTATATTTCAACTCCAGCCCTATGGTGACCCCTTCCTGCTTGATGAAACCCGCTCCTGTTTGAATCGCGTAGCGGACCGCTTCGGGAGAGGAACTATACTTGGGGCAGTCATCTACCCGGCAGGGAGCGACATTTTCCTTGAGCCCCACGATATGATGGCTTTCATCAATCCATATTATGTCCACCGGAAACCGATACTCCTTCGTCCAGATGTGGTTCTGGCCGGTCGACTCGAAGATATAAAGCAATCCACTATTCGGTGGCAACGTCTCTCGAAAGGCAAGACCGACGAGCAGTTTCTCCGGTGTATCCGCCACTTCCGTCTCGAGCTCACGGCCATTTGGAAAGGAGACGATAATCATGGTCTCCTCTTTTCGATCGATGAGAAAGAACGAAGCGCTCATCAAGAAAATCGCCATGAGGACGAGCGTGATGATGCGCTTCTTTTTCTGCCCGCGATCGCTCACCGGTAAGGTGGTCATGGACTTTATCTGTCACGACTCATCACGACTCCCTGGGCCCAAAGGCCCATTAATGCAGGGAATCTAGGCCTTCTGAGCAAGTGCCGTTCTGTTGACTTGGAAAAGAGCGGCAGACTAGAATGGCGTTCGCGTCGCGGCACGCATCATGGTCGTGACGGGGCGGATTTGTCAACCGTGTGTGTCTCTGTAGTAAGAAGGAGGCGAGGGTCATGGCGCTGCTGATTACCGATGAATGTATCTCCTGTGGAGCCTGCCTGCCCGAATGTCCGAACGAGGCGATTTTTGAAACTCGCAGCGACGCGGAAACGAAGGGGAATCATGTGGGCGATGGCCAGGGAGTCGGCGATAGTATTTATGTGATTACGCACGACCGCTGCACCGAGTGCGTCGGACACTTCGACGAACCGCAGTGCGCCGCCGTCTGCCCGGTTGATAATTGCTGCATTTCTGACCCGGCGTATCCGGAAACGACGGAAGTCCTGCTTGAGAGGGCGAAGACGCTTAATCCGGATAAGGCGATCGATCCAGCGAAAGTCTGGAGCGGCGTGCGCAATTAATCATCGCTCATTGTTCAACAATGAAGGCCCTGCGGCTCACGAGAGAAGCAGGGCCTTCCTGTCTCTAGCAGGATGCTCAAACAGGCCGTTCAGCGATCCGTGAGACGTGAAACGTAAAAAGTAAAAGAGTTCGGAGCAAGGGCATTCAGCAGTCCTACGTTTCACCTTTCAAGGTTCTTGAGAGTGAAGTGAAGACACCGCCTGGGAAAAGGCGCGTCCCTGGGTAAAGAGGCTGTCTTGGCAGACTCCGGGCGGGTGGGTGAAGTAGCCGCCGGGACCGGGCGGGTGAGAAGAGCGACTTTTTCAGCATCCTGCTAAAAACCACCGCCCTCTCCACGGTGTCGCAAAGAGGACGATGGTCAATCACATCTGCAAAGAACAATTACTTGAGCATAAGAATCTTGCCACCGATATGCCCCGGATGCAGGTGACAGCGATAGATCAGCGTATTCCCTTGCGTGGCATAGAACATGTCACTGGTCGGAATACCGATATACTTGGTTTCGCCCGGCTTCAACACCACTTCGGCTTTCATCACAAACGGTGAACCAGCGTTCGGGGCATCGGTCATCTGAAATCCATGCTCAGCAGTTGCATTGTTCGTCACCTTGAGTAGAACAGGACGACCGGGCCGAACTTTGAAATCGATGATCGTGATGGGTGGATACCACGTCTTTAAGGTACCAATCTCGATCGCGAAGAGCTGGGCATCGACGTCCAGCTCTTTGAACGACTGACCCACAACGGAGCCAGTCTCCAAATCCCCGATTTCGACTCCGCCTGCCTGGAGCGCAAACGCTGCAGATGCCCCAGCCACGACCATCGCGAGACCGAAGAAGGCCCCCAACATCGTCTTGCCCATGACCTACCTCCTTAAAGAAAGAAGAAGAGATGTGATTAGATTGGTGAATACCTACCGCCAAGCCACGTAGCCGTGCCCTTGCTGACCACTACTTCCCTGCGTCTGCCCATTATGATGTCGCAACTGCACGTGTGCTCTTCGGAGCACCCTCATTGATAGCACCGCGACGAAAACGGAAGCAAGAACGTTAATCTAACTCTTTTCTGGGTCCCCCTCAACGCAGATGCTAGCGTCAACAAGTAAGTTACAATTATTTCAATAACTTAGTGCACAGTCTCCGTCTCTGGCTGCACCTCTTGAACCGTGGACCCGATCAAGAGATCATACGGCGCATAGTTGTCGGTTAACAGGACACCCGCCTCCCAGGGTTGCGTGCGATGGGCACCCAGCAAGGCAATGGCCTCGAATGGAAGACGCTGTTGCTCGACCAATCTGTTCACATTGGCCGCAATGGTAGAGACTGTGTGCCGTTCGAGCGGCGCGCCGGCAAAAAAAATCAGATTCTCTGCTCGCGTCTGAGGAGAATTCCAGGGCCCCTTGACCGCAAAGGACTCGACGTTGGGAAAGGACTGTCTCATCGTCTGCACGACCGCATTGGCCCGCAACAGATCTCCACCCGCGCCCGACGAGGCCAAATTCACTGCCAGGATACCATTCGGTGCAAGATGGGCGCGCAACTCTGCGAAGAACTCCACCGTGGTTAGGTGAAACGGAATCATGTGTCGGGCAAACGCATCGACCCAAATGAGGTCGTACGTCCGTTCCGTGGAATTCAGAAAGACCCGGGCATCCCGAACGTGCACATGATGCTGGGGAGGCGGCTGATAGGAGAAATACACTGCGGCCATGCGGACGACCACGGGATCGAGCTCAACCACGTCCAGCTCGAGTTCAGGCCATCGATGGGCGAGCCACTTCGCCAGCGATCCGCCTCCGTGACCTAGGATCAGACCTCGTTTCGGTTCGGGCACCAAAGCCAGCGACGCAACCATCAGTTGACTATAGGGGAGAAACAGGGTGACAGGATCCGCCTTCCACATGACAGCGTGGAAAGTCCGGTCCAAGACAAGATAGCGAAAAAGATCATCCTCGCGGATTCGTACTTGTTGGTAGGGGCTGTCTTCCTGATAGACCGGCACTTTCAACATCTGGATCGGAGACCAGGCACCGGCCCCCAACCCTCCAATGCATAAGAAGAGCATTCCGATCATCAGCGGCCGTGCGGTCGTCCACCTGATCAACCACCAGAGACCAAGCCCCACTTGAATGACGCCGAGCCACGCGACAAGCGCCTGGCTGCCGATCCAGGACAGAAAGAAAAATGCCGTCCCCCAGGTTCCCGCCAAGCTCCCCACGGTCGAGAGCGCGATCATCCGACCGGTATGCCGGCCGAGATATTCAAGGTCTAGCACGGCCAATCGCAACATGGCCGGCAGCACGCCGCTCAGACCACAGGCCGGCGGGCCCAAGAGCAGCGCCGCGGCGACACAGGGCCCCCACCGGGGGTCCTCGATTAATCCCGCCACCTTAAAGAGGACCAGCTGACCAACCCACGCGATCAGAAACGTCCAAGCTCCAGAGAACAACAGCAGACCGGACAGCACCTGCGCGCCGGGGTATCGGTCGGAGACCCAGCCGCCAAAGGCATACCCGCTACTCATGGCGGCAAGAATCACTCCGATCAATGCGCCCCAGACAAACAGGGAGTTTCCGAAGACGGGAGCCAAAAGCCGGCTTCCCAAAATTTCGAGCGCCATGACCACCGCACCGGTCGCCAGCGCCGTTATCAGAAGAAACCATCGAGGGGTATGAGTCGGCCGGTTCACAACACTCGTGCAGAAACAGGGCACAGGGTAGGGAGACGATCCGGTGCTGCCCCGCGAGCCCGGACGATCACAGACCGCCCCAGTTTTTGAAATAACGTAAGAGATCGCGGACGGAGATGATCCCGACAATCTGCCCCTCCTCGGAGATCGCGAGATGCCGAATCCCATGTTCCGCCATCTTCTCACTCGCCTCGTGGGCCGAACTCGTAATCTCAATCGACAGCAGCGGGCTGCTCATGACGGCACGGACCGACGTCTCTTGTGCCGGGCACGATTCGGCCATCCCCTTGCGAACCAAGTCCGATTCGCTGACTATACCGGTGTAGCGACCGGCCTCGTGGACCAGCACTGCGCCAACCCTCGCGTCGCGCATCAGCTTGGCTGCCTCCAACAGCGTTGTGTCTGGACTGATCGTGCGCAAGGTCCGGCGCATCATCACGGCGAGAGGTCGCTGAAGAGGTCCGCTCTGAATCGCCATACGACAGGCTCCATCCGATGGAGGGAGCAAATAGTACTCAGCCCTCATGCACCTGTCAACGAGCGGATCCTCCCGGTGAAATCGACTTTCATAACATTGTTGCTGACCCCCGGTACCGTTGCTATACTCGGCCCGGATCGTTCTTGGTAATAGGAGGACAGCAACCCATGCATATCAGTGTGATTGGGACCGGCTATGTCGGGCTGGTAACAGGAGCTTGTTTTTCGGAGTTCGGCGTCAACGTGACCTGCATGGATGCCGACACCAAACGGATCGCCAGACTTGAGAAGGGCGATGTGCCCTTCTATGAGCCGGGGATCACGGAGCTCGTCGCCAAGGGAATTCGAGAGAACCGGATCAGCTTTACCACCGACGTCGCCAAAGCCGTCGACAAGGCCCTCGTCATCTTCATTGCGGTTGGAACCCCACCGCGACCGGACGGTTCAGCCGATCTCTCGTACGTAGAAGAAGTCGGCCGCGGCATCGCCAGAGCCATGACGGGGTACAAGGTCATCGTCACCAAGTCGACCGTCCCGGTGGGAACCGGGGAAAAGCTGCGTGAAGTAATCACCACCAATCAAACAGGCAAGTTCCAGTTCGACATTGTCTCCAACCCGGAGTTTCTTCGTGAAGGGTCTGCCATCGAAGACTTCATGCGACCGAACCGGATCGTCATCGGCGCAGACAGCGAGCAGGCAATTGCGATCCTGAAAGATCTCTATCGTCCGCTGTACCTCATCGAAACTCCGTTCGTCGTGACCGACATCCCGACTGCCGAGATGATTAAATACGCCTCCAACGCCTTCCTCGCCACCAAAATTTCGTTTATCAACGAGATCGCGACAGTCTGCGAGCGGGTGGGTGCCGACGTGCAGATGGTTGCGAAAGGGATGGGGCTTGACAACCGGATTGGATCGAAGTTTCTCCACGCAGGACCGGGGTTCGGTGGATCATGCTTCCCGAAAGATCTGGCTGCTCTCGTACAGACGGGTGAACGAGTCGGCTATCCAATGCAGATCGCAAGCGCCGCCGCCCTCGTCAACCTACAGCAACGGGGCCGGATGGTTGAAAAGATCACGAGTGCGGTTGGGGGACTCAAAGGAAAGACGTTCGCGATGTTGGGGTTGTCCTTCAAGCCCAATACAAACGACCTACGGGATGCGCCGGCCCTGGCCATCGCGCAGGAACTCGTGAAACAGGGTGCCACGGTTCGCGCCTACGATCCCGCAGCGGTTGAGGAAGCCTGTCAGATAGTTTCGGGCCTCGTCCCCTGCAAAGACGCCTATGAG
>DASYVB010000171.1:0-11764 GCA_036000525.1 Nitrospiraceae bacterium | reverse complement strand
TCGCCCCTCTACTCCACACTCAGAGTGATCGATAAAGAAAACGGCGGCAAAGCGGACGCGTTGAATGCGGGGATCAATGTTTCGAGAAATCCACTTTTCTGTTCTATTGACGCAGATTCCATCCTTAAAAGAGAAAGTCTATACCGCGCCGTACGGCCATTTCTTGATAATCCGAATACCGTAGCGTGCGCTGGAACTATTCGAGTAGCGAACGGGTGCAAGGTTCGTAGAGGCTATCTCGTTGAGATAGGGTTGCCTCGCAATCTCTTGGCGTTGTTTCAGGTTGGCGAATATATACGGGCTTTCTTATTCGGTCGGTTGGGCTGGTTGCCGCTCAATTCGATTCTGATCATTCCGGGGGCGTTCGGGGTATTTCGAACGCACAGTGTTGTAGCGGTTGGAGGATACCGGACGGATACAATCGGCGAGGATATGGATCTGGTTCTCCGCCTACACCGGGATCTGAGACTTCAGGACAAACCATATAGCATCAGCTATGTGCCGGATGCCATTTGCTGGACTGAGGCACCAGAACAAGTGAAAACTTTGAAAGCACAACGGATTCGATGGCAACGCGGCCTTTCCGAATGTTTATCAAACAATTGGGAATTATTGTTCCACCCCAAGGGGGGAAGCGTCGGCTGGCTCGCCTTCCCATGTGCTGTGCTGTTTGAATGGTTGAGTCCGTTACTTGAAACAGGCGGTTGTATTTTTATGGTTGTTGGGTTCGCTCTTGGGTTTGTCCAGCTTCACATCGCCGCAATCTTTTTTGCACTGGCCATCGGGTTAGGTGCTATAAACTCTGCAAATGCACTACTATTAGACGAACTGACCTTTCACAGATTCCCCAAGTTACGCGATCTACTGGTGCTTTTCTTAGTTGCAGTGTTGGAAAACTTTGGCTATCGTCAGCTCAATTCGGTGTGGCGGGTTATGGCATTCTTTCAGTGGGCAATAGGGCGTCCATCAAAATGGGGTATAATGGCTCGAAACACGACTTGGCAAATTCGCTAATGCGAGCAGTCGAAAAGTAGCCCCGTTGTCCAGTTTTGGAGGCGCTACTATTTCAAGAAGAGGTTACCCCCATCACCCATCCATCGTTGCTCCGGCTGGCCTGATATGCAAGCCCGCTGAGAACCGCGTGACCACACCCCTTGCACGGCATCGGAGCCCACATTATTCTCGTCCGCCGAATACCACGAAGCGTGCTGTGTGGATCTTTATTCGTGACGGTTCGTCCGGAAATTACACAAGAAGTCAGACGAGGGGAAGGAGTTTCCTTCTGGTCACCCCTAGCCTCTCGTCCCGGGCCTTTCGCTCGAACAGTGGCCATCGCGGCAGAAACGTTCATGAATAAAGCGGGCTAAGGGCTTGCACTGTGCCGCAGTTCCCGCTACAAGATTCCTCAATGGTTCCCACCGTTGAATGGAAAGACGGCGCAGTACGGCTGCTCGACCAGAGCCGGTTGCCTGAGTCCGTCGAATTTCTGGACTGCCGGGACTATCAAACCGTCGCTGACGCCATTCGCAGCCTTAAAGTCAGAGGAGCTCCGGCGATCGGCGTGACTGCGGCGATGGGGGTCGCACTTGGTGCCCAGGCCGTCGTAGCATCCGACTACGGAGCCTTCGCTAAATCGGTGCTCATAATCTGTGATCAACTCGCGGCGACCAGGCCGACGGCGGTCAACCTGTCTTGGGCCATCGAACGGATGAAACGCGTAGTCACCTCGTTACGCACGCAGCCAATTGTGTCCATCAAAGCCGCGTTAATTAAGGAGTCACAAGCTGTTCTCGATGAAGATATCGCCCTCTGTAAGGCGATGGGACAGCACGGAGCAGGACTCATTGCGAGCGGTCAAACGGTCCTGACCCATTGTAATGCCGGTGCGCTGGCGACAGCTGGCTATGGCACGGCATTGGGCGTCATTCGCGCAGCCTGGGGGCAGGGGAAGAAGGTTCAGGTCATCGCAGATGAAACCAGGCCGGTCTTGCAAGGCGCACGGCTCACGGTCTGGGAGTTGATGCAGGACAATATTCCTGTAACGCTCATCACGGACAATATGGCCGGCGCACTCATGCGGCAGGGGAAAATCCACCTCTGTATCGTGGGGGCCGATCGGATCGCAGCAAACGGGGACGTGGCAAACAAGATCGGTACCTACTCAGTCGCAGTCTTGGCGAAAGCCCATGGGATTCCCTTCTACGTAGCCGCGCCCTATTCCACGATTGATTTGAAGACACAAACAGGAGCGGACATTCCGATCGAGCAACGGAATCCAATAGAAGTCACTACCATTCACGGCAGCCATCCCGTGGCACCAGCCGGAGTTACGGTCTACAATCCCGCGTTCGACGTGACGCCGGCCGAATTAATTACGGGCATCATCACCGAACGAGGCGTCTTTAAGCCTGGTGAGCTCGCTGCCCAGTTCCAGTCATAGTCTTTTCCCAAACCGGCTGCACCACCCTATACTTGTGCCTTGATAGAGCATATGGACACGAACAAAATGATTGAGTCTCGACGGTTGAAGTTAGGCTTGTCTGAAAGTCAGATTGCCAAGACTATCGGAATAAGTCTTGATTCATACTGTGATATTGAATCGCATGTGGACGAACTATGCACGGTTGTTGAGCTACGTCGGATCAAACAACTATCACAAATTCTTGGGATAGAGACGTTTGAGTTGTTGTCCATACACTGTTCATTTTGCAATGCTGATGTAGGATATTTGGAGGAGTATCATCTGCCTCGCAATGAATTGATAAAAGTAACTCGACAGAAGGCCGGATTGAGCCAGCAACAATTGGGTGATCGCTCTGATTTCCATGACTATGCCATTGAGGGAATGGAACGTGATCCGGGTTATTTGGACCGGTCCACTGTTGAGAGCGTTTTGGAGCTTGCAAATGCGCTAAAAATTCCATTTCAAATTTTGTCGGGTTTGAAGTGCCAAAAATGTGGTCGGTAACAATAATTAGGAGTGGTCCCTTGCAAGCCTATTATCAGCCACTTATAATATAATGCGCGAGCTTTGTTCAATCTATTCTTTAACTGTCCGGAGGAGTCTCATAGCCCATGAGTGAACGAACATTAGCCATCATCAAGCCTGATGCGGTGAAGAAGAACGCGATTGGCGACATTATTACCCGCTATGACAAAGCCGGCCTGAAGCCAGTGGCCATACGCATGATGCGGTTCTCCAAAGCGACAGCGGAGGGATTTTATGCCGTGCATAAGGCCCGTCCGTTTTTCGATAGCCTCTGTAGATTTATGTCGTCCGGTCCGGTCGTGGTGCTGGTCCTGCAGGGTGACAACGCGATCAAGAAGAATCGGGAGCTGATGGGTGCGACGGATCCGGCCAAGGCGGAGGCGGGCACAATTCGTAAGGCCCACGGGGCGAACATCGAATTTAACGCCGTGCACGGATCCGATTCGCCGGAGACCGCCATATTCGAGATTGGATACTTCTTCCCCGAAATGGATCTCGTTGGATAAGGACGCCTGTCGGCAGGCGTGAACGGCTGTGCTTGTTCCCGTTCATCGTTGGCCGGTTACCTTGAGATGGATTTCCTGTGTTCTGCTCTTGGTTCTTCAGGGGTGCGCCGATCTGACGCCACGGTTTCCTCCTTCGGTGCCGCCTGCCACGCTGGGTGTCGATCCGGCACTGGATGCTCAGATGCGGCTCCTTGAGTCCGCCTATCGTGCCTTTGTGCAAGAGCGCTATCCACTCGCGAGTGCACTCCTCCAACGATTTGTTGATTCCAATCCAGATTATCCCAGGCTGAGTGAAGCTCGTTGGTGGCTCGCGCGTTCGTATGAGGAACGCGGGGACCTCCCGGCCGCGCTGTCGGTCTATCGCGCCGTGGTCGGGGAGACTCCGCGATCCACCCTGCTTGCCGGCAGTTATGAGTTTCACGCCCTCAGTCGGCTAGACGCATTTCGCCGGAGTCTTGGCCCATCGTCCTTGCTGGAACGCAGGCAGATTGCACTTTGGCTGACGAGCGAGGACTGGCTCACGATTCCTGATGTCGGACTATGGATTACGCAACTCGCTGACGCAGGAGTGACATCGTTGATTATCGAAGCGGGATCTCCTTCTCGTGAGACGATGCAGTCAGGCCCTATAGGGGTATACTTTCAGTCGTCAAAGGTCCCAGTCGTCGAGGATCTTTTTACGGTGATCGTGCCGGCAGCCCATGCCAAAGGGATGGCGGTATTGGCGTCGCTCAATCTGCATGAGCCTGGATGGACGACGGTGAATCCTGAGTGGGGTATCGCCATGGCCAACGGGACAGACCAGGTGTTCCTTCCGGTCGGTCATGTTGATGTGCTCCATCCTGATTATCAGCGTCTCGTCAGTGAAGTTGCACAGGATTTGTTGCGGACAGACATCGATGGGCTGGTGGTTGGGGCAAGGAGGGCCAAGGGATTTGCCGAGGAATGGAGCCCGACGTCGCGACGCATGTTCGAAGGGGTCTTTGGGCCTTCACTCGATAGTCACGATCAGTCTATCTCACCAGACGCATGGCGCTGGGCCGGGTGGAAGACGAGGACCTATCTTGGGTTTGTGGCACGATTAACCCAGCAGTTGCGACAGACGAAACAGGGACTGATGGTCGCTGTAGTCGTGCACGAGCGCGCGATCTTTTCGCCTGCGGATGCCTTGATGGAGTATGGAGAGGACGTGCTCGAGACCAAGCAACGTGGGCTCCACCTGGTCGTCCAGCCAGCGCCGGGCATGTCCGAACGATCTGATGCGCAAGGGGCGGGTACGGAATCGGTGCAACAACGATTAGCGCCGACGGCTGGGGATGAGCGGCAGCTCTGGCTGGGCATGACCCTGGGCGCCTCGGATCCATCATCTCTAGTGACGGCTGTGAGAGCCATACTCGCGACGAAAGCTGGGCAAGTCGGGCCACATCTGCTGCTGATGAACGGGCCAGCAATTCCTTGACAAAAGAGGCGCCGGACCACTACGATCCCGCGATAAAATTTTGCAGGTCGAGATCAAGGCAGAGGTTGAGGCGCTACGAGAAAATGCTTGGTTTCCGCGTACCCTGAACCTTGGCCTGCTTCACAAGGAGCGCGCATGATTCCGAAAGACCTCCGTTACCACCAAGAGCATGAATGGGTCCGCGTGAGCGGCACGCAGGCTACCGTCGGCATCAGTCATTTCGCCCAAGATGCGTTGGGTGATATCGTTTTTATCGATATGCCGAAGCCTGGTGCCCTTGTCAAGGCCGGGCAGCAGATCGGTGAGGTCGAGTCGACCAAGACGACCTCCACGATCTACACACCCGTGAGCGGCACTATTGCCAAGGTCAATGCCGACTTGAAAGATCACCCAGAAGTGGTGAACTCCGATCCCTATGGCAAAGGCTGGATGGTGGTGATTGATCTATCGAGCGCGAGCGACGTGGACAAGCTAATGACCGCCGCACAGTATGAAGCCTTTCTTGCCGGCCAGAAACATTGAATCATTTGTGCATTGAATCATTGAACCATTGTGTGATTGGATCATTGGTAAGTTCTCGCAATGAATCAATCGGCAATGAGCCGATGACTCAATGACTTCCCAGAAGCACATCGCCATTCTTGGCGCAGGACCTGGTGGTTATGTCGCCGCGATCCGGGCGGCCCAGCTTGGCGCCCGCGTCACCGTCATTGAGTCCCACGCGCTCGGCGGCGTCTGCTTGAATTGGGGCTGCATTCCCAGTAAAGCCCTCCTGTCGGTTGTCGAACTCGGCGACAAGGTCAAAAAAGCCGAGGACCTGGGGCTGCTCGTCCAAGCACCGGTCACGTACGACCTCGCTCGGATGGTCGCACGGAAAAATAAAGTGGTGGCGACTCTCGTGAATGGCATTGCTACACTCTTCAAGGCGTGGAATATCGAGCATGTGCAGGGAACCGGATCACTGCAGGATCGGCAGACGCTCACGGTGACCAGAGCCGATGGCGCGCCGCGGGACGTTCAGGCTGACGCAATCGTGATTGCCACTGGGTCGTCCTGGCCGAACCTGCCGCAGTTTCCGATCGACGGGCAGCAGGTACTCACCAGCCAGCACCTTCTGGACCTCGATCATATTCCTGCCAGTCTGCTGATCATCGGCGCGGGAGTCGAAGGATGCGAGTTTGCGGCGCTCTATAGCGGACTGGGGACGGAGGTCACGATTGTTGAATTGATGACGCGCGTGCTTCCTCTGGAGGATAACGACATCTCTTCGACGATGGAGCGGGAGCTGAAGAAACGCGGCGTGACTGTCGTGACCGGGACCACTGTCGAGAGACTGGAGCGATTACCGACGACCATCACGGCGCATCTCAAGGATGGCACGCAGGTCGTGGCTGAGAAGCTACTCGTGTCGGTGGGGCGAGGATTGAATAGCAGTGGCATTGGACTGGAGCATGTGGGGGTGCAGACGGGCCAGCGAGGGGAGATTCTCGTCAACGAGCGGATGGAAACCACTGTGCCTGGGATCTATGCGATCGGCGACGTGGTCGGGAAGGACATGTTGGCGCACGTGGCTTCGGCGCAAGGCAAAGTCGCGGTCGAGAATATCATGGGGCATCAGGCGACCGTCCGCTATGACGTCGTCCCTGCCGGAATTTTTACCCTGCCGGAGATCGGTCGCGTGGGTGTGACGGAACAGCAAGCCCGCGAACGAGTTCAGGCTGCCGGGCAAAATCCCGATAGGGCACTCAAGGTGGGACGTTTTCGATATGCCGGGTTGGGGAAAGCGCAAGCGACAGGGGATACGACGGGGTTGTTCAAGGTCATAGCCGAGTCAGCGAGCGGCAGGATTCTGGGTGTGCATATCGTTGGAGCCCACGCAGCCGATCTGGTGCATGAAGCGGCATTGGCGATGCAAGTCGGCGCGACGGTGACGCAAATGGCGGAGATGATCCATGCCCATCCAACCCTGACCGAAGGCCTGATGGAAGCAGCTGAAGATGTCGAAGGGAAGGCCATTCACCAGGCGCGAAAGCGGACGCAATAATGTGGCACTCGCTCCTCCTCAAGCTCGGGATGTTCGCGGCGACCATGGGAGTCGTCTTCTGGATCGGGTGGACTCTGCCGACCTCATTCGATCGAGCGCGCGATCTTGCAGCTGAATCGCTTGAGGGGCCGAAGTCTGAAATTGTTTCCGATAGTGGACGCGTAACCACGGTGAGTCCATCCCCTGTCGTCTCGTTATCAGATCAGCGGTACACTGCTGTTCCGAAACGATCTCACAAGGGCCCACTCGATCTGAATCGGGCGACGGAACAGGATTTTGACGCTCTGCCGGGGATCGGTCCCAGATTGGCCGAACGTATCATGGCGTATCGGCAATCGGTGGGAGCCTTTCACTCTCTTGATGGATTGCGAGCCGTCAAAGGGATTGGGAAAAAGAAGTTTGAGCGGATTCGTCCATTGGTCACGGTGACGCCGGATGCCATATCTATTGACAGACGGAAGAAGACGACATGAGCGAACTCTCCCGTCAACTCGAGTTGATTCTCCGCGGAGCCCTGGAGGTCATCCAACGGGCCGAACTCGAATCGAAGTTGACACGTTCCTTGAAAGAGAATCGGCCTCTACGTGTTAAAGCAGGCTTCGATCCGACCGCGCCGGATCTGCATCTAGGCCATACGGTCTTGATCCACAAACTTAAACACTTTCAGGAACTCGGACATCACGTGATTTTCTTGATTGGCGATTTCACCGGCATGATCGGTGATCCGACCGGCCAATCGGAAACGCGCGTCGCGCTCTCGAAACAAAAAGTATTAGAGAATGCCAAGACTTACGAGCGGCAGATCTTCAAAATTCTCGATCCTGCGAAGACCCTGGTGGAGTTCAACAGCCGGTGGATGAGTACGATGACCGCGGAAGCGTTGATCCATCTGAGCGCGCATTACAGTCTCGCGCGGATGCTCGAGCGGGACGATTTCCATAAGCGATACCACGAGCAGAAACCGATCAGCATCCATGAGTTCATGTATCCCCTCGTGCAGGGCTACGATTCCGTAGCCCTCAAGTCCGATATCGAACTGGGCGGCACAGATCAGAAGTTCAACCTCTTGGTCGGGCGCGACTTGCAGCGGGGTTACGGTCAAGAGGCGCAGGTGGTCATCACGATGCCGCTGTTGGAAGGGACCGATGGCGTACGCAAGATGAGCAAGAGCTTCGGCAACTACATCGCGCTGGAAGACACACCGAACGATATGTACGGCAAGCTCATGTCGATCAGTGACACGTTGATGCTTCGGTATTACGAGCTGCTCACGATGGAGGATTTGGCTGGAGTCAAGGCCGCTCATCCGATGGAGGCGAAGCAAGCGCTCGCGGCCCTGATCGTTGCTCGGTATCACGGGGCGGAAGCAGGTCAACAGGCGAGGGCGGCCTTTCAGCAGAAATTTCAGGAGCGGGAATTTCCGAGCGAGCCGGATGTGCGATTGATCTTGACCCAGGCCGATCTGCGCGAAGGGCAGACGATCGGTCTTGTCGATCTGGTGACCAAGACGGGGCTTGTGCCAAGTAAGAGTGAAGCCCGGCGGCTGATCATTCAGGGTGGCTTAGAGGTCGATGAACAGAAGCAGAGCGACGCGAATGCCCTGTTACCGATTGTGACCGGAAGAGCCTATCGCCTGAAGATTGGCCGAAGAAAGTTTGCGCTGGTTGAACTGCGAGGGTAGTTGCCTGGAGTTTCTTGACTTGGCGTGGAGTGTTTACAGTAAAAGCCTGGAAGGCCATCTGCTGGATCATCAAGATAGTGTGTGGCTTGTTCCTGACAACCGTCTTCGGTGCAATGGTAATTTTTGATGTCAGGAAGCGACCACCCATACTTCCTAAGGAACTCAAGATCAGTGATCTTGTAAAGCACCTTTGTTTGGCTCCTGTCACCCTGTGACAGAATGTGCGGCAATCTCCCACATGTTGAGAGCATTGCCGCTTCGAGGGACATGCTGTTGCGTTTGGGGCACTGCTCGCTCATGGGCAGCGGCGTTACGACTTCCCGCAGGCCACGTTCCATAGAGCTTGGTTGATGCTCTCTGGTTCAATTGGTAGCCAGTTGTCTTTGTCTACGTATCCATCATTCCGTCTGCCGGTACCCATATGTCTTAAGAACTCCATGTACGCCAGCAATCGAAGGCGCTTTGCTACACAATCGAATTGCTTGTGGGTCTTCGTCGACAAAAATCGGCTGGGGTCCAATGCGAAGCGCCCCAACCCCACATTCCCTTGCACCGACTTATAGTCAGTCAATTGCCATATTGTCACCAGATGCCCTTCTATGCGGATGGTGTCTGGATCGAAGTACACCGTCTGTAGTCCTGGTGATTGATATTTTTTCTCAATCTCCACCCACTCGGCATACGCGGGAGCACTACTCAGCACCAGGAGCGTGATCGGTAACCAGAAACCCGAAATGGAGACCAGCGGCAGAAAGCGACGGGATGGGCGAATTGAGAAGGGCATAGGGGCCTCGCGGGGAGGCGTATTCTAGGAGGGAACTGAGGAAACCGCAAGGCGGGGCGTTGAGAAATGATGGTATTATGGCGCTGAACTCACATCTACCCTTACTGAATCCACACGCTTCTTCTGCTTCGCCGGCCCTTGGGATGACGGCCTTTCAGGTCCCTTCTCTGTGATCTTTTTGACTGCGCTTCCGATCGCAGACCCCATCTTGGGAATCTCTTTCTCGATATTCTGGGCCGCGCTCTTCAGCCCTCGTCCGAGTTCGTCTACAGTGATGCCTTTGCGCTTCTCTGTATTACGATTGTCGGCAGAGGTCGATGCGTCGGCTGCTGCTGCCTGTGTAAGCCCTACGACCAATAGGGCTGCGATGATGATGATCATCCTGTGCATGAGACACCTCTCTATTTCAGAAATTGTACCATGCGCTCCGTCTTCCCCACCCTGAAGGGAGCGCAAGGCATGGCCTGCCGTGTCTCCCTGTGTCGCGCCGTTGCATAACTCCTTGTGTTTGCTCGCCTCACGATACAGCACGATACAGTAGGAAACAATGGTACAGCGCAGCCACTTGACAGTTACTTGACAGTGGACGAGGCGACGCCGGACACCACGGATGAAGATTTTCCCTCCGTTTCCCCAGGAGAACGACCCTCGGCCTTGTTTCGGCAGACGGGGGCCGTTTAGGGAGCCTGCCGTCTAACCACTCCCACGGCGGCCACGGGTTGCGGATCAGCCCACAACCCCTTCCGGCCCTCTCGCGCATCCCTCTCTAACTATTCCAGCACCGTATGCCCCGGCGCATACTTCCGATACCACCAGCACCAGCCGTCTCTGACCAGGGTGTGATTGACATTGGTCCCATCCGGTTGCAGCACATCAGCAAGGGTGCGCCCATACTTGTCAAGTCCGCAGGTCTGGACGGTGACTTCCTTACTGAAGGCCGGTCTTGGGCTGGAGTAGTGCGCCAACGGCACCAAACCTTCTTAAAACGCTTACTGATTCTACACAGGTGATTGAGAGGAGCTCTCGGAATCCCTCAATCGGTCCCTCAATGACAGATCCGTACCGCAGTGGTACTCTTGAATGAAATGGGAAAGAAGAACGCAAGTATTCAGACGTTGGATGAAGTGGTGCGTGGTCCTCTCCTTCCGAAGATTGATTGGGTCAATAATCCAGTCAAATAATCATGACCTGTTTACTGTCTTTAATGTTTGCCATGAGCCTCTTGACACCGTGCGAGACATCGGTCAGCACAGGCATGGAGCGTCCGTATGCGTTCACAGAAACCCCTATCCGTCCGCTCAGTAGTGCATTTGAACAAGACACCCGGGCCTATGTGAAGCAAGATAGGTATGAGCTATCCCTCGACTTGTGGCGGATGCCGAGTGCCGGGAACCAGCGTCCTGCAACGGGCATCGACTTGTGGTCACTCATGATTGGGATGGACTTCTGATGACCGACCTCAACTATAATCCTCTCTGGCGGGGCCTCCAGATGTCTCACCTTTTCGTCTAGTAGCTGAAGTTGTTTAACCCAGTAACGTTGGCCCTGAACGGCGGACTTGAGCTATTGTATGGGATCGTCAATCTGACACGAATCGGTAAGAGACAACTCTGTTGACAGAAGTAACGCAGTGGTCACTACTGCAATCCCTCAGCCAACAACAACGACGATCGTGATTCCCTTGGAAGCGCTAATAGGATTTGTAGTTCTCATTCCTTGACCTGTTTTGACCCCTTCCGCCACTCTCACGGCGGCACTGGCTCACCCTCACGGACAATTCCCGCCACTCGATACCCTGATGCTTCCGCCTCTGCCGCGCTATTAAACTCTACTCGGTTATGAGGCATAACCTGGCTGTAGTTTGGACAATCAGGTCGGTGATAGATATGTCTTCGTCGGTTACCGATGATGGGATAGGGCGAAGAGGGTGAGGTAGGAGAATTCTGTGCTACCGCCCCCAGGAGCGGTGGACCACGAGAGGACATTGGATCTTCAGTCTCCGTGTCCATCGGTACAAGGTCTGAGGGATCAAGCGCCTGTCCCCGCTGTGCTTTCCTATACGCCCACGTAGGAATGGGCGCAGGATCGGCCCACAATCCTTTCTTTGCTTCGCGTGCGTCCTTCTCCAACCCTTCAAGAACCGTATCCCCCGGCGCATATTTCCGATACCACCAGCACCAGCCGTGTTTGACCAGTGAGTGATTGGCTATAGCTAGTAATGGATCGCTCCAAACCACTAGTTGCCTTAAACAGGCTCTTGTGGTATCAATGCCAGCGGCATATGGCGCTACCGAGATCAAC
>DASYVB010000170.1:0-7771 GCA_036000525.1 Nitrospiraceae bacterium | reverse complement strand
TCCTCCCGCCGTCTGAAAGCGATCTGGTCCTCCTGAAGTCCACGACCCTCTGCACTTCGAAGTCCGACTTCCTCAAGACACATCCTGCCTCTACCCTCAAACCACAAGACTGGGGCACCGGACAAGAGTTGGTTCTCCCTGTCGGCCGAAGCCCATCACATGGTGACGAGTCCTACTTTTTCGATGAAGATGGTATGCTGGTCGGAACCGTTTTTACCTTTCCCTCTGGGCTTGACTTGAAGCCCTACCCAGTCCTCCGCCACACCTTAACGCTGCTGAAGCCAACAGTGGAGTTCTATCTCAACGTGGCAAATCTGTCCTCAAAGACGAGCATGGATTCCAGCGCCCTGTATGAAACCGGCGACGAGAAAACGACGACACAGTATTTGGTCCTTGGCACGCGCGAGCAGCCGGTGTTGCTCCAGACTTCTGTAACGATCGACCCCTATGTACGGCTGTTCTCACCCTATCGGCGCGAGTTCTTGGAACGGTTGCGCAATCCAAGAGGCCAGAAGCCCGGGCAACAGCTAGACAGTCAAGGTGCAGAGGACAAGGAGCCGTTCCTCTCGCTCCAGCAATTCGCGCGCGGCCAAACCGCGCAGCTCTCCTACTGCGGGACCCAGAACTACGATACCGCAGCCACTGCCTACCAGAAAGCGATCGCAAGTGGCTTTACGAATAAAGTGTGGCTGGCAGAATCTCACCACAAACTGGGACTGGCATGGGAAGGGAAGGGACAGCACGAGCAGGCCAAGACGGAGATGCTTCTGTCGTTGGCCATCAGGCCCAACACTCCGGAAATTCTTAACAACCTCGGCACGGTGTACCGCAAGCTGGGAGACAAGGCGAATGCGCTCGCCTCATTCGAAAAAGCCGTTACCCTCCGCCCTAACTATGCCATTGCCCGCTACAACTTGGCTGAGGCCTACGAGCCCACGAATCCTAAACGGGCCCTCTCGGAGTACGAGACCTATCTCGCTCTGGTCGAAGGTATCCCCGATGAAGCCAGTCGCATCGGCCTCGCCCAACAACGCGTTAAGGCGTTGAAACACTAGTAGGAAGTTACACGAAAGCTCTTTGCCCTTCGGAGCATATTACCGGCGGGCTTTCTCTTCCTGTTCTTGAAGCGTCTTGCAGTTGATGCAGAGGGTGGTAACTGGGCGGGCTTTCAGTCGCGGATAGGGAATCTCTTCTTCGCAACGCTCACAGATGCCATAGGTGTTCTGGTCCATTCGCTCAAGCGCCTCGTCGATCTTCTTGATCAACCGTTGCTCGCGCTCACGGATACGCATCGAAAAATTCTGCTCGGCCTCCGCAGACGCCTGATCGCTGACATCCGGGAACGCCTCCTGACCATTTGGATTGGCGAGACCCTCAACCACCTCGTCCAACATAGCCTTGCGTTGCCGCTCAAGGTCACGACGAATAGCCGCGTACTTTTTCCCCTGGGACGATGTTTTGACTCTGCGCTTGGCAGGGACAGAGTGCGCCGTTGATGGAGTGGGTGAAATGCGATTGGCGGAAGAGTCTGCTTTCATACTGCAACCTACCTGAGGAATAAAACCGTCCGAAACGAGCGGGACTATAACAGGGGCCTGGAGGGGGGGTCAATGGGCAGCGTGGGCCCGTTATTCTTACCCACCCGGCTTTCGCTAGCAGTCTGCGGAAAAACTCACGCAGGATGCTCAAAAAGTCCAGACTTCTCACCCGCCCAACCCTGGCGGTTATTTCACCCTCCCGCCCTGAGTCTGCCAAGACAGACTCTTCGCCCTGGGACGCGCCTGGTCCCAGGCAAGGCCGCAGCTCCGAGGCTAACCCTCGTTTCACGCCTCACGTTTCACGGTTCCTGGGAGCAATATGAGAACGAAGCTGGCGGGTTTTTTCAGCATCGTGCTAAAGATCCCGACGGCCTTCGATCGACTTCAGCAACGTCACTTCGTCGGCATACTCGATATCCATCCCGACCGGAATGCCGTAGGCGATACGAGAGACCCGGGCCCCAAGAGGTTTCAGTTGGTTCGTTAAATAGATGGCGGTTGCCTCGCCTTCGATCGTCGGACTCGTCGCGAGGATCACTTCCTCAATTCCCCCGAGCTTCACCCGATCTACCAACTCCTCGGCCCTGATATCGGACGGTCCGACGCCGTCCAACGGAGACAAGGCACCGAGTAACACATGATACAAGCCGCGGTAGGCTCCCGCCCGCTCGATGGCATAGGTCGTACTCGGTTCTTCCACCACTAGGATTCTCGTCTGGTCCCGTTTCGGATCGAGACAATATTCGCAGAGTTCTCCCTCGGCGATGTTCCGGCATTGTCGGCAAAATGAGAGCCCGTCTTTGACGGCACGAATCGCCTCGGCCAGACGAAGCGCATCTTCGCGCTCGGCTTTCAAGACATGGAACGCCAATCGCTGCGCCGTTTTTTGGCCGATGCCTGGAAGACGGACTAACTCGCGCACCAACCGTGCGAGTAATCCCTGTTGATCAACTGCCATGACGTGATAGCCCGCTAGCAGGATGCTGAAAAAGTCCGCCAGCAGCGTTCTCGCATCGTTCAGACCCTCCACGTACCCCAGAGGGTACGCCTCGGCCCTTCACTCGCTGCGGCCTTGCTGGACAGCCTTTTTGAGCATCCTGCGGGAGTGTTCTTCTCTTGTCCCAGTCGTGCAAGCCGTCGAAGTTCTCATGTGCCAACATAGTTCCTTCGCACCCGCTAGAGCAGTCCGGGGACGTTCATCCCACCGGTGACCGATTTCATCTCATCCGCCATCATCTCACGAGCCTTCCTGAGGGCATCGTTCGACGCGGCCATGACCAAATCTTGCACCATCTCCACGTCGCCACCTTTCACCACTTCGGGATCGATGGCGATGCCGACAAGCTGCATAGCCCCGGTGGCCGTGACCGTCACACTGCCACCGCCGGCCGTCCCGGTCACGGTCTTCGACGCTGCCTGTTCCTGTACCTTCGCCATTTGCGCCTGCATCGCCTGCGCTTGCTTCAGAATATTTCCCATATTGCCGAACGGGTTCTTCATTCCTCGACCTCCTTCTGTCTCGACACCGGTCTGACCTCTGCGAGCTCTGTGCCGAACATCTCCAGCGCCTGCTTGACGACCGGATGTGCCCGCGCTTGCTCGAAGAGGACCAGCCGTTGTTCTTTTTCCTTTGCCGCCTTGAGCTGCGCCATCGTCGGTCCCGGAGAATCCAACTCTGTCAATTCGACAATCCGCAGCCGAACCGTCTGACTGCTCAATCGTGCACATATCGATGTGAGCACCGCCATATTATCAGGGTTCTCGATCATCCCTCGGGCCGCCGTCTCCTGCTTAGCAAATCCAATTGTCACAACATGGCCATCCACGCCCACAAACCGCCCTCTTTCCAGGAAGGCGGCAATCCTGGAAGAGGCATTGGCCACTTCCTCTTGGACCTGTTCCCAATTGAGCGTCACCACAAGGCGGCCGTCATCAGTTGGGGGCGATGCCACAGGCATCGCAACCTTCACCTCACCGGCTGCGCCAGGAGGCCGGACGGTTGCAGAGTTGGCCGAGAGGCCTTGCGAAGGCACCGTATTCCCGACAACAGAAGACCTAGACGGCATCGGAGCGGTCGGTGCAGGAGCCATCGATTGAGGAGGCCGCAGTGGCAAGGAGGGCGTTGGATCTGCAGAACGCGCCTGGGAAACCGGCTGGCCCGTGCGCTCTGGAGCAGGCTGCGGTGGGCGTGTCGTCTGGGTTGGCTGCACCGCTTGGGGTGCCTTCCCATCCGCTCGACGCTGCAACCGTGTCGCACGCACGGCCGCTGTTTCGAGTACGAACCGAGGGTGGGCACTGAGCCTGAGCGAGTCCTCCGCTTGTGTGAAGATCGCAAACAATTCCTGAAGTAGCTCGGGCGAGAATGAGCGCGCATCAGCTGCCATCTGTGCGAGGTCTTCCGCTGAGGCCTCGATCAACCCCTGCCACTCTTGGGGTGAAGTCACCACCGACACCACCAACATGTTGCGCAGATACTCGACAACCTCCGCACAATAGGCCCGCAGATCATGCCCTTGGTCCAACAGTTGGGCCAGCACGCGCAGCGCCGCGGCGCTCTCCTGAGCCGTGATCGCCTGAATCATGGCACGAACGAGTTCTTGTGGAACCGCTCCCAGCAGGGCCTCCAGATCCGTATGCACGATCGTCTTGCCGCCGAACGCCACCGCCTGGTCAAGCAGGCTCAGCCCATCGCGCATACTGCCTTCGCTGGCCCTGGCGAGCGCCATCAGGCTCCGTTCCTCGATTACGATCTTGTCCTGATCGACCACATGGCGCAGCCGCTCGACGATCTCGGTTCGCGCAATCCGGCGGAAGTTGTAATGCTGGCAGCGAGAGAGAATCGTCGCCGGAATCTTGTGAATCTCCGTGGTGGCGAAGATAAACACCACATGCGGCGGCGGCTCCTCCAGCGTCTTCAACAGAGCGTTGAAGGCCGAGTTCGACAACATGTGGACTTCGTCGATGATGTAAACCCGGTACTTCCCATGAAAGGCAGCGAACTTGACGTTCTCGCGGATCTCGCGCACATCGTCCACGCTCGTATTGGACGCCCCGTCGATCTCCATGACATCGACGGAGGTCCCCTGCGCAATTTCGAGGCAGTTGGAACAGACGCCGCAGGGCGTGCCGGTCGGCCCGCGCTCGCAATTGAGCGCCTTGGCAAGAATTCTTGCCACCGTGGTTTTCCCCACGCCGCGGGTCCCGGAAAAGAGATAGGCTTGGGCAATTCGCTTCGTGGTGATGGAATTGACCAGCGTCTGAACAACGTGTGGCTGTCCGATCACGTCATCAAACGTACCCGGCCGGTATTTTCTGGCAGAGACTTGGTAGTCCAACATCGCTATGCTCCGAATGTTGAGTTATGAATGGTAAATTTTGAATGAGAAGAGCCGACACCATTCAACATTGCACATTCACCATTTCTCGCAAGAGAAGAGCGGGGCCAGGTGATCCTGCGGCACACAGAACTACCCGCTTACCGTTGCTTCCTTCCGGACCTGGCGGGGTTCACAGGGTTCTGTCGCACAGGGCCCAGCCCCTTTTCCAAAGTTCTGAGTGCTGAGTTATGAGTTAAAAGAAAGACTCACAGAGACGGTGACGCCAACTTTTCGCCACCGTTCTTGCGAACTCAACACTCAGCACTAATAATTCAGCACTGGCTTCATGTGGCGGAGAGGGTGGGTATTCGACGTCGCGCTCGCTGAATCTGCTCGCACTCCTACAGAGGGGGCCAGCCCCCTCGTAGCCTCCCCACGCGGGGGACACATCCCCCGCGATCCCCCTGTTCGAATCCCACCCTCGGGGCTTTCATACTCTTCCACACTCTCGCCCCTTACGCTTCACGCCTCACGTTTCAAGTCTTCACGTGGCGGAGAGGGTGGGATTCGAACCCACGGTCCCATTGCTGGGACGCATGCTTTCCAAGCATGTCGATTCGACCACTCTCGCACCTCTCCGTACCGATTTTCGCGAGGCGGCATATTAACATGCGGTCTGGTGACCGGCAAGGTGACCTCCCGTGCTCATCGCTATGGATTTGATCCTCCCGGTCCACTTCCTATACCGCAAAGAAATCAAGGGGAGGTGTGGCGATGAGGGTTCTCATCAGGCTGGGTATCCTGGCCGGCCTCCCGGTGACAGCCATCATGCTCTTAGCATCCACTTTCCCTCTGTATTCAAACTCGTCCCGATTCATTCGCCGCCTCTCTGTGGCGGAATAGCCCTCCTCCACACCAAATGAGCCACAGAGAGGCAGGACAATACCTTCACATGTCCTGTCTAACAGCCATGCATCTGCAAAGATGTTTGATGAAATCGACCTCTCACTGTCAACGAAATCAGCCTTGCTTACTATCGGCCACCATTGTTCCACATGCGATGCTCGCGTCGCTCGTATCAGCATGTTTTGCAGTGGTTATGCTTGCCGCCCCATAATGAATTGAGCTATATGCTTCGATATCCATTCGGTCTGAATAGCCCTACGGCTCTCAATCATCCTGATGAGCATCGGGGATGGAATCATGGGCATTCACTCATCTGGTAGGAGGGTTCGATGAAAAAGGGGTTCTGGCTTATTGTTCTCTTGACATGCATGATTGCGCCGAGACTTGTCGCGGCCGCTGATGCTCCAGCGGTGGTAGATGTTCAACCCTCCGCTCCTACACCACTCGACATGGTCACGTTGAAGGACGGCAGTGTGCTCTATGGTGAAGTCGTAGAAATGTCTGGCGGCGTGTTACTTATCAAGACTGCCGCGGCTCCAGAAAATATCGTTAAGATAAATTGGGCCAGCGTGTCGAAGCTGGCCATCAACCATCCCGTCCCCTTTCACCTGAAAGAAGGGTCAGTGCTGATCGGCACGGCGACCGAGGGCCCCAACGGAACCATCAATGTGCGAGCTGAACCGCTGAAGGGAACGACGCAAGTCTCGATGGACACCGTGACCTCCATAAATCCCGTAATCCAACCCCCGGTCATCTACTCAGGCAGTGTAACCGGTGGCTATTCGCAAACAACCGGAAACAGCCACCTGCGCAATGCTACCTTGCTCGGAGACTTCGTGGCTCGGAGTGAGCAGCTTCGCCTGTCGATCAATGGCCGCTACGTCTACGGTGATAACGCGAATACTCTGATTGCTCGAAACGCGCGCGGGACGATCAAGTTGGACCTTTTTATCACCAAACGTTTGTACTGGTTCTTATCCTCCTACTTTGAGCAGGACACGTTCCAGGACCTCAAAATGCGAACGGCCCTCGCCTCCGGGCCAGGCTATCAGTTTATCGAACGTGGAGATTATTCGGGCATCTTGAGGGATATGACATTGTATGCAGAAGTCGGCGTCGCCTACTTCAATGAAGATTTCCGGGTTGCGGATGATGCCTCCTCTCCCCGAGGCCGCTGGTCGCTCAAATTCAACTGGCCGATCTTGGATGATCGGGTCACGTTCTATCACTTCGATGAATTGTACCCGTCACTACAAAATACCAAGAATTATTTCATGACGATGGACAACGGCGTCCGTTTCAAATTATTCGAGGGCTTCGTGAGCGGCTTCCAAGTGACGACGCGATTTAACAGCGCTCCGGCGAAGGGCACAGGGGATACCGACAATTTGTACCTCATGACTTTGGGATATAGCTTCGATACGACTAGAAAACGGTAGTCCTGGCAGCAGCCAATGCAGTACACCCTAATCCTCGTGAGGAGGAACTATGCTGAAAGAATTTAGAGAGTTTGCCATGAAGGGCAACGTGCTCGACATGGCGATCGGTGTCATTATAGGCGGAGCATTCGGGAAAATCGTCTCCTCGCTGGTAAGCGATGTGCTGATGCCGCCCATCGGTTTGCTGATGGGCAAAGTCGATTTCTCGAGTCTATTCCTCAATCTGTCAGGAACGCCACAGCCATCTCTTGCGGCCGCGAAAGCCGCGGGAACCCCGACGCTCAACTACGGGGTGTTTCTGCAAAGCGTGTTCGACTTCATCATCATTGCGTTCGTGATCTTCATGTTGGTCAAGCAGATCAACCGGTTTAAAAAAGAAGTGCCTCCGGCGCCTCCGGCACCACCGCCTGGGCCGACCAACGAAGAGAAATTATTGATGGAGATCAGAGACGCACTGAAGGGACGGCATTGAGTATCAATGCGCAGCACGTCACAGATGGCAGCCACTTTCCTCGTGATTCCCCGTCACAGCGGACTAGCTGAACTGATCCCATGTATCACACTGTTTGAT
>DASYVB010000169.1:0-4474 GCA_036000525.1 Nitrospiraceae bacterium | reverse complement strand
GCCAGACGAAGCCGTGCATCGGTCTCCACCATACGCCCAACATAGGGATCCCATGAGGGGAGTGGCTCGATTCCGATGATGTGCTCGATCGGATTCGCCACGTAATCCACCACGCTGACAGCGGGAGTCCGAATGAAGCTGGACGGTTTCGGCAAGTTGGTGTAGCGCCCTTCCGCCACAGCTTTGCTCGCTGCCTCGTAATAGTCCGCATAGGCATTGGATCGCCGCTGCACGGGAAGTGGCATCGCCGCCGCCAGGACAACGTAAAAAGGACGGTCATTGGTCTTGTCGTTCTTCAGGCTCGTCAGCGTGGCCTTAGTCGCCCACAACAGATGGCTCTGCATCGGCCATCGGAGGGACAGCTCAAACTGATCGAAGGGACGAACGATCGTGCCGAGCTGGCCGATCGTTGTCCCATCGAGGTCCTGACGGGTCAAGAGCCCGGATGCGATTGCGGCATCGTCTTGGACTGCCGTCGCTGCCAGCATCTTCACCATCAACGTCTTCGACTGCCCCAGCACAACGCGCCAAGATCCCATGTCGGTCTCAAGTCGACCGAGGCCGGTGCTGAGATCCTGCGCAAACCCTTCTGCAAGGTACAACCGATGGGCCAGCAGAATATGGGTACAGTTCGGGCTCAAGATTTGTCCGTATCCCACATCTTCGAACGGCATTGAAAGCCATTGTTGGTAGCGCCTCAGGGCAACCGATTCTTGAGCTGCCCATGATCGTACTGCTGCAGCCTGCGGCTTCAGCTGTGCCACCGGGTCGGCACTGGTGAACCATCCACGGACCACGTCGGTGGAAGCCCCTGTCGTCGTTCCTTTCCCCTCATCACCAAGCATGCAGGCGCTTGCAGCTTGGAGATCGCTCCCTGTCACCTTGCGCTCATAACCCGCTTGAAGCGGATCCTGTTCCGCAGAGGCATCGAAGCCGAGCAGCAAGAAATACCCGTTTTTTCCTGAATCAGTGAGTGCCTGTGGAGGACTCGTTGTCAGGTTGTGATAGACCGGAGACGGAGAAGCTTCCATCACCATCCAGGTCAATCCAACCGCCCCGATGCCGACCGCCACGAGCACGACGCCGAAGAGCGCCAACCCCAAACACAACAAGGCAATTGATCGCGTCGTCGAAATACAGGACCCGATAAACGACGAGATGCCAATGCGGACCCGCGCCACTTTGGCGGCAAACCGAGGACGCGGTCTTCGCGACACCAAACGATCCTGCGTGCGAACCTGGATTTTCTCTCCCGTTGAGTGAAAAAGAACATCAACAGCCGACGCAGCGACCGAGAGCGCAGGTTCTGGCTTCGAGTGAGTGGATTCGATGCCGGAATCCTGCCACGTCGCGGAAGACGATGGGCTAGGATTCACAAACGTGATCGATTCACTCGCCCGAACCCATTCCGGTTTCGTATCTTCCTGAAGAACAACCTTTTCCACGACGGGGGTTACAGGGGCTACCGTCTCCGAGGGAGCCGGTTCCCATCCACCACTACGCGACAGCTCGGCGACCGATTCAGGAGATTCCTCAGCCAGCGGTAACGGTGTCGGCGGAACGACTGGAGTCTCCTCCTTCTTCTTGCCCCATTTTCGTTTCTTTTCAGACGGACGATGTGGCTGAACCCCGACTTCGCCCGTGCGCCAATGCGACAATGTATCCATCGAGGCAGGAAATGCCGACGGCGCATTACTCGACGCTGCAGAGAGCGGAGGAGCCTCGGCTGTCTGGAACAGTGTGATGGGTGTTTCATGGTGCTCTGTGGAAACCGGTTCAGGCGCGGGTGCTGCTTCCGGAATTACCGTTGCGCATGAAGACTCTGGAGCGGAGACTTCCGGAAGTGGCGCCACGGGCTGCGGCTCGATAAGAGCCGGGAACGAAACTGGTTCAGATTCACGAGCTGGTTCGACCGTCTCTGACAGAGGCGGCACCGGAAGGTCCATCGTGAAGGAGTTTGGGATGGCGCTCAAAAAAGTCGGTGGCTCCTCTGGCCGTAAGGGTTCTTTCGAGAGTAGAACCGCAGTTGGCTGTGCCAGATCGGACTCTCTGATCACATCTATTTCTGCAATCGATTCAGTCACTTCACTCAAGCTCAAAGGATGAGCCGGTGGCAACGGTTCAGGATCGCTGAATGAGACGGGCGGTTCTGAAGTTGATGTAATGGATGGGGCAGAAAGCTCTGGGTCTGGCACAGATTCTGGTTGAATTGATTCTACGTCCCTCGCATCCTGTGAAATCGCATCCGGCCTGGAGACTGCGGCAGGCGAACTCGACGACAAAGTTCCTGCGGCAAACTTCCATACGCCGTCGAAGACGGTGTTCCATGAAAATGGGACCGTGGACGAGGAATCAGCGGCGGACGGGGTTGGGACTTCGGGCTCTGGAAGCACCGCGGGAATCGTTGACGGCTCCACCGCAAAGATCGACTCACTAGGCTCCGTCAGATCTGGCACAGGAGTTGGACTCGCCAAGTGACCTGAGACAGATTCAGGCTGAGTGGTAGCGGACGGGGCAAGAACGGATTCGCCACCCAATAGGGGTGTTCCCTCCGATTGAGCTAACGGAGTCGACGACGGGGCCGCTTCCTCAATCCTGATGGTCGAGTTCTCTATCTGCTCCCAGGGCATGGGAGAAGATAATCCCAGCGATCCGACGGAAGAGGTGATGCCTCTCCCGACGTCCGCAGTTCGCTCCTCTGAGGAGCTAGGGGTAAGCCCCTCATCCACAAAGGGCGAACGTTCGACAGTCGGATCCCCCATCCCATCATCACGATGTCCACTCGACGGAAACGGCGGCTCGGCCAATATCGATGGCAACATATCCTGATCGAGGCGATTGGCCTCCTGGATTGGCCCAGTAGATTCGGATGGCGGAACCTCCAGTTCCTGTAGAGACAAACCGACCGGTGCCGGGTCTATCAAAACGTCGGGAACATCAAGCGATTCGATGACAGGATTCGAAGAAGTGGGTGGTGGAGTTTCGTGACTCGGGGGAGCCCCATCAAACTGTTCCCACGGCATCACATCAGAAGCCCTAGATTCTTCAGTGGTGGGGAGAATTTTGTCCTGGGGCTGCGAGGCATCGATTTTTAATGACGTCCCTGCGGCAGGAGCCAGCGGATGAGGCACAAGAAGCTCACCTGTTTGTATGTCGAAGAGAGAGGCAAACTGAAAGGCCACAGAGCTGGCCGGCGCAAGTTCTCTCACTTTGGCATAGAGCTGAGAAGGTTTCTTGGAATTTTCGGAGTCTGGGCTCTCGATGAGAATGTCAATTGCCTTGCCCAATTCGGCCACCGCAGCCATGGCATCCCCCTTTTCCTCGTATACATGGGCCAAGAGTTCGAGGAACGGGACGCAACGAGGTCCGGCAGCCAAGTATTCGCGCAACAAGGATTCGGCCAGCCAGAAGTCTTGTCGCCCGATTGCTTCATTGGCGAGGGACTCAAATGCTTGCCGAGCCGTGGGAAGACTGCCTAGTCGTAGATGCAGCGTGGCAAAGAGCCGTCGAGCTTCCGTGTTGTGAGGATCAAGTGAGAGCAGATCTTTCAACGCAGCGGACGACCGGCCGTACTTGCCGGTGTTCATGTGGGTGATGGCTTCCTCGAGAAGCGCGCTTTTCTTGCTGTAGCCGACAACACCCCGTTTGTGCACCCGGGAGGGAGTCTTTTGGTTAGCTTTTTGAGGGTGTTTCTTGTCGGTCCGCACGTTACAACCTTAGCAGATCATCGAAAGATGCGACGTAGCTCCCCTGGCCCCTTTGCACCAGATTTCGCTTCCGTTCGGGCTCTCACGATCTTGAGGGAAGGCAAATTGGACCGAGGAGTGCAATCCTAGTGCCATTATGGTCTTCACAGTGGATTTGAACACCTTTGATTATTAAGGTGTTAGACAAGCCCCGCCCCTCCTTTCCCCAATCCTTTTTCAAAAATGAACAAGCCCGTCAAGAGTCGCCGTCGAGAGGGCCTTCCCTCGGAGCACTACGGGGAGACTCCAAGTAATGGGCTGGTCCTTTCTGCGGGAGCCTGCGAAGCACGAGCCAGGGTTGAGTTGGCAGGGGGGCATCCCTGAACGGGCTGCGGAAAAATTATTTCGGCACAGTAGAGTTTCGATGGCCTGCGTGTCTGGGACAAGGAGAGAATACACCCGCAGGATGATCAAAAAGGCCATTCAGCAACGCCCGCAGCGAGCGTAGAGGCGAGGAGGTACGTACCGCACTTCGTGTGGGCCGTTCGCCCGTTGAATTGATCTTGGCGAACGGAAAATCCCCTACAGCGTGTCGACCTCCGAGAAACTCAACGTTGAGCTTCTGAGCGAAGCGAGAACGCCGCATGGGAAAGGGCGCGTCTCGGCGCGCCGGGGTCGGGCGGGTGAGAAGAGCGACTTTTTCGGCATCCTGCAAAACAGGATGTCGAGCCACCAAGCTGCAAGTCCATCCGGTTGGTCGCTGAAATCTGGCGCTAATCGGTGGTCGC
>DASYVB010000168.1:0-7950 GCA_036000525.1 Nitrospiraceae bacterium | reverse complement strand
CCGTTCCACTGCCGCCCAGACTTCTTGCTGCCAGGAAGCGTGGGTGGCATAGCTGATGTAGTTGCTTTTCATGACAAACGGATCGCGCATCATCCGGACCGGCGGACATTCCATGTCCATGCAGGGCACGGGGGAGCGGTAGGGGTCATAGGGTGGAAGACACATGTCGGCCGGGGTGAGATTGACGACGTCCTTGGTGTGCGTCACGAAGAATCCATCGCAGCACAGCGCCAAGGGGAGGTGCACATCAGGCTCTTCCGATACCATGTAGCCTTTGAGGATCCAATCAAAGAAGTCCTGTGCGGTTTCCGCATGCCAGACGAGCATGCCGGTATTCAGAAGATACGCAATCTCGAGTGTGTCTGGCTGAATCGACAGCGGGGAGTTGATGCCGCGGCAGGTGACGATCATCTGAATCGGCAACCGTGCGCCTGACCACATCGGAAAGTTCTCCATCGCGCGCATCGTGCCGGGTCCCGCGGTCGTCGTAAACACCCGAGCCCCGCCGAAGGCCGCTCCCGCGCATTGCGACATGACGGCGAATTCGCTTTCGCCGCGGAAGTAGTCGCCGATGTAACCCTCGGCAAAGAGCTCGCCGATTAAGGCAGCCGCTTCGCTCTGCGGTGTAATCGGGTACGCGATCATCACGTCGCAGCTGGCCCTCCGGAGCGCTTCCTTGATGACCTCGCTGCCCGTGAAGAACGATGGCGTACGCGGCGCTTCGTTCATCATCTTCCAGGTGTCGGTAAAGGTCTGCCCTTTTTTGTTTTTTGTGCCGATGACTGAGTGTGTGTCTGCCATGATTCACGCTCCTTTCACTGTCTTCAGAACCTCAAACGGCGTTGCTTAGTTTGAGGCTCCGCTCTTGGCTGACGTCAGCCGTGGTGTGACCGACCCTTTTAACCTTTTCACGGCATCGGCCAGGTTCATAATCTTTTCGACGGATGCGTCACGGAACGATAGCATCGCATCTTCATGGCCAGCTTGAGCGCACATAGCAATCGTATAGCAGGACGTGCCACCCCGAATGATTTTGAGCGACAAGTTCGCTTGATGGCAGTGGACCCCGATGAACATGCAGCAATCGATTTTATTGTGCCAGATGGTCAGATTCGGGTGGTTGGGATTGATCTCGACTTCAGGATTGATTTTGGGGTACTTGGGGCGATAGTCCGGCATCGGGATCAGCATGGGCGTTTGCCCTGGCTGCACACATTCCTTGAGTGTGTTGTACAAGTGACGGATGGCCGTGGCCTTCTTGGCCGCCTTCTCGTTCCAGGCCCATAGGACTAAGGGGCCAGGGAAGAGTGTCGGCACTTTAGCCATGAGGAATTGTTTCGCCGCTTCCTCGTATGCCTTTTCCTCCGGGACGATGACACCGTTGATGTGAGCTTCCCCTGGGTTCGGCAAACGAATGCCCATGCTGGCAGCCGATGGAGGAAGGAAATGTTCCGGGCCTGGAAGGACACGATACTGAGTCATTACAGCGTAATCTCCGGCAAGGGGTTAAGGAACGAGAAGTACAGGTTTTCCAATGATCTGAGCCAACCTCACTCTAAGCTTTTCCCGTGTCCCATGCAACCTCACAGAAGGCCCACCGCAGAGAAATTTTGGGCTACCGAACGAGGGAGGCTTAGGCCTTTTGTCCGTAAGATCCCGGCTTTGCCCACAAGCAACCCACTAGCGCCCTCGGAGCGCGCACTATAGGAGCCCGCATTATAGGATTGGCCCTTCAAGTCTGTCAAACCAATCGGCAGACTTCAGGCGGCTATGGGCTTGCTCGCACATGAATTATTTACACGAAGTCAACATGTTGCGCGGTATTACGGCAATTGCTCACAGGCTGGAATGGATCCGAGAACACAGGCTCGCTCAAGGTCATCCTTGGCGAGCCGACCCTGGAGACGTTCTCGATAAAGTTTTGCTCTGGTCACCAGGGCGGCAGCATTGGTGGGGTCGACCCGAATAACAGTGGACAGATCTTCTATCGCCTGTTCCGGCTGATTCAGCTTGAGATAAATTTCGCTCCGCAGTACATACGCCTCTTTTTGATAGGGGATCCAACTTTCAGGCGTTTCGGCGTTGAGGAGTTTCTTCAGCGTGGCCAAAGCATGATACCAAGATTTGGCTTCCGCCTGACGGCGGGCTTGTGTCGTGTATACGCCGATGAGGGGCTGGCGAGCAATATCGGCAAACGGATCGAGCTCAAGGGCTTGCTCGTAGGCAGCGGCAGCCTCGTCCAATTGTTTCAGCCACGTGAGTACATCCCCTTTCCCAACCCATGCCCATACATTCTTGGTGTCGAGTGTGATGGCGCGATCGAAATCTATCCTGGCTTTGTCCAGATAGTCCGCATAGTCCAATGCCTGAGCCTGTTGGGAAAAAGCCAGTGAAACGAGTCGGAGATAGGTTTGCCCTCGCACAATCAGTGGATCGACGTAGCGATCGTCAAGGGTGGCGGCGTCGGTGCTGAACTGGATCTTGTCCCGCAGATTCGGTGTATGGAGAGCAGTCTCGAGCATAGCGCGTGCCCGTTGGTGCGAGGCGGGCTTCCCGTTCGGATCGATTGCCAACATTCGGACGCCGATCGGTCGCTGTTGAAGCTCTTGCAGTTGCGAGCGCAATTGGTGATTTTCCTGCTGGAGCTGGCGAAAGTTTTGCGCGAGTTGCTGGTCGGATTGAAGTCGACGTATCGCCTCCGTCAGACTGCTCACGTTGACCGTGGCACGAATGCGTACGTAGAAGACGGGACGATCCAACTCGAAGGAGCGCCTGAATTCGAGGATTTCCGTTTCCGTGACAGCAGCGGCAATCGTTCTGATTTCCAGCGAACTGATTTGCGTGCTTCTCCCGCCAGATTCTTTTTCCACATCGTGGAATGTAGTTTCGAGATAGACGCCCGCTTCTTCCACCGCTTTGCGCTGGGCTCGTTGGAGAACTTTTTCTTCTGCGCCGGCTAAGGTGTCGCCGTCGGCCATGACATATTGGCCATCGGCGATGACGGTTTTCGTGGAGGCGCTGAACGCAGGGGTTCCCCATAGAAAGAGCGCGAAAAGGGCGGGATAAAACAATCGCCAGTACAGATCCATTCGGATAACTATACCGCGCGATGGCTGAAGGGGCAATGCAACCGGAGCGGGGCAAATGGAGTAAGGGCTGAAGGAGTTGAGCGACAGGCCTTCAGCTACCGTACTTTCGGAAAGACTTGAGTAAATGGGTGGACGTCGACCCGTTCAAATACACCGTGGATGGTATAGGGATCTTCGCGAGCAAACCGTTGCGCGTCTTCCAGCGAGTCCGCTTCGATGACGATAAGACTCCCTGTCTTATCCGTGAGCGGACCGGCTAGCACGACCCGGCCTTGCGCATCGAGGGGTTCCATCTTGGCGAGATGCGCCGGGCGATAGATTTTTCGCTTGGCCTCTCCGTCGGGACCGTCGAATCCGAGTATGACAAATTTCATAAATGTCTCGAGGGTTGAGGATTAGGAATCTGACCTCAGGCTAAGTCCTCTAGCGGGCAGCGATCTTTATAGCCGGTGGTCGTTTCATGCCACCAGCGAACTTCTTGTTCTCCGAGCTTCCAGCAAAGATAGACCACTCGGCCGTCACGAAGATGGGGAAAGTCACAGAGGCCGAGATCCAGATCCTTCACCAGGATGCCGAGTTCCTGAATCGCCTGAAGATTCGTACTGACTTGTTGAAGACCCAAGATGTAGAGGTGTCCAACGGTACTGCCCCCGCCATATTCGGCCTGGGCGCTGGCTTTCTTGATATCTTCTTTCGTGCGTGCCAAGACGGCCTTGGCTTGCTGAATCGATGTCAAGTTGGAATTGAGCTGAGGGATGAGGCGATTGGCCTCGGACAATGTAAATATTCGCTCGTGCTGTCCGTGTTCGTCGTCGTGCGCCATGGTGTGCCCCCGCGAAGCTTCTCATTTAGCACACCACAGTTTTGCGCTGCAACCGCAGGCGTCGGAGTAGTGCTGTTGTCAGGAAGAGCCGGGGCCGGCTGGACTAGCTCAGCGTGAAGTGGGTAGCATGAAAAAAGAGATATCCCTGTTGACAAGGAACCGCGCTCGCGTTAATATCCACTCATCACTATCTCAGCTCGATTCAAAGTTATCTCCACACACAGACTTCCCGGGCGCATCTCGACACAAGTCACTATTGCTCAGGGAACAGAGGCGAGTCAGCCCGGCATGAGTTCCGACCTGCAACAATATCCGCAACCATGAGACAGAGTCGTACCCAGATAGCGACGAGCGAAAATAGGTAAGTCCCTCACGGATCACCCTCTTTTAGCTGATATAAACGACACAATCACCAACACATTACCATTGCCATTCAGTCCGTGGACAATTTCCCATAGTTCACCAAGTGCGATCGCTGCCGATAACGACGCAGCCTAGGGCTTGAGAGGATACTCATGGCACAAACGAAGGGGGAAGTTATGCATCTCGCGGAGCTGAAGCAGAAGTCCATCGCCGATCTCAACGAGGTTGCGCGCGATCTGAAGATCGATGGCGCACCCAATCTGCGAAAGCAGGAATTGATTTTCGCGATTCTACAGGCGCAGACGGCGAACAACGGCGTGGTCTTCGGCGAAGGCGTGCTCGAAACGCTCCCTGATGGGTTCGGATTTCTGCGCGCTCCCGATTCGAACTATCTCCCTGGTCCCGACGACATCTATATCTCGCCTTCTCAAATCCGGCGTTTCAATCTGCGCACCGGCGACATTGTGTCCGGGCAGATCCGGCCGCCGAAGGAGAGCGAGCGGTATTTTGCGTTGCTCAAAGTCGAGAAGGTCAATTACGAAGATCCCGAAGTGTCTCGCGACAAAATCCTCTTCGATAACCTGACACCACTCTATCCGGAAGAGCGTCTGGTCCTCGAGTTCGACCGTGAAGAATATTGCACCCGCGTGATGGATCTCACGACCCCGATCGGCAAAGGCCAGCGCGGGTTGATCGTCGCGGCTCCACGAACCGGAAAAACGATGTTGCTGCAGGCCATAGCTCGGGCCATTCTTAAAAACCACAAGGAAGTAACCTTAATCGTGCTGCTCATCGACGAGCGGCCAGAAGAAGTCACCGACTGGCAGCGGCAGGTGAAGGCCGAAGTCATCAGCTCCACCTTCGATGAGCCGGCCCAGCGCCATGCTCAGGTGGCTGAAATGGTGCTCGAAAAGGCAAAGCGACTGGTCGAACATAAGAAAGATGTCGTAGTGCTGTTGGACAGCATTACTCGCCTGGCGCGTGCCTACAATACAATTGCGCCGCCAAGCGGCAAGGTGTTGTCGGGAGGATTGGACTCGAACGCGCTCCAGCGTCCGAAGCGGTTCTTCGGGGCGGCGCGCAACATCGAAAACGGCGGCAGTCTCACCATCATGGCGACAGCTCTTGTCGACACCGGTAGCCGGATGGATGATGTTATTTTTGAAGAGTTCAAAGGGACCGGCAACATGGAAGTCCATCTCGATCGCCGTCTGGCCGATAAGCGGCTCTTCCCGGCCATCGATATCAGCCAGTCCGGGACGAGAAAAGAAGAATTGTTGGTGGACAAGGATCGTCTTAACAAGATGTGGATTCTGCGCAAGGTGTTGAGCCCGCTTGGGACGATGGAAGCCATGGAATTTCTGATGGACAAGCTGCATGGCACCAAGACCAATCAGGAATTCCTGCAGTCGATGAATCGATAATATCCGACTTGTATCTGGTCGTTGAGACGGGGTACAGTGGCGGGCCTTCGAATGGGCGGAGGCTGATGAGTGTGACGTCAGGGGAGTGTGAATTATGAAGAAGGGGATTCATCCCGTATATCGGGAAGTTGCGGTGCATTGCGCCTGCGGCAACAAATATAAGACCCGATCGACGGGTGGCGATATCAATGTCGATATTTGTTCAAACTGTCATCCGTTTTTTACGGGGACGCAGAAGATCATTGATACCGAAGGGCGCGTTGAACGGTTTAAGAAGAAGTACGCGAAGAAAGACAAGTAGCTCGAGAAGAGGCCATATGGGGACCCTGCTTCGCTGAGGGGCAGGGTCTCTTTGTTTTTGTGCGGCCAGGCTGCTAGGGGCTGAGAGCGAATCAGGGGGATCCGGGGCCATGGAAACAGTCTTACTGAAGAAATGGGAAGTGTTGGCAGCTCGATATGATGAGTTGACGAATCAGCTCATGGACCCGTCTATGATGAGCCAACCAGCGCAGCTACACAAAGTAAATAAGGAGCGGACGGATATCGAGCCGGCGGCCAAGCTTCTTGCAACCTATCGAGACAACGCAAGGCAGTTGGAGGAAGCCGTTCAAATTCTTGCAGATCCCACGGCCGGGGCCGAGTTTCATAAGATGGCAATGGAGGAGAGCGCCACGCTCGAACGTCAGCAGCGTGAGATCGAACAGCAGGCCCAAGATCTACTCATTCCCAAAGACCTGCGAGACGAAAAGAGCCTGCTCCTCGAAATCCGCGCCGGGACCGGCGGCGACGAGGCGGCGCTTTTTGCCGGAGCATTGTTCCGCATGTACAGCAAGTATGCCGAAATCAAAGGGTTCAAGGTCGATGTGGTCGAAGCCACAGAAACTGGGCCCGGGGGTTATAAAGGGGTCGTCGCGCTTATTGAAGGCAAGGGCGCCTACAGTCACTTCAAGTTCGAGGCCGGTGTCCACCGTGTACAGCGTGTCCCCGTCACCGAGGCCAGTGGCCGGATTCATACGTCGACCGTCACCGTTGCGGTCATGCCTGAGGTGGACGAGGTGGATGTGCATATCGATCCCATGGATCTCCGGATCGACACCTTCTGTTCATCCGGCGCCGGTGGCCAGAGCGTCAATACGACCAAATCGGCGGTGCGGATCACCCATATTCCGACCGGTGTGGGGGTGAGTTGCCAGGACGACCGGTCGCAGCTGAAGAATCGCAATAAGGCGATGCGGACCCTGCGGGCCAGAATCGTTGAGGCGGAGCGGTAGAATCAAGAAGCGGAAATCGCGCAGAATCGCAAGGCTCAGGTGGGCACGGGCGAACGAAGCGAGAAGATTCGCACCTACAACTTCCCGCAGAATCGGGTGACGGATCATCGCGCCGGGGTGACGTTGCATAAGTTGGAACAGGTGCTTGAAGGGGATCTCGACGAACTCGTCCAGGCTTTGAAGGCGCAGCGTCAGCAAGAAACGGGAGCTGCTTAACATGGATGCGGTTGCCCCTATCCCGCAGTCAGCAGACCAGGCGACGCTCGGTGAGGTGATCACCGAGTCGCAGTGGATGCTGGAACAGGCCGGCATCGAGTGTGCGGGGCAGGAAGCGTTTTGGATCGTGGAGCACATGCTTCGTCTTCCCGCACATCATGTTGTCGCCGATCGAGACCGACTGCTGTCTCACGCCGAGCGGCTGGTTGTGAGAAGGCTGGTCGAGCGGCGGGTTGGTCGTGAGCCCTTGCAATATATTCTGGGAACCCAGGAGTTTTGTGGATTGGAGTTTAACGTGAATCCGGCGGTGCTCATTCCGAGGCCAGAGACTGAGTTGCTGGTGGAGTATGTCGCGCAACGGATTCCCGCCGAGCGACAGGCTACCATCGTCGATGCCTGTACCGGATCCGGGTGCATTGCCGTGGCTATTGCGCGGCTGAGACCTCGCGCGCGGGTGATCGCAACCGATCTATCGAACCCCTCGCTCGATGTCGCCAGACAGAACGCCACGCGCCATGAGGTAGGTGATCGCATCACATGGTTGGAAGGCGACTTGCTGGGGCCATTGGCGGAGCAGGAGTTGGAGGGGCGCATTAACGTCATCGTTTCGAATCCTCCCTATATTGCGGAGGCCGATTGGGCGATGCTTCAGCCTGAAGTGCGCCTGTTCGAACCGCGAGGTGCGCTGGTGGCAGGGCCTCAGGGGACGGAGTTGCACGAACGGTTGTTGCAGGAGGCCGGTCGATACCTGTCTCCCGGCGGTG
>DASYVB010000167.1:0-9010 GCA_036000525.1 Nitrospiraceae bacterium | reverse complement strand
AAGTGCTAAGAGACCAATCTGGTCCCGCGCGCGAATGGCTTTCTCCGATTCGGTGATGGCCGTGTGCTTGTTGCCGGGGGGCGGCTATGGCGGTGAGACAATGGACAATGGCCTTTAGATAGCGGGCCTACTATAGAACATGCCTTTTTCTCAAGCAGTTCGAAACCAAGCTTTAGTAGCGGCGGCACGCCACTGCTGTGTTTGTCGCCGATACAAGGGAGTCAAGGTTGAAGTTCATCACATCCTTCCTGAGTCAGAGGGCGGCGCAAGTGACTCTGAGAACGCTATTGCTCTCTGCTTTGACTGTCATACAGATGCTGGCCACTACAACCCGGGACACCCACGTGGAACGAAGTTCTCCCCCAGTGAACTCAGACTTCATAGGGATACCTGGCATGGGATGGTTAGCCGCCATACCATCCGCCCTCCGGGTGAACCTGACCGTCTGTATTGCCGATACTTGCTTTGCAAGGCCTTCGATGCCTTCCGCGAAGTCACTCTTGGTGAATTGTCCAATATCCCAGTAGATAAGCCACACCTGGTTACGAATTACGTACGTGACTTTCAACGGGTAGTCGTTGATCGCCATCCTCACAAATATCGTCATGACAAGGAATGGGGGGACCAGTTCCGCAATCGCGAGGCCTATTCGCAATCCTATCCGGACGTCAGAGTAATTGAGCGATCAAGCATCAACCTTTATCCCTACTTTGAAGCTGTTCGCACACCGTCCGTTGAAGAGTTGCGGAGCCGAGTGGCTCCGACTGATGCAGTTACGAGTTTACTTATCGATGGTGGTGTGCCTCCTCATGAAATCTCATTGGCCCTCGCCTATGAAGAGGTTTGCGGCGGGGGGTGCTTTCAGGAGATCTACAGACTGAGACCGCTGTGGGCACTCTATCTTGCGGCGACAAATCTCGAATCTCATCCCCTTACGCTAAGTTCTCTGTTAGGCGACCAAGAGTTACCGAAGGGCATAGGCTATCGTCCGTTCAGCAGACGCATCGATAGTACGAATGACGAACAGAAGCTACCGCCTGCGCCTATACCGCCGGGCGGGACAATGCTAGTCCCTCTAGCATTACTTCTCGCCCCTATAGAGAACGCTCTTGGCGAGATTCTATCAGCACAATCCGCCTATATTCCGACCGGGCAAAGACAAGATTTTGCTCATGAGGACCTAACGACGGCATACGCTGGAACGGCCCTGATAGGGCCAGCTGTCTGGCCGCGAGCCATACGGATAGCCGGCAGCGTTGTCACATCGGAGCAGCCCATTCACGAATTTGACTTGTCTAATCTCTATACCATCGGCCGCTCTTGGGAGGCTGGTTCATGCCCGCACATTTTCGCTGTCGGAGAACAGATACGGTACCTAGGTGAGATCTTCTCTTTGACACCAAGCTTAAGGCAGAGAGAGCGCTTTATTGTGCCGGATGGTATTGGAAAGCTTGTGGTCGCTGAACTTGAGGCAGAAACCACCATTGTTGAGCAGGTGCTGATCAACGAGGAAAAAGTCCGGTCCAGGGTGAACCTAGAATGCGGGGAGTTCATAGAACTCGGAGTCCAACCTGGTGACATAGTTGAACTGACGGGGTACTACATCCCAGAGCGTTTTGCTCTGCCAGATCCGTGGTTCCGAAACATCGTTGTATATGAATTTATGCAGGGTCACAAAAGGTGGTAGCGGGGGAGAGGAACGCAAGGAGGGGGTCACAGGGATCGGGGTCTGGCATGCTATTGACTTATTCGCGAGGCGGGGCGCGCGGAGTTTCCGGACTTGCTGGTGGGTTTTCTCCGCCGGCAATCGCGATATGGCGATAATGAGCTGGCGGTTCAACCGGAGGTTGGTGCGAAAGCGAAGGGTTTGCGGTCAGGCATGAGTATTGTCTTAAAATTCTACTTGAATACAAAAGGCTTATTGTGTAAAGAGACCACTTAGGTGACAGGTATGAGGAAGTCCAGAATGCGTCACAAAGATAGAGGCTGTGTACTCGCCCTTGTTATAGGATGGGCAGCTCTGCATGGGTGTGGGCCAACCATAAATATAGGTCCTGGTTCTCCCTTGACAGACTTTGGTGCTGATAATGTTGTCCGGAGAATACACATAGATAAGCCAGAATTAAAAGAGAACAAGACATTAAGTGAGCTCTTCAGCAAGGATCCTGCCACAACAAACACTTTCATTATAGATAAATTTGCAAGTATGGTGGTTGAATGCAAAACGATACTCAATGCCTCTCAAGAAAAAGCAAAGAACTTGCAAATTACCGGCATTGTGATGGCTTTTGCCGGCACAGCAGCAGGCACGATTGCGATTCCGGCTTTGGTGGCCGCTGCCCCGGTAGCGAACCAAGTTGCCACTAGTGCGCTGGGAGGTGTTTCAGGAAGTTTGAATGCGGCTCAATACGCCATGCAAAACGTTGGGTTGACACCGCAGAAAATCGAGGAGTCTACAAAAGCATTTCAAACGAATTGGGACGAAGCTGTGAAAGGTTATAACCTCGCTCCGACTCCTGAGACCCGAGTAGCGGCGATTGATAAAGCACAGGTGATTTGCATTCAGCAGGCAATGCAGAACCCTGATGTAAGTTTCACGAAATCAATTCCAGAGAAAGAAAAGGGTTTCTTAAGACGTTGGGTACCACGGGCATGGTCATTGATTTACTGACGAGGAAAACTCAGAGGGGGTCAGGGTGAGGTGGCGCGGAAATAACAGACACGTGGATTAAGAGTCACTCGCCTCTTGTTCGAACTCCTCCGGACTGCGATAGCCAAGCGTCTGGTGGAGGCGCTGCCGGTTGTAGAACCCTTCGATGTATTCAAAGATCGGAGAAACGGAGATCGGAGAAACGGTGCCAGGAACGGTTTTGCGGAGCGAGACGAGGCGCGCGGGTCGTGATCTCTCCGGTCAGCTGGAAGTTCAGCTTATTTGGCGACGGTGATGGCCAGGCGAAGGCCAAGCGCGTGTAACAACGCTTCCAGGCTCCGAAGTTCCGGGTTTCCCCGTTCCGACAACATCTTGTAGAGGCTCTCACGGTTGAGCCTGGCTTTTTCGGCTAACTGAGCCATCCCCCCTTGGGCCTCTGCCACATTTCTCAAGGCGAGGAGAAACAGTTCCGGATCATCTTCCTCTAACGCCGCGTTGAGATATTCCGCGGCTTCTCTGGAGTACCGGAGGCTTTCAATCAGTTCCGCCTGATATGATTTAGTTCTTGTCATGGTCCTCTCCTGTAATCGCTCCAATACTGTTTGGCCAGTTCGATATCTTTACTTTGCGTGCCCTTTTCGCCTCCACAAAGGAGTATCACGATCGTCAATCCAACCTGACGTAGACCTGAAGTTCCCTCGGGGTTACCTCCACGCGCTAAGTGTAGCCTATAAGCTACTTTCTTTCAATATCCAGTTTTCCCCTGGTCGATGGAAGAAGTGGTGGAGCGAGGCGGGGCGCGATGGCCGGCTGTTACCTCAATCAGAACAAGCTCGCAACGGCGTCGTTGACCCCTTCCTAGGGCCGGTGAAGGCATCCCCAGCGGACGTTAAACGTTGATCGTGAACCGTTCAACGTGATGGGACGTTGCGGCCGTTAGTTCTGTTGTGAGGGTTCAGTCTGTTAGCTCATAGAACGGAATGAACTGACACAGCGACCAATGCTCCTCGCGATTAACGAATGACGTGTAACGATTAACGTCCCTCGATCTTCCCCTTCGCCCAGGCACGGAGGGCGGCCCGTCCGTCATTGAGCCACGGCTTGCCGTGGGCCATCAGCAGGTGCTGGAATTCTTCCTCTGCCAGCCGTCGGTAGGCAGCCTTTAATCCTCGCTTCACCGGCTGGGCTTGAGACGGAACGTCCACGAGCAGCTCGTCGGGGACGAAGGAGAGAGGGCCGTTGCCGTCGCGGAGCACTCCGTCGGCTACCGCCACGGCCCGGACGCCGGGGAGGAGCAGCGCGGACTCATCCGGGCAGAGGACGCCGATCTTGAATGCGCGCACGCCTCCTGGCAGGATGTCGCCCTCGGCGAACGGTCGAGCCTTGAGCTCCGGACCTAGGTCGTAGAGCCCGGAGCGGTGGCACCAGACGGTGCAGCCAAAGGCGGCAACGATCTTGGCGCTGTGCCGCGAGTGCAATCGGTTGGTGAGGAGGATGTGCTCTGGCGGCCCATGCCGCTCCAGCCACTCTAGCCCACCGGGAGAAGGCAACAACGGGTCGATGAGGACGCGCTCTCGGGCAAGGTAGTACGAGCTCACGCGCACGCGAATCTCCGGATGCATCGCCGTCCAGTGAAACAGCCCGCGAACGATCTGCTTAGGGAGTGCCATGCGTCCCAGTCCTCCACGCACAGGAATACCACAGCCAATAAGCCGATATCCAATCGATCGTTCGCCGGGTGCATCTGAACAGGTGTCCAGGGTCAAGTCTTGACTTTGCCATCTGGCAGCGAGGCGGGGCGCACGGGATTTCCGGACTTGGTGGTAACTTTTCTCCGCCAGTGATAGGCTGGATAATCCGATGATGAGCTGGCGGTTCTACGTTACGACATGGAGGTCCCAATGAGAATTATAATGGTGATATTGGCTGTCCTTTCTTTGGGCGGCACAGCTGTTGCCCAGGCTCCTCAACAAAAAACGGAAGCTCCCAAGCTGGATCAAGTCGAAAAGATTGCGTTCGGGACTGGTGTGGAGGCCAGAGAGCTTGTGGGAGAAGCCAGCGAGTTTGACGTCTCTGTTGGACGCATCTATTGTTGGACGAAAATCATTTCCCAGAATGTTCCCACCACTATTAAACATGTCTGGTACGCTGACGAGGAGCAAGCCGCCGAAGTGACCCTGAACGTCCAGTACCCTTCCACGCGCACCTGGAGCAGTAAGGTGATAAGGCCTGGAAAGTGGAGGGTGGACGTCCTCAGCGAGACGGGAGAAGTCCTCGGCACGACTGACTTTACAGTCAAAGCCCAACCTGGACCCTCTGGTCCCTGATTGATTTTAGGGAATCTCTTTCATCACATTGTAGTCGCAAAGGATTGACATTCTCACCGTTTCGCGGAGGGGGTGGGCCGCGGGTCTGCGAGAGTGAGCTATTTCTTTTCTTTCTCAGAGCCCTGAGATGACTGTTTCTTCGAGTCCTTGCCCATGATCTTCTTGACCGTCTCCCCGATCGCCGGGCCGATCTTGGGAATCTCTCTCTCAATATTCTGTTCGGCACTCTTCAACGCTCGCCCTAGGTCTTCCACTGTGATCCCCTTGCTTTCCTGTGACTTCTGAGTCTCGGCAGAGTCAGAAGCCGCCCCTGCCGCCTGGCTCAGCCCCAATACCAGCACCAACATGATACCAGCCGCTCTGCGCATGGTCCACCTCCATCTCTCTTGTTTACTATAGCATGCTCAAGCCTGTTACTCACGTCGAGCGAGTAGATGGTCGGATCTGGTCTTTCACCCACAAGTCTGGTGAGGAAGATTCAGGGTCAGGCATGCGTAGTGACTCATCGCGGAGCAGGGCGGGGTGCGTGGCGTGGCTGCATTATTATTGTTTGACCAAGACGCTTTTTATCGAGTACTATGGAACCATAGCGTGTTGAACAATGCTGACTTTCCTATCCCTCGCGCTTCGTCGTTCCTCCTTGCGCGATCGGTTCTCCAGTCTTCAGCGTTCCTCCGGTAGGTCTTTTCTAACACGCTGCAGTTTTCCGTTCACAGACAGGCTAGAGGATTCCTTAACTCCGCACCGCGGTATGGAGGGAACCACACCATGAGTGACAGCAAGCAAGGACGGCTGGAGACGAGGAGGAGTTGGGTGAGAATTCCGGATGGGACCATGGTTCGACATCGTCGGGAAGGACATCAAGGATTCATTGATGGCTTGACGGAACTCGCCGGCGGTCCGGACCGGAATCCTGATGGACGGACTCAGTATCGCGTGAATATAGGGGAGTCCGCTCGGAAGCTGGCCGTTGAGGACGATCTGCTAATTCTAACGGATGCGGATGGTGTGGTTCTGATGCTCAGGCAGAAAGTGGAGTACCGGTCCTGTGTCAGTAAGCAGCTTCACGACGTGTTTGCCGCCGATCGGTTCCTGAAGTCTGCGTGATCGTCTTCGCGCGTGTGGAGACCAGCAAAAGAGACCCTTGCTGGTGAAGGACTAGAAGAGCGGAGCTTGTGGCCCCCATCGTAGACCGTTGAGGTCGGGATCTTCCCCTTCGACGGGCGGATGGCGATCGGCTTTCTCCGCCTTGCGTTGGGCGCGGCGCGCCTCTTTGTCTTGCCGTTTCATCAGCTTGGCCCGCTCTCGGCTGCGTTTGGTGAGCGTCGTCTTTCCTGGTCTTCCGATGATTTCCTCCTTGGCATGCGATCATGCCACTAGGATGTTGAAAAAGGCCCCCAGCTTCGTTCTCGCAGCGCTCAAAGCCTCAACGTACGGAAAGAGCACGCCTCGGCTTCTCGCTCCCTGCGGCCTTGCTGGGTGACCTTTTTGAACATCCTAAACGGTCTAGATTGAGAGAAACAGGGACTCCAGCTCCGTGTCCCTGCTCGGGTATTATTGAGTCACTCCGCGACGCTTTGCGCGGCCGGGTTCGCCATGAGTGTTCGGGCCAGTGGCTGGCCCACTCTGCGGGACGGGGCGCGAGCGCACAACCTGTCCAAGCCCCCGGCTGGACAGCGTCACGACTTGACGCCGGATCTCAGCCATGGAAGGGGTTTGGCTATCTTCGGCTGGGTCCTTGAGCCCCAAGTGATGCCATCGGATCTTCGGCTTCTCTCTCACGCGCTTGCCTCTGTCTATCTTCTTATTTCCACGCCAATTCATCACGGTCTTCATCATGTTCTCCTTCAGTCCGGGAATCCCTGTTCGACATGAGTGTGGCCGGCGCTCCCACCTCTGCTGCGTCACATGCTGGGCATTGGGCCCTGCCAGATCAAATAGGGTGGCTTCTTCAGTCCATCCGCCGTGCCCGGATACAGACGTTGTGCATAGCTGTACGCAATTTCCTGGGCTTGGAGGCAAGTTGAGGCATCACAATGATTCGATATCACCCGCAGGTCGACGTTTCCTTCCTCGCCCGGGCTGGACACATAGAGCTCACAGGTAAAATGACCCTGACGGGAATACTGGGTACTGACCAGCAACTGAGAGCCATCGGAAAATGTGGCGAGCGGATCTGCGTTCATCTTGCCCATGGGTGCTCCTCTCTGCTGTCGTCGTGTCCCAGAGTCGGGTCCTGATCGGTACGGTCTCTGCGGTCAGGTGCCGTGGCAGATGGAGCTCACTCAGGGAACCGCGCACATGAATGTCACGACCAAGTTACGTCACCTCCCTGCACGTCATCCCGTACATGGAAGTGGGAACTGTAGGAGCAGCGAGCACTAGAGAACCGATCGCGCAGGAACTCCACTTACCGAGGCAAAAGCGCGAGAGGCAGGAACAGTCACCGTGGCTCGTACAGTAGCGCATCGTACCACGTCATGAGCCGCCATGTCAAATCGGGCCGTCTGAGGATAAGGGGCTAGGTTCTCTGCACTTTTGCGTCGTTGCTTTGCCGGAACGATTCCCCTACAATTTCGCCTTCTCTGACCTATCGCTAGCGGTGGGTGTCTGGTAGCGCGCAGGCGCGTAAGCAAGGTGTTGGTCGCTGATGGTTGCATGGGTGGGACAGAAGGTTCTGGACGCCTTCGACTATGTCTGGGCGTTGTGGGGGCTGGTCTCGCAGGCATTGGGGGACTTGATACGGCCCGGTGAGCAGGGGCGGCGCGAGGCGCTTCGGGTGATCACGCGACAGATTCTGTTTACCGGCGTGGATGCTTTGCCGGTCACGAGCGTGATTGCGCTCATGCTGGGGATCATCATCATTACCCAGGCCGGGACGCAGCTTCCTCGGTTGGGAGCAGGAGGACTGGTTGGCAGCATTATTGTGATCACGGTGATTCGGGAATTAGGCCCGCTGGTGACGGCCATCATCGTCGTCGGTCGGTCGGGAACGGCGATTGCCACGGAACTCGGCAACATGTCGGTGGGCCGCGAAGTGGTTGCCCTGCAATTGCTGGGCATTCCCGTGACACGGTTCATCGTGATGCCACGGATGGTCGGCATGGTCGCGGCGATGATCTGCCTCACCCTGTATTTCGACGTGGTGGCCGTGTTGGGCGGGTTTCTCGTCGCCAAAGCCCAACTCACCATTCCTTTCGATGCGTTTCTGGAGGGCGTGACTCGTGCGTTGTCTCTCCCCGACGTGGCCTTGACCGCGTTGAAACCGATCCTGTTCGGCTCAGCGGTCGCGGCCGTCTGTTGCCATCATGGGCTCTCCGTCCGGTCCTCCTACACCGAGGTGCCCCAACAAACGACGAGGGCCATGATCAATTCGGTCACTCTCTGTCTCCTGCTGGACCTGCTTATTACGGTCCCGACCTATCTGTGATGAGTCGGGCGATCGAGCTCTCAGAGGTCGTCGTTGAGTTGGAACCGGAAGGCGGGGCGGCTCATATTTCGCTGGCGGTCGATCCAGGGGAGTTCGTCGTGTTGCTGGGTCCCAATCGTGCTGGAAAGAGTCTCATTCTGGAGGTCTGTGCGGGGCTGGTCACCCCGCAGCAAGGACGCGTGAGAGTCCTGGGAGAGGAGTGGGTGGAGCTTTCTGATCATGGAAGGATGAAGTTACGGACCCGCATCGGCACCGTCCTCCAACTCCCCGGACTCCTCAGCAACATGACGGTGTTCAACAACGCGGCGTTGCCTCTCCGATATCATCGCTCCACTCTGTCGGACCGGGACATTGATCGAGTGGTGACGGGTCACCTGACGGCGCTCGGCCTGGCTCAGTCGCGGGATCGATTTCCAGCGCAGCTCAACTCAGGCGAGATCCGTTGCGCGGCCATCGCGCGCGCGATGGTGCTGGACCAGGAGCTACTGCTGCTGGATGATCCGGTCGCGGGACTCGACGCCGGGATGGTCCAGCGTCTTCGTGAACATTTGGCGAACCGGCGCCAGCGCGGTCCCTTCACGGTTCTGGCGACCATGCGCAGCT
>DASYVB010000166.1:0-11507 GCA_036000525.1 Nitrospiraceae bacterium | reverse complement strand
CATGGCCGAACTGATAATGGGAATATTGATCTTGATGTGGCGAGTAAGCCTCGTGCGCATGTCCACTTCACTCGGCAAAACCTGAGACTTGGCCGGAACCAACACGACGTCATCGTAAGTCAGTCCTAAGCGTGGTTCATTATCTAACATTATTGCTCCGTCATCACGTCATACGTCCGAATGTCTGAAAGTCGCGGTCGATACCACCTGAAAGTTGTCAGACCTTAAGAACTTGACGACTTTATGACTTGAGACTTTCAGACTCCTGCGTCAGCTCTGCTGTTGTCTCAGCGTCATCCCGGAGCCGTTCGCTCCCCTCGTCCGCCGGCATGAACTGTTCGACCCGGGTGTTTCCGCTATCGACGACAAACACACTTCCTCTGACGTCGACCGCGATGCCGTAAGGGAAGTTGAACTGCCCTTTGCCGTTCCCAAATCCACCCCACTGAGTGATGAAATTACCTTCTCTATCGAACTTCTCGATACGGTGATTGCCGGTGTCCGATACGTAGACATCGCCGGCTCCATCGACCGTAATGCCCCAGGGAGATCGCAACTGACCCGCCTCTTGTGCGAGCGGGCTGCTTGCGTGGCCCGGTTCGGCACTGCCTCCCCACTTGGCCAGCAACTGTGGAAGCACGTTAGTGCTGGTGTCGAACTTCTGAATCCGGTGATTACCCATGTCGACGACGTACACAAACCCATCCGTCTGGTCCACCGCCACGCCGCGCGGGAAGTAGAACTGGCCGTCTCCGTTCCCGAAGCTGCCCCAGGACATGATGAACTCACCGTTCATATCGAATTTCTGCACGCGGAAGTTGGCGCTGTCGACCACATAGACATACCCACGCACCCGATCGACCGCGATCCCCCAGGGTGAGTTGAATTGCCCTTCGCCGTTTCCTCGCGACCCGAATTTCATGAGATAGCCGCCGAGCTTCCCGTCGAATTTCTGGACGCGGTGATTGTTCGTATCGACCACCCAGACATCGCCCTTGCCATCGCACGCAATCCCGGTGGGGTTATGGAAGTTCGCATTGGCCGAACCAAAATTCCCCCAGAGAATAATGAAGTTCCCGGCATTGTCGAATTTCTGAACCCGGTTGTTGCCATTGTCGACCACAAACAGCGATCCTTGCTGATCGATACAGAGACCGTACACCGGGGCCATGAACTCGCCGCCATGCAGTAATGATGCGCCGCGGCCCGTACGGCCCCATTGGGACACGCACAGGTATCCCGACGTATTGACCAAGATCGTGGTGCTCGCAGGGGTGGAGACGTTCCCTCCCACATCCTTAAACCAGACATAGATTGACTTCTGCCCATCTCCCGGCGACAAAATAAACGGAATCGTCGATCCGAACTTGGTGGCCGGCGTCACATCAACCCATCCAGGCGTCCCCGCCATGGGGGTCATAGGCGCCTCCGAGATAAAGTAGGCCGCCACTCCAGTATCGACATCGTTCGCTGAAATCGTGGCGATGACTTCCGGCGTGTTCGTCATGAACGCGCCATGATTGATCACGGCATAAGGATTTTGCGGCGCCGTGATATCGATGAGCACCGGCGTGGCCGTCACTTCACTCGACAACTCGCTTTCGGCACCGGTCTCGAACACTGCGGTCACGGCATAGTGGTACGGGGTATCGTTCGAGAGACCGGTGTGTACATAGGGATTCGTCACTCCTTCAATTTTCGTCGCTGTCTGGGTTGTGAGCTTCGGGACGGTATTGAAATACAGGTTATAGGACTGGGCGCCAGGGACTTCCATCCAACTCAGGAAGGCTTCCGTATCGCCGGCTTTGACCGCCACGCTGTGGGGCGGCGGAGTCTCACTCGGCAGCTGACTGGTTGACGCCTCATCTTTCCCACGATTGAGCTCTTCGTCCGTCGGCACATACTTAAGAATGCGGCCATTGCCGCTGTCGACCACATACACCGCGCCTTCTTTGTCGACCGCGATCCCGTAGGGAAAATTCAGTTGCCCTTCTGTTCGTCCGCGGTTCCCCCAGGCACAGAGGAAAGTCCCGTTGCCGTCGAACTTTTGGATACGATGGTTTCCGGTATCGACGACATAGACATTACCGAGCACATCGCAGGCAATCCCCCAGGGGGACTTGAATTGGCCAGGGCCGGCCCCTTCTCGACCCCATTTGGCAAGGAAGCTCCCACGGGCATCGAACTTCTGAATGCGATTATTGCTTTCATCGGCCACGAAGATATTGCCGACAAAATCGACCGCCACGCCACGGGGGAAAAAGAAGGCGCCGTCGAAGCTCCCGTCACGGCCCCACTTGAGCAGGGCCTGCCCATCAGAAGTGAACTTCTGAATGCGTGCGTTGCTCGTGTCGGAAACGTATAGATTCCCTTCCGCGTCCGTCGCCAGCCCCCATGGCACATCGAACCGGCCCAGATCGGCCCCACGCCACGCAAACCCGAACTTACCCCAAGCCTGCATCACATGGCCGTCGAGATCGAATTTCTGCATGCGGTTATTGCCGCTGTCTGCGACATAGAGGACGTCATTCGGCCCAACCGCCAATCCACGCGGATAGTAGAAGCTCCCTTCCTGCGAAGAGGGCTCGCCGCCCCATCGCGCGAGAAACTTCCCGGACTTGTCAAGCTTCTGAATCGAATGGTTATCGGTATCGGCCACGTAGATATTGCCGTCCTTGTCAAGCGTGATCCCCGTGGGCGAGCTGAACTCCCCATCGTCCACACCTTCCCGGCCTATGCTCATGGCCAACAGATAGGGCGAGGGCATCCCCATAACCTCTTGAGACTCGAGACTCTCCCCCTTCTGCGTCACTACGGTAACGACATAGTGGTAGCAAATCCCGTTGGCGAGGTCGTCATGGACAAACGGACTCTGGGCACCTTCCAAACAGGTACTCTTATCTTTTTTCACCCCAATGACGGCTTTGAAGTCGTCGGCGGAGGCAATCGGACGCGTGAGATCGGAGAACTTGATCATCACGCCCTTGGTGGTTTGGAAATAGAGATTGTAGTACATGGCATCGGGAACGGGATCCCAGGTAATGGTGACCCGTCCATTCCCCGATTTCGCGGTCACGTTTGCCGGCGGCGGTGGAAGTTCTTCTTCAGCGGCAATCGAATCGCCGGCCCCCCACTCTCCCTGGGTTCCTTCGATGGTCAGATGCATTCGATCACACCGAAACATCTCGTCGAGCAGCCAGGCTTTGATCATATGGTGGCGCATCCAGTTGCTAAAGCAGCCCAGTTAGAAAAACGAAGGGTCTTTCAATGACTTATAATTGGATTGCAAAGTTTAGCAAAGCGGCGGAAAGAGAGTCAACGGGTTCCACGCCACTCTTCTTGCTCGCGGAGGTCGCACGATGAAACAGTGCTCCCTCGACGCGCGCAGTGAAAAGCAGCGAGGGCTCCGTTCGCGCCTTTCTCGAATTTCTCGCGCTTCACGCGCCACGGTGCGTAGCGCTGGTGGCCTTTTTCAGCATCCAGCTAGTGACTCTTCTTCGATCGGCAAGAGGGCCTGCTCGGACTCGCCGAGTTCTTTGAATTCACGCAACGGCGGGAGCTGGCTCAAATCTTGTAGTCCGAAATGCTCGAGGAAGAACTTGGTCGTCCCATACATAATCGGCCGCCCTGGCACGTCTTTTCGCCCGACGATCCGCACCAGCTTGCGCTCACACAACGTGCGCAGAACACTGGAGGTTTCAACGCCGCGAATCTCTTCGATCTCGGACCGCACGAGCGGCTGTTTGTAGGCAATAATGGCGAGGGACTCGAGCGCGGAGCGAGAGAGTTTTTGCGCCGCCTTGGCTCTTTCCATCCGTTTCAGCCAGGGCCCATACTCCTGTTTCGTCACCAGCCGATACCCTCCTGCGACCTGCACAAGTTGAATGCCTCGCCCATCCTGATCTAAATCGTGTGTGAGAATTCCCAGCGCCTGAACCACTTCGGCTTTTGAGACCATCCCCAAAATAGACATCAGCCGAGCGACCGGCACCGGTTCGGGCGACACGAACAAGACCGCTTCGAGAATGGCTTTGAGTTCCCGCGCGTCGATTGCCTCCGTCTGGCTGTTCATCGCCTCGACACCGGCTTCTTTTGCCGCATCGTCTGACACCCCGTTGCCCTCACTATCCGGCGCTGTCTCTGCCAGAGCTATGTCGTCTGTTTCTTGTTCTACAGTTGGGCTCATGCTCCCCTCCATTCAGCATCATCCAATTCTGCCGGGTCTGGTACGAGTGAGAAGCCGCGCGACACGAGAATCGGCCCAAAATGTTCTGCCTGGAACACCCGAGCCGTTCGAAGGCGTATGAGTTCCAGCAACGCCAAAAAAGTGACAATGATGACAAGCCGATGGCAGGACGGCTCGAAGAGCTCGACAAAATTCACGGACTCCTGCTCTTCCAGCATTTCTAAAATCGCGTTCATCCGCTCCCGAACCGTCAAGTTGTCGGGCAAAATCTCCATGAGCGTCTTGCCGGGATTGCGAGCGAGGACTCCACGCAACACATCCACTAAATCGAACAGGCATACATTGTCCAGCAGTGTCTCATCCGATTTCAATTCGACCGCTGGACTCTGTTCACGACTGTAAATCTCCCGCCACAACCGCTCGTGTTCATCCAACTGACGGGCAGCTTCTTTGAATTTCTTGTACTCGAGCAGCCGCCGCACCAATTCCTCACGGGGATCGGGCCCGTCTTCCTCATCAGCGGCCGTCTCATCGGCGGGAAGCAGCATCTTGGATTTGATCTGGAGCAAGGTCGCCGCCATCACGAGAAATTCCCCCGCGACAGTCAGATTCAGTTCTTCCATCGCCTCAATATAGGTGAGGTATTGCTGGGCAATCAGGTGGATGGGAATGTCGTAGATGTTGATCTCGCTCTTCTTAATGAGATGGAGCAAGAGATCGAGGGGCCCTTCAAAGTTTTCGATGCGAACCTGATAGGGCAGTTCGGTTTGTTCCGTGGCGTCGTAGTGGTCATCCACAAGCGGACTTATACCAGACTTAGGGGAGGCGGAGCAAGTCTCCGTCTATTAGTAGTGGTGAGCGAGGGGGAGGTCTCCTCGTTACCGCCGCCGAATCAGGTAGACGATCAGCAGGGCGCTGAACACCAGAAGGGAGAGGATGATCGCATACTGTCCTGTCTGATTTTCGATCCCCAGGGGTGCCTGTCCGGTCGCCGATCTGGCCGTTCTGGTGAACTGTGGACCCTTTTCGAAAAGGGCTTTGGAGAAGTCGTCTCGTCCCTTGAACGATGCATCGGAAAAATCCGCCGTCGATCGGAACGTGGCCCGGCGAAAGTACGCGTCCCCATCGAACAGGGTAAAGGTGAAAAATGCCTCGCGGTCGAACGAGGCTTCAGAGAAATCCGCCAGGCCTTGAAAACGACTCCCGGAAAAACCGGTGCCCAGCTTGAAATAGGTATGCGACAGATTGACATCTTTCTCGAAGACCACCTCCAAAAACTCTGCCAGCCCGTTGAACTCCGACTGCTGGAATGTGACCGGCCCCTGGAAGACAGATCGGTGAAATCTCGTATGAGGGCCAAACTCCGTTTTCTCAGCAAACAGGTCGCGCAGAAACCTGCCCTGCACAAAATAGCTCTCCCGCAAGAACCGCGCGCCTGACAACGTCACCGGCTGAATGAACAGGGCCCGTGAGAGATCCACCAGCTGCTCGAACCTGGTCCCGCTGAACGTCACAGGCCCCTTCACCACCAGCAGCCCTTGTGGCGATCCGTGCCTGATCGCTCCGCGCACCACCGAATTGACGATCATCATGGAGCCGGGAATCACGCGTATTTCGCGTCCCTGTAGCTCCTTCATCCCCTCAAGCTCGGGCGGCAACGGACTCACGGGCAACGTATCCAGAGACAGATCGCCGCGAATGACCATCCCTGAGAGGTCAATCCCCTTCCCTTCCATGAATGCCTGCAGCAGCTGCGCCGCATCCACCGCCCGCGCCTCTCGCTCTTGCTCCGTGCAGTCGGCGCCCAGATGGCGCGTCAATGCTACTCCAGGCCCTGAAGCAGACGTCTCCACCTGACAGTTCGAGGCAGCGGCACCGAGCGGCAGCCAAAGAATAGCCAGCCCTCCCACCATGATCCATGCAAATATCCGATTCATACGGTGGCGCGTGAAACGCAAGACATGCGAGCGATGCACGACAAGCGGGAATGGCGGGACGAGCAAGAGGGATATGAACCAACCTGTGACATTGGGGTACGACGTTCCGAAAACTTCGAACTTCGGACCTCATACCCACGCATCTCGCTCGTCTCGCCTTTCCCGCCAGTCTCGCTGCAAAACAGTTTTTCCGCAGCCTGTTATACGGAACGCCATGGCCCAACGCAAGGCAAGGACCGCCAATTCACTGTACTGCCCATCCGGATTTGCTACACTTTCGTGAGACGTGAAAGGTCAAACGTGAAAGGTTTCGGAGGAAGAGCACTCGGCAGTCCTGCGTTTCACCTTTCACGTCTTACCTCTCACGCTTTTTGAGATGGGAGCCCCATGATGCCACGCCATCTTGCCGTTACTTGCACATTGATTGTCACCCTCCTTTGTGGAATCCCGGTTTCGGCCTCGACGGACACGGTCATCGAGCTCCCGGTCCTGGCGGCCATTCGCCAAAACAATCTCGGCGTGTTTGAAATCCTGATGATGTGGTGGGACAAGAAACCGGAACCGAATCCCGTTCAACTCCAATGGCTCCTCGCCGGTGTGCGCCTGGGAAACGAGCATTTGGGCGCCATGGCTCAGGCCTTTGCCTATGCTGTCGAACGCACGCCCTCGGTCCAGCATAGCGGGACCGTCTCTGTGCAAGGAGTAGCCTATCGACCAACAGGCAGCGACGGGCCAAGCGCCGGCGCGGCTATGGCCGTGGGATTCATCGCCATGTTCAAGGGGGAGCATATTCAGCGGGGTATTGCCCTGACCGGAACCATTGAACCAGAAGGACAGATCGGCCCGGTGAGCTATCTCCCGGATAAGATTCGTGCCGCCGCACGAGAAGGCTATCGCACCGTGTTGGTTCCACGCGGGCAGATTTATGACGCGCGATGGAACCTGAACGAACTGGGACTTCAGCTCAATGTGACGGTAAAGGAAGTCGAAACAATCGATGAGGCATACCAGCTAATGACAGGCCAACGAATCTAGCAGGATAGTTGCTCTGGTTTGTTTGGTTTGTCTTGTTTATTTGGTTGAACCAGACTAACCAGATGAACCAGACAAACCACAAACTAAAGGGACGGCCTTTTTGACCATCCTGCTAAGCCGTGAGTCCCCGGATAATCGCGTCATACTCCGCTTGCGTCAACCGATGCATGCCCAACCTCAATCGTCGAGTGAGTTCGGCCTGATCGGCAATCTGCAACACGCTGAGCAACAGCGCTTGACTCGTGGCGGACGAGCAAGTCAACCGGCGCACCCCGTCGATTCTCACAAAGCCAAATCTGGCCTCAGTTCTCAGCTCGTCACTGAGGAATGCATCCAACGCGGAGAAGTCCGACACAGGCGACAGGATCTGAAACTCGGCACAAAGCCCGACCTTCAGCACATACACAAGCCCACGGGACTCCACATCGAGATACGCTTGCAGATTCGTCCGGATCAGCCCAGTGCAGAGTCCCCAGAGGCCGTGCCTGAGTTGCAGCTCGGCACTTTCCTCCGAGGTGCGTTCTCGCAAGGCACCGGCCACGAACAAAAAATGACTCATTGGAGATTCATCGCAGAAGAATCAGCGGGAGGATGATACACATGGGGAAAGGACGCCATGATACTGGGCAGGCTCAGAACGTTATCCAGCCGGACGACTCGACCGAATCGTCCAGAATAGGCATCCTATGCGTGTATCAGTGTGTGTGGTAATCGTCTGTGTCGTCTAACAGGCCTTCTCGTTTTTCAGGAAAATCGGCTTCTTCATCTTCCCCGTCCAAGTTGAGCTCTTCTTCCACATCTTCATCGGCCTCAACAGCGATATCCACATCATCCTCGCCCAGCTCCTCGTCAAGATCGGGATCTTTCAGCATCGGCGATCCCATCGGCTGCGAAAACAAGGGCTTCGGGGGCTCCTCCACGAGCGGCTTCACGGATTTTTTGTCGAGGGCTGAGGCCGCTGGTTTGGACGAATCGGCTGGAACCGTCATCACCACCGGTTTCTTCTGAACCGCCTTGGGTGCCGCGGCAGAGCGCTTCTTGGCAGTCTTCTTGGTAATTTTCTTAGCAGCTTTCTTTGTAGCCGGTTTCTTGGCTACCTTCCTGGCAGTTTTCTTGGCAGCTTTCCTTCTAACCTGTTTCTTGGCTGCCTTCTTCACTGCGGACTTTGCTTTGGCTTTAGCCTTCGAAGATTTCTTTTTCGCTGGCCGCTTCTTGTTCTTCGCCATCGATTTTCTCCTCTCTCATCCAGTGGATGTCTGCCGCGGTCTCCATCTAGCATAACCTTTAGGATCTTGCAACTCACACCTCAACAGGATGCTGAAAAAGCCCGCCAGCGGCGTTCTCGCATCGCTCAGAGGCTCAACGTACCGAAGCGTACGCCTCGCCTCTTCGCTCGCTGCGGCCTTGCTGGACGGCCTTTTTGAGCATCCTGCATTGCGGGTCTACCACCTTGACTCCTGGCGTTGAGTCCCAACGGATGGGAGAATCCTACAAACAGAATACGGCGTCAAGGGGGAGGAATAAGAATCTTGCAGCGTATCTCTTTACTCGCGCGAGACTTGCGAGAATCCCAGCCCCCCGTGTAGGCTGCGGCGCATCATAAGAAGGTTCCTTCAATCATGAAACCAACTGTCGCCGCTCACGAACCGCTCAGCCTCACCGGAGAGACGCTCAGTCTCCTGGCCTGGCACATTCCCGATCTCGTCGCCTATCAGCACCACGAAGACGAATGGTGGCTCGCCCCCCTCGATGACAACTTGCCAATCGTGCGACTGAACCGCACCGGCCTGGAGCTGTTAAAGGCGATGAACGGCCACACATCAGTCGGGGCGCTGGTGGAAAAATACGGGGCCCGGGTCTGCGGAACGGACGGGCAGCCGGGACAGTGGCACTTGGAACATTGGGCTCTGCCCACCTACTCCCTCTGTTACTACGGCACAGAGCCCCCGGGCGGCCACCGTCACAAGGCCAAGTGGGATCTGCTCCTCCAACAAATTCGGGAAGGCTGGTCCGGACAGGCAGGGTTCGAGGGAGAAGAGCATCTTGAAGACTTTCATCACCACGAACTGACCGACAGCGGTGAAGACGACGGCCACTTCGACCTGATCGAAACCACCGTTTCGCATCTCTTCCGGGAGCCGAACGACACGCTCAACGGCTTGACCTATGGCCAGCTGCTCATGCGGCAATTGCGGAAGCTGGGCTGGCTCACACCCAAACCCCACGTCATTGTGGAAGTGGGCGGCGGACTTGGATACCTCGCCCGTGAGGTGGGCAGGGAACTCTTGCCGTTTGAAAAGCAGACCATCCGATACATCTCCCTCGACATCACACAGCCCTTCCTCACGCTGCAAGTCGCCCGTGCCAAGGCCGGAGGCTGGGGCGGCATCGGCACCTGCGCCAACGGCGAATGGCTGCCCTTCAAAGACCACTCCGTCGACCTCGTCATCGACAACGAAAACATGGCCGACATGACGCCGGTGAAGTTGACCAGGAAAGAACTCCTCGATGGAACAGGCGACAGACCGCAGCATCAGGAAGCGTTGGATTGGATCAAACGCGTGAAGCTGCCGCTGGGCAAGGACCTGCCCGAGGACGTGATCTTCAATCTCGGCCCCTTTCGATTCGTGGCAGAACTCTGGCGGGTGTTAAAGCCGGGAGGCAGGGCCTTTCTCACTGAATTTGGGGTAGAAGAAGGCTGGCCGGCCCCAGTCAAGCTGCCGGGCCACACGGAATACGAAGTCCAGTACAGCCACCTGCGCCAGGCTACCAGCTGGCTAGGCTTTCAAGAGCGCTATCTCTCGCTGCCCCAATTCCTCGCCATCAAACCAGACAGCAAAGTGCTCTGCACCGGCGCGGCCTATACCATTCAGAGGTTCTGCCAGGCCATGAACAAGCCTTTCATCGTGCGAGCCTACCAGGAGAAGGAATTGCAGCAGGCCCTGGGCGATATGCTCCCGAAACTCCACGGCTGCCACTATCACGACGTGGCAGATCCTGCTTGGTTCGGTCTCCTCGACTTCAAAGTCTTGTTACTCGAAAAACCAGGCGGGGCCCCGAAGGCCAGCTTCTCGGAGAACAAAGGCTATCGGTGGTATTCTCAAAAGTAGGGGCAGGGCGACCAGACAGCCCTTTGTGCTCGCGCAACGCGCACGATGAAGCTGTGCTCGTTGGACGCGCGCAGTGAAGGGCAATCTGGTCGCCCTGCTGAGAGAGTAACGGGGAGAGCACGGAAAGGAATGGTTCGATCGGAAGTCGAGATGTACTGTTGCACAATGACCCTGTTCACTTCAGAAGCCGTTATCCGCGAATATTGAGTTTAATTTTCCACCTCTCGACATAGTCCCAATCCACACCAAGTTCTTTCTGCCGAGCCCTGATTTTTTCAAGGTCAGCTTGATCCTGAAGGCGGCCGGCCAGCGTTTTGAGCACAATCAGATCCTCCACTGTAAGAATCGGTACCTGCAGCGAGCCAAACGCCACCAGACGTCGTCGTACAAGTGCCGTCCGAAGATACTCCGAGTCCGCCAAGATAAAATCGACAACTACCTCCTGATCGTCACGAATGCCTACCGTGCGCCAAATTGAAATCCCCTGGACCACCATGGGAGCAGGATGGACCACGGTCGAGTCGAACTGGGGTGAGAGCAGGGATTGGATGCCTTCACGGGAGGGCTGCTCGATGAGCATGAGCAGATCAATGTCCGTCGTGGCCCGTGGTTCGACGAGCGCGCTGTAGGCCCACCCTCCGGCTAGGGCATAATTCAGACCGCGTCTATTGAAATCATCAATGAGGGTGGAGAGCGCCCGGACTAGGAAGGATTCCGCTGCCATGCCTGCTCTTTTGTGCGTCGAATCTCGCGCATCACCTGCGTCATGGCATCGCCGTCTGGCTCTCCCTGCTGCAGAACGGATTGGCGAAGTGCCAACCCAAGCTCAGTCAGTTCGATCGTGCGGCGAAGATTGTCGGCAATGCGCGCGTCGTCGATGCTATCGTGATGCCGTCGCATGGGTTTTCCACTTATCCTAGGAGCCTGTCCGACATTGACCGTTCTACTGCGGCGAACGACCCGCAACCATCTGCGTCGTTCTCGGCCCGAAAAAATCCTCAACGTATTCCAGCGAATACGCCTCCGGTTTTTCCGGGCCTGCGGCCTCGCATCTGGCCGCACCTCCTTCGTCTCGCCACGAGGGCAATGTCGGACTCGCTCCTCGCGTTGCCACCTATTCAACGAAAGGTTTGTCGAGTAGTGCGATGAGGGAACTCTCTTGTGAGACGAACCCAAGCAGGAAAATTTGTCTTGATCCCTATGCGCAACATCGCATAACTTATACACCTTCAGGCCTTG
>DASYVB010000165.1:0-18293 GCA_036000525.1 Nitrospiraceae bacterium | reverse complement strand
AAAGTCTCTCGCGGGGGTCATTGAAGTGTCGCTTCAGGCGATCGATCGAAGGATGTCGCAAAGAGTGTTTGCCTGCGCCAATCCTCATTCGTTAGTGGTCGCACAACGCGATCCCAGTTTCCAATCTGCCCTGACACAGGCCAACCTCGTTGTAGCCGATGGGGTTGGGGTGTCGTTTATGGCGCGATTGGTCGGTGTGGAGATCGGCCCTCGGATTACCGGAACCGACTACTTCCAGGCAGTGCTGATGGCTCTCCAGCAACACGGTGGCGGGCGCGTTTACTTCTTTGGATCGTCGCAGCGAGTTCTCGATCTCATTGCGCAACGCTTTGCAAACGATTTTCCTGCACTCACGCTCTGCGGATTATATTCTCCACCATTTGGTTCGTGGAGTGAGGATGAAAATTGTCGGATGGTGCAGGTCATTAATGACGCCAAACCAGATGTTCTCTGGGTTGGGATGACTGCTCCCAAGCAAGAGAAGTGGGTGGAAGAAAACCGACATAACCTCACTGTGCCGGTAATCGGGTCGATCGGTGCGGTGTTTGATTTCTATGCTGGCACATACACCAGAGCGCCACAATGGATTTGCGACATCGGGCTTGAGTGGGCATATCGATTCATATTGGAGCCTCGCCGTATGTGGCAGCGAAACTGTGTGTCTGCCCCGAGGTTTGTCTGCCTGGTGCTGATGCGGCATGTATTTGGGTTTCGCGAGTAATAGTAACAGTGTGGGAGACCGCTCGTATTATCGTGCCTGGTGACGCGCTACCAGTTTCTGCAGCTTTCGCTTTAGCGGAATAACTGTATTTTACCAGTGTGGGGTATTGTTAGTGTGAGATACGAATTGTTTCAATTTGGCACATACAACAATACGCCTGGTACGATCACCTTCAATTCCATTTGCGGTGATTTTGTTAGAGCCGAAGGTCATTGCGCTGGTCGGTCTTGGTGCCAGGAGCTTGCAGGATGGAAAACATAATTTTGCGTGGACAGCACGAAATAGACTTCATGACACAGTCCGCGCCTTAGCGCAGGCTGTGTCATTTCTATCGGGCTGTTTAAATAGTCTGGTGGCGGCGTTCTCGCGTCGCCCAAAGGCTCAATGTGCGGGACGGAATACGCGTCCGCCTCTTCGCTCGTTGGGGCGGGACGACCTTTTTGAACAGCCTCCGGCTAACCTCAGGCCGTCCGTAATCTTCTCTGGCCCTGGAGTTCCAAAGCTCCCCACTAGTATTTCAACGCACTGCTTACAAAATGTGCAATATTCTGACACTTTTCGTGCCATCATGTGCCTGATTCAGATTTGAACGGGCTCGTAGGGTTGTACACACAGTGCCCTCCGACAATCTTTGGCTCCCCGTGACTATACAATGAGATAGCAGGTGGGCCCGGTGGCCTGGGATATGCTCCATGACCAGGCTGTGCACATGTACCACCTTTACGAAGGAGTGTTTGTATGCAGACCACAAAGCAGTTGTCGGTCAAAGGGTTCTTTCTCCCGGCGATCGCGCTGTGTTCCCTTCTCCTTTCCGGGAACGCTGCGTATGCGGCTCTGGTGACGTATTCGTTTACGGGCAGTGTTAGTAACGTTAATGGACCGTTGACGCCCACCGTGAACATGATGTCCCCTGTCTCTGGAACATTCGAGTTCGACAATAGCCCCGCTGTTGGCGGTACCTACAATGGCGTTGTCTCGAACTTGACGCTGAACATCGGCGGCTATACGTCGACCTTCGCGCCAGGCGCCAATTCGGTGTCGGTGTTCCAGGCGATTCCTTTGGGAGGCGGCATGACGGGGGATCGCTGGCAGTTGGTGACGGCGGCAACTGGTTCTGCGATCAATGGCTATTCTCCTTTCCGGTTCGATTTAAACCTAGATAAAGAAGGGAGCCTCTTTGCCAATACCAATATGCAGAATCCGCCCAGCTTAGGTAATCCTGATTTTTTGACGGGCGCCAGATGGCGTCTACTTTTTGAGAATTCCGATGGGGTTCTCAGAGTCCAGGGCGCGCTGGCGAGCCTGACCGCAGTGCCGTTGCCGGCAGCCGTCATCTTGTTCGGCGCCGGTCTCATCTCGCTGGTCGGTCTTGGCGCTGGAGGATTACGAAACCTCCGGAGGCCTCAGGCATAGACGATACGTAGCTTCCTTCTGAAGCAGGGCTTGGTACCTCAGTAGGAGGTATCAAGCCCGTTCTTTATGAGGAATACGTTCACGCAGTTGGGTGTTCTGAGAACCGTGAAGCTTAGGTATAGGCACAGGGGTAAGAATACAACCATTTTTTCGATGTGCCATTTCCACTGCGCGATAGGAGTGAAGAAGTGACCAGGAAGTTGTCTGGACCGATCGTGTGAAAGTTGTCTTACGACCTTCAATCTGGCATCCAAAGTATTCACTGCGCGGTCGTCCAGATCTAGCTTCCATTGACATCGGAGTATTTCTTATGAGTGGCAAGCTCTTAATCGGCTTCAGTGCAGTATTGGCCACAGTCTCACTGGGGTACCTGTATGCCGACAGCCTTGCCTTTCTGTTCGGCCACTGGATCGGCAGCGAAGATTATAGCCATGGGATGTTTGTCCCTCTAATTAGTCTGTTCTTGATCTGGCAGGCACGGCATCGCATCGCTGAAGCTCGTGCGGAGAACTCGTGGTGGGGTCTTGCTGTGATTTTGGTGGGACTCTTTCTCTATTGGATCGGTGAGCTTGCTACGTTGTATGTCCTGCAGCATGTTTCTCTCTGGATGCTCATTGTGGGGCTTGTCATTGCGTTAATTGGAGTCCGCCGGGCAAGGGTAATCGCGTTTCCTCTTTCATATCTGTTGACCAGCATCCCGTTGCCGGTTTTCTTGTATGCAGGTTTGTCGAGTCAATTACAATTGTGGTCCTCGGCTCTCGGAGTGGGCTACTTGCAGCTTATTGGCGTGACGGCCTTTCGCGATGGCAATGTGATCGATCTGGGGCCAGTCCAACTTCAGGTCGTCGAAGCCTGCAGCGGTATTCGGTATTTACTTCCACTCACCTCCCTTGCGCTGCTCTGCGCCTATCTCTTCAAGGATCGGATGTGGAAGCGAGTGGTCCTCGTCCTCTCGTCGATTCCAGTCTCTATTGTCGTGAACGGTTTTCGCGTTGGAATGATTGGAGTCCTGGTCGAATGGTATGGGCAGGGGGCTGCCGAAGGGTTCTACCATCTATTCGAGGGCTGGGTGCTGTTTATGACGAGTTTGGGTCTGCTGATTCTGGAGATGTGGTTGTTAGCCAAGATCGGGACGATGGGAGATCGATCGTACTTTCTCTCTCGATTCACCTGGACCGATCGATATCCTGATCCCATCCCTGCTGTCACCCTCCAACCTCTCCGTCCTCCCTCGCCCTCAACCATCGCCTCAGCCTCTCATCATAACTCCAATCTCCAACCTCCAACCTCTCACAGGCAGTTCCCAAGCCCTGCCTATCTCTGCAGCGTGGCTCTTCTCGTTCCCGTAGCCTTTGCCTCGACACTCATGGTGGAGCGCGGAGAAGTTCCACCGCCCCGAGCCATGTTTGTCGATTTTCCCATGAAACTCGATGGGTGGGTGGGTACCTCACTCTCATTAGAAAAGCAGTACATCGATGCACTTCGGTTCGACGACTATGTGCTGGCCGATTATCGATTCGGGGACGGGCTGCCCGTCAATCTATATACCGCCTACTATCGGTCACAAAGAAAAGGGCAGTCAGCGCACTCTCCTCAAAGTTGTCTCCCAGGAGGTGGATGGGAAATTTCCTCCTTCAAGCGTATGGACTTGCCGGCGAGCTCAGGGATGGTTCGGTCACTACATGTCAATCGAGCGTTGATCCAAAAGGACAACCAGAAACAAATCGTCTTGTACTGGTTTAAGCAGCGTGACCGGATTCTCACCAACGAATATCTCGTCAAATTATTTTTGTTCTGGGACGCCGTGTCGCGGGGGCGGACCGATGGGGCGCTTGTGCGAATCGCCTCGCTCGTTGGCCCAAGCGAAACCGAAGAGATCGTCGATCAACGGCTGCTCCGGTTCGTCTCAACGATTGAGCCCGAATTGACTCGCTACGTGCCAGATTGAAGCAGGAAGGAAAGGCTAAGGTTCAGGTTGAGAGGAGAAGTGGAGCGGAGAGATAAAGACGCGGTTCAAACTATGCATTTAAATCTTAATCCCATTTGCCTCAACTTGAACCTAAGCCTCAGCCTTCCTCTGATGTTGATAGGAGAGCGCTGTGATGAATAGTGCGCTCTTTTTCAGTTTCATAACGTCGCTGCTCATATGCATGGCCTTGATTCCGCCCTTGCGTCTCTTGGCTGGTCGGTTCCATATCATGGACCAACCAGGGGAACGCAAAGTCCACCAGCATCCTGTCCCAAGGGTTGGTGGCATTGCGTTTGCGATTGGTGCTTTTGCCAGCATTCTGTGGTGGGGATCCAAAGACAGCACCACGTTGTCGGTACTCCTTGGCGGATTGATTATCCTGGGTTTCGGCGTGTGGGACGATCGTGTGAATCTCAGCTACCGGATCAAGTTACTGGGGCAGTTGATGGCGGCGCTTACCGTCATCATCATTGGAGGGATCCGATTCGAAAGCATCCCGTTCCTGCTCGATGCTGAACTGCCGCTGTGGATCGGAATTCCCTTCACGGTGCTCTTCCTTGTCGGCGTCTCGAATGCGGTGAATCTCACGGACGGCCTCGATGGACTGGCCGGCGGCCTTTCCTTCTTGACCCTTTGCGGGATTGCTTACCTGGCGTACCTCTCCAACGATTCGACGGTCCTTTTGCTGACAGTCCCGTTCCTAGGAGGCCTGTTGGGTTTCTTGCGCTACAACACCTATCCGGCTCGGATTTTCATGGGAGACAGTGGCAGTCAGTTGCTTGGCTTTATCATGGGTGCGCTGACCATCCTCCTGACCGATTCGACCAGAGGACCATTCAGCCCAGCCTTGACGCTCCTTCTCTTAGGGTTACCGTTCCTGGATACACTAGGAGTCATTGGACAGCGGCTCGCGGAGGGCCGATCTCCTTTTATTGGCGACCGCACGCATATCCACTATAAGCTGCTTTCGGTCGGCTTTTCCCACTATGAGGCCGTGACGGTGATTTATGCCATTCAAGCAGGGATGCTGTGCCTAGCCTACTTGCTACGCTGGCAGTCCGACATACTCATTGTGCCGCTCTATCTCATCCTGGCCAGCGCCGTTCTGGCCGTATTTGTCGCCTCAAGCCATGGACTGATTCCTCATCTGGCTCCACAGAGTGCGCGTGTTCGTTCGGACAGGTGGCTTTCGGATCTTCTCAGTGGTCCTTGGTTGCGGGATCTGCCGATTCAATTCTTGGCCGTGGTGGTCCCTCTCTTTCTCATTGCTACGGTATTTCTTCCTGCGCAGGTTCCCCAAGATATCGGCTACATTTCGACCGTGCTGTTCGCCATTGTCTTGGCCGGTCTCTCCTTCGTTCCCCGACTCGCTCCGTATTTTGTTCGAGGGGGGCTCTACATGGGTAGTACCTTCTTATTGTACGTCAGTGATGCATCATGGATGCGGACAGTTCCTCCGTTCCCAATGACCTACCACATGTTGTTTGGCGCGATGGCTGTGATGGTCTTGCTCTGCATGCGCTTCGACAGTCAAAGTCGGTTTCAGACGACGCCTCTCGACTATCTGATGGTGTTTTTGGCCGTGATCTTCCCATTCCTTCCGGAAGTGAACACGGACATCTCGGCGCTCGGTTTCTTTGTTGTCAAGCTGATCGTGTTGTTCTTCTCGTTCGAGTTGCTGTTGCACGCGTTCTCGGATCGTGTAAAGCAACTCGGGCTGGTATCCCTATGGATCTTGTTCGGGTTGGGGATTCGGAGGTGGCTGTAGGGGAAAGGTTAGAGGCAAGAGGGGAGAGGAGAGGTTGATGGAAGTCCGGCTCATTGCTTCCGAGCTTGGCCTAAACCTTAATTTTCCGGATAGCTGGCGCACTTTTTAAACAGACTGCTAGGGTAAGAAAATGAAATGCCGGAGCATCATCATATTAGTTGTGGCGATCTCGCTCGTCGCTTGTGGTGGACCCGAGGAGCGGAAGGCCAAGTACCGTGCGCGGGCGCAAGAATACCTTCAAGCCGGCAACTATCCAAAGGCTCGCGTGGCCCTTCGCAATATCCTTAAAATCGATCCGAAGGATGCCGACGCCTATTTTCTATTTGCACAAGTCGAGGAGAAGGAAAAAAACTGGCGCAATGCCGTCTCGCTGTATCAGGAGGTAGTACAGCTTGTTCCTTATCATACCGCTGCATTAGTTACCCTTGCCAAGTACTATCTCGAAGCCCGTCTGACCGAGCAAGTGGTTTCAACGGCCGACAAGGTGCTGGCGAAAGATCCGCAGCATCCTCAAGCGAACGCCCTCAAGATTGCGGTGTTGGCTGTTGAGGGACAACTTCTTGACGCGATGGCCAAAGCCGAGGCTCTGCAATCGCAATTTCCGACCGAGCCTGACGTGGCGATCTTGCTGGCCACGCTCTATAGCCAACAGCAGCGCTATCGCGATGCGGAGGCCACTTTGCAGCGGGCGCTGGAAACTCATCCGAAAGACATGGATCTCCTGAACAATCTGAATACGATCCTGGTTCAGGCCAAAGATATGGCCGGTGCGGAGATGGTGGCTCGCCGCATGATCGATACAGAACCCACGCTGTTGGATCACCGGCTAAGGCTGGCGCGGCTCTTCGATACGCAAGGTGCACATGAGAGGGCAGAGTCCGTCTTGCGCGAGGCCATCGCCCTCGATCCGAATAGCGAGGAACGTCGCCTCCTGTTGGCAGATTTTCTTAGTGCCAGGAAGGACCATCGTGCTGCTGAGCAAGCCCTTCTGGAGGCTGCGACTCAGTTGCCGCATTCGGCAAAGGTCCAATTCGGACTTGCGGCGCTGTACCTCAAGAGCGGGCAGGATGCAAAGGCGCGTGAGCAATATGCCTCACTGGTCAAGGACTACAAGGAGAAACCGGCCGGTCTGGAAGCCAAGGTCAAACTGGCGGAGATGGATCTTGTCTCAGGCAAACAGGTGGAAGCAGAACAGCAGGTACAAGAGGTCTTGAAGGAAAATCCTCGTTCATCCGACGGATTGGTTCTCTTAGGCCGGATGGCTTTATCCAGGAGGAACGGGAAAGATGCGGTACAGGCCTTTCGAATCGTGTTGCACGACCAGCCTGAGTTGGCGACGGTGCATTTCCTGCTCGGTCAGGCCTATCTACTGACCGGAGAGAACAGTCTTGCGAAGGAAAGCTTCGAGCGTGCGGTGGCGCTCTATCCCGGACAAGTCGATGCGAGACGATCACTTGCGGCGCTGGAAAGCCAAAGTGGTCGTCACCAACAGGCTCGTGCTCGACTCGACGACTTGTTGAAGCAACGACCCGATGATTTGGCCGCTCTCGACATGTTGATGATGCTTGATCTTGTCACGAAAAACTGGGTTGACGCGGAACGAACGTTGAATCGACTCCGTGCCGTCTCGAAAGACAGTGTCGTCGCCTTCATGGCGGAAGGACGGCTGCGGGAGGCGCAGCAACAATTTGACAAAGCCAGCGCGTCGTATGAGCGTGCGACGGCTATCGCCCCGAACAATCCGGACACGTTGCTATCCCTAGTGAAACTGGATGTCGCGCAAGGCCATGCCGATCGCGCGAAGACTCGACTCGATGCGGTGCTCGCTACGCGGCCGGATCATCTGTTTGGCCATGGGCTACTGGGCGAGGTGCTAGCCCTCAGCGGCCATCCCCAGGAAGCCGACGTCCAGTTTCGAGAGGCTTCCCGCGTGAATCCCAAATGGATCACGCCATGGCTCGATTGGGGAGGGTTGTGGCTTGCGCAGAAACGGGCGGACCAGGCGGTTCAGGTGCTTCAAGCCGGTTTGAAGGCCAACCCGGACAGCGAGGAGTTGCACATGCTTCTGGCATCAGCCTATTCCACTCAAGGCCAGATCGATAGTGCGATTTCCGCATATGATGGAGCGTTGCGACTGAATCCGCGTAACGTGCTGGCTGCGAACAACCTGGCCGTCTTGCTGGTCGATTACAAAGGAGATCCACAGAACTTACAGAAAGCGTTTGTGCTCAGCCGTGATTTCGAGAAGGAGGCACCACATCCGCTGTTTCTGGATACACTGGGATGGGTTCGATTCAAAATGGGGCAACAGGAGGACGCCCTTCGCCTAATGAAGGACGCAGTCGCCAAATCGCCAGAAGTCCCCACGTTAAATTATCATCTTGGAATGGCCTACTACCAGTCTGGGAAGACCGCTGAAGCCCGTGCTTACCTCTCGAAGGCTCTGAAGAGTGCTGAGGCATTTCAGGGGCGTCAGGAGGCGGAACAGATCCTATCTCAGGTGAGGGGGTAAGAAAGTGGTTATGGCTATTTACAACCCTTGTATTGTTCGCAGCATGGGAATGCTGATTCTGTTTTTCGCAGTGCTTGCGAGCGGCGCACTGTCTCACGATTCCAATGCCATGGGAGCTACACCAGCAGCAGCGGTGGTCGATCCAGGCTATCGCCTTGGAGCTGAAGATGTCATGCTGGTTTCCGTGTGGAAGGACGAGCAGCTCACCAGGGAGGTTGTGGTTCGTCCCGACGGGATGTTTTCGTTCCCCCTCGTGGGGGACATCCAGGCCGAAGATCGAACGGTTGAGGAGATTCGTACCGATCTTGTGAAACGGCTGACAAGATACATTCCGAATCCGAATGTGTCGGTGGCAGTCACGAAAGTCTTGAGCTACAAAATCTATGTCGTCGGACGGGTCAATAAGCCGGGAGAGTACTTGATCGGCCACTATACCGATGTGCTCCAGGCGTTAAGTTTAGCCGGAGGATTGACCCCCTTTGCTGCAGAAAACGATATCAAAGTCATCAGGCGTATCAAGGGACAGCAACAGGTATTTCTCTTTCGCTATGGCGACGTCCGAAAAGGGCAGGAGCTGGAGCAAAATATTCTCTTGCAGCGTGGTGACGCCGTCATGGTGCCCTAACGGTTATGGCACCATTGCGATTGAGGCATGAGGTTGGAAGCTGTGGTCGATCTCGTAGCCGGAGGGGAGTTGGGCAGTTCATCCTGTGGATCTGCGTTATAGGCTTTGGCATGGTATGCCAAAGCGAGGCGGCTGAGTGGTCGCTCTTGCCTTCTATTGGAGTAAAAGGCGTGTACAACGATAACTTACTTCTTACGCGGTTCCCGCACGATGCGACCTATGGCTATTGGGTGTCGCCGGCGGCCGAGTTTGCCGGCAAGACAGAGCGCCTTGAAGTCAGTGGCCGGGGCGCGGCCGATTTCGTTTCCTACTACGGCGGACAAGAGAGTCGTTTCACCAACCTTTTCTTGCCGTTGACATTGCGCTATAAGACTGAGACCGATCTACTTGGCTTCACTGGCGGATTTACTCGTGACAATACTTTGATGGGTGAACTGCTGACCACCGGCCTGGTTCTGCGCTTTACACAGCGGAACCAGTGGAATGCGAATCCGACATGGACTCGGCGCATCACTGAGAAACTGTCGGTCCAATCCAGTCTTCAATTGAACGACACCACCTATGAGAATGGCTTGAGTCTAGGCCTGGTAGACTATCAACTCTTTGGTGGCTCCGGCGGGTTGATCTACCAATTGAACGAACAGGACCAAATCCAATTGTCCGGTTCATATGTTAACTTCCATACAACCAACGCGCCGTTGCCATTCCGAGCCAACTTCCCGGGAGCGAGCCTAAGCCTGACCCATGCTTTCACAGAAACTCTGACGGGAACGGTATACGGTGGACCCAGTTTTGTGAGTTCAACTAACCAGACAGTCAGCGACAACATCAAGGCTCAGAGCACTATCTGGCTGTTCGGCGGCGATCTCACAAAGAAGTTTGAGAGCGCGACCGTACAAGTCTCAGCGTCTCGAAATATAGTGCCGAGCGGATTCGGCCTTCTCATTCAAAGGGATCGTGCTGGTCTCACAGTTTCTCATGATCTTTCCGAAACCCTGACTGCTTCTTTCGACGGATCAGGTTATCTCGTCTCAGGCATCACGCAGCGCGCAACAGGCGGCACTTTCCCAGAGAGCCGATACTTCTATCTCACACCGAAGATCGCCTGGAAATTTCTGGAGTGGTGGAAGCTTGAAGTTTCCTATAGCCATCGTTGGCGTGACGTAGACGGTTCCTCAGAGCCTGCCATGTCCAATAGTACGATGTTTATGCTCACGTACTATCCTCCGAAACTCGCGCTTTCCAACTAGGCTTTTATAATCGATGACTACCCAACTGCGCTCACAACAATCCGAACCGGTCCAGAGTCTTCAGGATTACGTGGCTATATTTCATCGGCGACGGACTCTGATTGTCCTGGCTGGTGGAATTCTGTTGGGCCTCAGCCTCGCTGCCGCGTTCCTCTGGCCTGCGACCTACAAATCGATGGCAACCATTCTGATCGAAGAACAGGAAATTCCATCCGAACTCGTTCATTCGACGATTACCAGTTATGCCGATCAGCGAATCGAAACGATTAAGCAACAAGTCATGAGCCGGACGACCTTGTGGAAGGTCGTGGAACAATACAATCTCTACCCGGACTTGCGTCGAACCAACCCCGCAGAAGAAGTCGTAAAGCGGTTCACCAAAGAGATCGAGGTTGAAGTGATCAGCGCCGACGTGGTGGACAAACGCACCCAACATCCGACGAAGGCCACCATCGCGTTCACCGTGGCGTACCAGAGCAACTCGCCCGAGTTGGCCCAACAGGTTGCCAACGAGCTGACCAGTCTGTTCCTGGGCCAGAATCTGAAGAGTCGAGAGCGGCAGGCGCAGGAGGCCACGTCTTTCCTCCAACAGGAGGCAGAGAATCTTTCCACACACATCGGCGAGGTGGATGAAAAGATTGCCACGTTCAAGCACCGGGCGAGCGGCGCCTTGCCGGAACTGATGCCACTCAATTTGCAGCTCATGAGTCAGTCTGATCGAGAACTGCTGGACATCGACCAGCAAATTCGAACCCTCGAGGAACGCAAGAACTATCTTGAGGGTGAACTCGCCACGATCAAACCGAATACCCCGATCATGTCCGTGACCGGAGAACGCATCCTGGACTCAGCCGAGCGCTTACGCGCCCTGCACGCGGAATATGCCGGCGCCTCTGCCAATCAGTCACCCGAGCATCCCGACATTCTGAAGATGAAGCAGGAGATCGAAGCCTTGGAAAAGGAAACCGGTCAGCGTCCAGAAATTGAGGAAGCCTCCAAACAACTCATCGATGCCCGCGCCACGCTGGCTGCCTCCTTGAAGCGTTTAGGCAGTGACCACCCTGACGTCGTTCAGGCCCGTCGCACGATTAAAGCGTTGGAACAGGAAGTTCGACACCTTGGATCTGCCCCTCTTCGAAAGCCCATGCTGAGACCGGAAAACCCTGCCTATATCAATCTTCAGGCTCAGCTCAATTCCGCAACCTCTTCCTTGGATGCCCTGCGGGCTACTCGTACAGTTGTGAAGCGGCGTCTCCAGGACTATGCCGCCCGCCTCGAACGGACTCCGGAGATGGAGCCTGACTATCTCTTCCTAACGCGCGATCGTGACACCTCAGGACAGAAGTATCAGGACATCCGGTCCAGGCTGCTGGAAGCCAAGGTCTCGGAAGGTTTAGAAGTTCAGCGAAAAGGCGAACGGTTTTCTCTCATCGATCCGCCCAGCTTGCCGGAGAAGCCGGACAAGCCCAACCGGCCCGCCATTGTGCTTCTGGGCTTTATTCTAGCCCTCGCTGGCGGAATCGGTTCCGGCGCCGCTGCGGAATCGCTGGATCATTCGATACGCACGCCGGAACAGCTTGCGCAACTGACTCAGTTGTCCCCGCTGGCGGTGATTCCCTTCATGCCAAACGAAGAGGATCTCTCCCGCGCCGTAACGCGCGGTCGCCTCCTTAAGGGAGCCGGAGTTGGCGCGCTCGTGACAATTCTCGCGCTGCTGCATCTGTTCGTGATGCCTTTAGATGTGCTGTGGTTTGCCGCGTTGAGGCGATTTGGCATAGAGTAGATTGGGACAAATGTTAGAGGTATGGGTTAGAGGCTGTACCCTCCAACCTCGCCCCTCTAACTTTCTGGGGTTTTAGGAGAATCCATGGACCGATATCGGGCAGCGCTGCAGCTTTATAAAGACCAACGGGGTCAGTCTCGAACCAGGCCGCAAGCCGGAAAGACTTCCGACGGCCGAGCTTTACCTCCCCCCATCGTATATACCAGGACGAGGTCCCTTGATATTCCACTCTCTGTGCTTCGTCAGCGGCGGGTGATGGCCGCGTACGACAAGGGCCCCTTCGTCGATGCCTTTAAGATTTTACGGACCCAGGTCATGCATCGCCTTCGAGAAAATGACTGGAATGTGTTGGGCGTCACCAGTCCAGGCCATGGTGAAGGCAAGACGTTGACTGCCGTGAATCTGGCTGCGAGTCTCGCCATGGAGACCTCGCAGACTGTGCTGCTTGTCGATGCGAATCTCCGTAACCCCAGTATCCACGAGGTATTCGGCTTAAACGACTGTCCGGGTCTCGCCGACTACTTGTTAGACAATCAGCCCGTTGAGGATTTGTTGGTGCATCCCGGGATCGGCCGTTTCGTGGTACTCCCGGGAGGACGGGCGATTTCGAACTCGACTGAGATCCTCACATCGCCTAAGATGCTGGCATTGGTTGAAGAATTCAAGCATCGCTATCCTGCGCGAATCGTCATTTTCGATCTTCCGCCGTTGCTGCACACGGCAGATGTACTTGCGTTCTCACCCTACACGGACGCGCTTCTCCTTGTCGTGGAGGAGGGGAAAACGACGGCCGCGGAGGTGCAGCGTGCTTTGTCGCTGGTGAAGAATTCCCGTCCCGTATTGGGGACGGTGCTGAATAAGGCTGGGCAAATGGCCACAACCCTTGCTAGCATGCGGAAGCTACTCTCTCACTAGATTACCGATGCCTCGTGTCGGAAAGCGAACGCTGAATGTACGAGTCATTTTACAATCTTCGAACCAAACCTTTCGCACTCCTGCCGGATAGCGACTTTCTGTATCCTGGCTCGACGCATCGTGCGGCCTACAGCATCTTGGAATACGGCCTTATCCACGAAGCGCCGTTTCTGGTGCTCACCGGCGATCCGGGGATGGGCAAGACGTCGCTCCTGCAGAAGCTTATTTCAGAGCACGGGGAGAAGCATTCGATCGGTCTCGTCACGAACGCGCGCTATGACATTGAACATCTGCTGCCCTGGATTCTGCTTTCTCTCGGGTTGAGCAAAAAGCGACTTGACCCGGTCGAGGCCTATCACCTCTTCTCGGAGTTTCTGATTCAGGGATCCAAACAGCACCGACGGGTCATTCTTATTATCGATGAAGCCCAGAGTCTTGGCGCCGAGCTGCTCGAAGAACTGCGGCTTCTGTCCAATTTGAACGACGGCAAAACGTTGAAGCTGCAGATCATTCTTTCCGGCCAGCCGGACCTGCACACGTTACTGCAGCGGATCGACATGACCCAGTTTGCCCAACGGATTGTCGTCGACTATCACTTGGAACCGCTCTCGGAGGCGGAGACGGGGCATTGCATTCGTCACCGGTTGCAGGTTGCCGGCGGACATCCCTCATTGTTTACGAATAAAGCCTGTGCCTTGGTGCATCGGTTGACGAGAGGCAATCCTCGTCTTATCAATCAGGTGTGCGATGTTGCGTTGACCTATGGGTTTGCCGAGCAGGAGCGGGTCATTACATCCAAGCTCGTCGCTCAGGCCGCTTTCGACCGAAATAAAGGCGGGATTCTGCCGCTTGCGGCACGAGAAGAACTGAGTGCCTTGGCCAGCGCTCCGGAAGATGCCACCGAGATCGATTCCGCCCCTCCGCAACCCAGCTCACCGCAGCCGAGGCCGGCAAGTCCATCTCCGGAACGCACAGCCACACGTTCGGTCGGCACCCCGGAATCTCTCTATGCAAAGGGAGTAGCGATGAGGAAGGAAGGCCGATTGAGAGACGCTATTGATATGCTCGAGCTGGCGGGGAAGAGTCTGTCCTATATGCTGAAAGCCCAGGCGCAGATCGGACTCTGCCACAGGTCTCTGGGAGACCATGGGGCCGCGATTCAGGCGTTCCGCGCTGCCTTGAACGGTCAGTCGGCATCTCGGAACGAGGTTATCGATGTCCAATATTTTCTTGCACGGACCCTCGAATCGATGGAGCAGATAGCAGAAGCGATAACCCTGTACCGCCGTATCGCTCAAATGAATCCGCGTTTTAAAGATGCTGCCTATCGAGCCAAGGAGCTTTCGTCGAGAAAGAAATCTTCGACCAATGGAAAACGGGGGGTTGCGTGCAACCGGTCTTGGTTTGGCAATGCCATCGAGAGTCTCAACCAGCTTATCGGTAGTCGCAAGTAGCGGATTTGCGGATCCTGTCGATTCCGCTAGATCTCACCCGACCGGCGCGTTCACGATAGCAACGACTTCCGCTGTGCAAGGCTTTCGAATATCTGCTTGACTCCCTTCAGCGGTTCCCATCCCATGACGGCAAGAGAATCGTCGGCATAGGCAGGAGAACGCATCCCATTCAAAACACAGGTGACGCCCGGCGTACTCGCCAGGACCCACAAGGCTTTTCGTGACAGCGATTCTGTGCGCCTTGCTTCGGGCAACAGGGGATCGAGGGTTGCCGACACCGAGGCGGTTTTCGCACGACTGCGTTCGGTGGCTTCTCTGCGGAGCCCGCCCAACAGGGTGAGTAACTGCGGCACATAGCGATCGCGCCAGGCCTCCCAACGCTCGGCAGCAGTTCCGGTCAGATGCCGTGAAAGCGCCTGCACCACTTGATTGACATGAGGCGCGATCATTTGCTGCTCGATCTGCTCCCAATGTTCCAGCCCCTGGATCTGAGGCCGCACGCGCGTCAACTCAACGGCCCAGGTGAAGAAGTCGGCCGGGGCCATCCCTTGACCACTATGTTGAAGGGCTGGGGCAATGGCCGTCCGATACTCTTCTTCAAGCGCTGCGACCGTCCGGCATTGTCGCTCGAAGTCTACCGGATCGCCTTCGAGCGGAAAATCCGCCAATCTAAGTACGCCGCTCATTTTCGTCGGCATGGCATTGAGCGGACGATTGACTAGCACCGCGATCCCTTCTCGTTGCGCCACCTCCAACACCGTCTCCTGCTGATCCACTCCGGTATTGGCCGTCACCAGTGCGCCTGCCTCATAGAGATTCATAGGGCATTGCAGCACCGCGAAGTGGTGGCGGTCGATTCCCTGTGACGCAGCGGCAGCTCGCGCCGCGTCGCACATGCGTGAGAGCGAGGTCGCCGAGGCATCCGATGGATCTGCCGTGACCGTATTCGACGATAGGCCGTAATAGTGAATTCGTCCCGCAGCCACTTGCGACTCAAAAAACGTGAAGGCCTGTTCAATCCGCCGATAAAAGGCATCCTGCGCCGCCGCGAGATCTCCACCATCATGATGCGCTGCCTCGGACAGAAAGTATTCCGGATTATGCAGCAAACAGACGTCGAGAGTGGCCAGTCCAAGCCGATCCAGTGACAGTGTGAGCTGATCGGCCAGATACTCCGGGTGGATACAATGCCAGATGCCCTCGCCATATTTGACCATGTCAGGGTAGGGGCGCCCGGCCTGTTCTCGTGCTTCCGCCTGTTTCAAGTTGTGCCCTTGCACATATCCGATCTTCGAGACGACGATCACCTCTTCACGAGTCAGCTCACCGCTCTTGAACAACTCGCGTAAGACAGAGCCGACCAGGCGCTCACTGTCGCCGTCCATGTAGTTCGTCGACGTGTCGATCAGGTTCACGCCTTCTCGCAGAGCCTTCATGAGCGCGTCTCGATGCTCTGGCTCACTCGTATCGACCCGATAGGTACCGAACCCCAGTCGGGACGCCGTCAACCCCCTGTTGCCGAACCAACCATACCCATGTTCCATGCGGCCGCCATGGCGTGACTGGCTCACGATGCGCGCGGCATACCTGGCTGTCCCCTCGGGACTGGCCGACCCGGGGTGCGCCGTTCCATGCAAGAGTGTCTGTTGGGTCGTCTGATCCGTTCGCCGCGACGCCGATAGAAGCGCCTCGGTGACCTCCCGCGCATCGGTGAGGGGACGCTGACAGGAAAAGTTCCGACAGATATAGAGTGCCGCCTTCCCCTCCACCAACCCCTTGCCCGCCAGCAGGGGATGACCAGACGGCCCACCCGTTCCATCGCTGCAGGCAATCACGCGATGGGGTAAGAACACCTCGCGCACGGCGAGTTGGAGTGCCTCCAGCCCAGGATCGTTGGCCGCTCCGACAAAAGCCAATTCAATCGGCCCTTCCGCTAACAAATCCACCGCCGCAAGACTCTTGGCAAAGGCCCTCGGATACTTGGCCATCTGGCGGCCATAGGCGCGAATCCCGCCAATCGCTGCCTCGCGCAGAACCTGTCGATCGTAGTGAAATGAGAGTCTGGCGAGGGCTGAGACCGCCACGGCGTTTCCACTGGGCGTCGCACCATCCGCCCCCTCACGCGCTCGGATGATCAGCGTTTCATGCGTCTTCGCGGTGGTGTAGAACCCCCCCTGGTCCTCATCCCAAAACGAGCCCACCATCCGCTCTCCAAATTGAAGCGCGGCAGTGAGATACCGTTCCTGACCACAGGCCTCATAGAGGTCGATCAATCCTTCTGCCAGATAGGCATAGTCCTCCAGTACCCCATCGAGATGGGCTCGGCCCTGCCGCGACGTGCGGAGCAGCATTCCCTCGGAAGTCCGGTGCACCAGCAAGAGAAAGTCTGCCGCCCGCATGGCCCCGTCGATGTAACGGTTGATCCCTAACACACGGCCTGCCTCGGCCATCGCCGAGATCATCATGCCGTTCCATGCCGTGATGATCTTGTCGTCGAGTCCGGGCGGTACTCGCTCTTGGCGGGCGCGATAGAGGAGGGGACGCACGCGATGGATCGTCTCGTATAGTTCATCAATGGTGAGGTTCAACTCCTTGGCCACGGCCTCGATGGGACGCAGCCGATTCGGGATACTCCGATGTTCCCAATTCCCCTGATCGGTAATATCGTACGAGGCGCAGAATCGGCGAGTATCTTCTGCATTCTGCAGCACGGCCTGGATCTCTGTCGGCGTCCAGACGAAAAACTTTCCTTCGACTCCTTCCGAGTCCGCATCCGTCGCGGAATGAAATCCCCCAGCAGGGTCGGTCATCTCCCGGAGAATATACTCGAGCACTTCCGTCGTGACCTGCCGATAGGAGGCCTGCTTGGTTACTTGATAGGCTTCCAGGTAGGTCCGGGCCAGGAGGGCATTGTCGTAGAGCATCTTCTCGAAATGGGGAACCAGCCAGCGCTCGTCGGTGGAGTACCGTGCAAACCCGCCACCGATATGATCGTAGATCCCCCCGGCCGCCATCGCATCGAGCGTGCGTGTGACCATCTGCAAGGTTCGGCTGGCTCCTGTTCGGCGGTAACAACGCAGGAGCAACGAGAGCCCTGCGGACGGTGGAAATTTCGGTGCACTGCCAAATCCGCCGTGGCGCTCATCGAAATCCTCGCGGAATTGCGTCACGGCCTCATCAAGCACAGAGGTACTGACGGAGACGGGGGACATTGCCTTGAGTTCCTTCTTCAACCGTTCGGTCAAGTGACGCGCTTGACTCGTGAGACCGGCGGCATCCTGCTCCCACGCATCTGCGATTTTCTTGAGCAGGCTGGGGAACCCGGGACGGCCCCAGCGATCGTCAGGAGGAAAATACGTGCCGGCAAAGAACGGCTCCTGATCCGGCGTCAGGAAGACCGTCATCGGCCATCCACCCTGACCATGATTGAGGGTCACCGTGGCCTGCATATAGATCTCGTCGAGATCAGGGCGCTCTTCCCGATCGACTTTGATACAGACAAAATGTCGGTTCATGAGTGACGCAATGGCCTCGTTCTCGAACGACTCTCTCTCCATCACGTGACACCAGTGACAGGCGGAGTATCCGACCGAGAGCAAGATGGGGCGGTTTTGCGCTTTCGATGTCTGCAAGGCCTCCGGCCCCCAGGGGTACCAGTCAACAGGGTTCGAGGCATGCTGCAGGAGATAGGGACTGGTTTCGTGGGTAAGGCGATTAGGCATTGCTGATTCTAGCAGGATGCTGAAAAAGTCCGCCAGCGGCGTTCTCGCTTCGCTTAGAAGCTCAACGTACCGAAGCGTACGCCTTCGCCTCTTCGCTCGCTGCGGCCTTGCTGGGCAGACTTTTTGAGCATCCTGCGCGCGGTTCGCCTATTGTCCTTGAT
>DASYVB010000164.1:0-5303 GCA_036000525.1 Nitrospiraceae bacterium | reverse complement strand
AGGGTAGAGGCAGGATGTGTCTTGAGGAAGTCGGACTTCGAAGTGCAGAGGGTCGTGGACTTCAGGAGGACCAGATCGCTTTCAGACGGCGGGAGGATCAGTTTTGGGGCCGGAGTTTCGCAGGCGTTCAGCAAGAGGCTCAGTCCTAGCCCGCAGACCACCCACAGTCGAAAGGGCACAGCACGAGGCGCTTGCGTGTCACGTGGATTCCGACTCACGAAGGGAGCATACACGAAACGTGAAAGGGTTTGCCAACGGGGTGACAAGGCAACGCCCGCTCTCGTGAGGAAAGCGGGCGTTGAATCTGAGAACGATATGCACGAAGAATTATCGCCGTTGGCTATCCAGCATCGAATCCTCGGACGTGTACCCGAAAAGGTACGGCATCTGGCTGGTGAGCATGTACATCGGTCGGTTCAGGCCGTAATCTATCACGAGCCCGATAGGGTGCAAGAGAAAACCGGTCCAGCGCCAGGGGTTATCGTTAGGGGCTGCCCCGGCCGCCACATCGGTGTAGACCAAGGATGTGGGGTCCATCACACTATAAATGCTGGCTGGGGCAGTATAGCCTCCATCTGCATCGGCTATCGTCTGCTGCTGGGGGTTGCTGGCACAACCGACTGCGGTGGCCAGGAGGAGAATTCCCACGGCAAGAGCTGTAGTCCGCATAGATGACCTCACTTGTCTTATACGGTTCAGGGTCGACGATCTCTCGATAGACTGAAGTGTAGCCGACCGGCAGGATTCTGTCCAGAATTGGAGCGGTTCAGGCAATAGCATGAAAACCGACAGTTAGGCCAGGGGGTACGGATCGAAAAGGGGGAGGTGGAGAGTATGGTAGGCGATACTGGTATCGAACCAGTGGCCTCTTCCGTGTGAAGGAAGCGCTCTACCCCTGAGCTAATCGCCTACACGAGGCGAAGTCTAGCACGGGGTCATAAATCGGATCAACCGTGACGCCATGCGTCATGCGTAGCGAAGTCGCCTTGACATCCCCAAAACGCAGTTCCTACAATGCCACCGCTCTCAGTCTTTCTTCGCGGAGTTTCACTCGTATGCGCGACGACATTGTCATTATCGGGGGTGGTCTGGCCGGGTCTGAAGCGGCATGGCAGGCGGCCAATCGTGGAGCGAAGGTGACGCTCTATGAAATGCGCCCAAAAGAGATGACGCAAGCGCACAAAACCGGTGGTTTGGCAGAGCTGGTCTGTTCGAATTCGCTCGGCTCCGCGGATCTACTGAATGCCCCAGGCATCTTGAAAGAGGAAATGCGCCGTCTCAACTCGCTCATTATTCGAGTGGCGGATGAGGTACGGGTGCCAGCAGGATCGGCCCTGGCCGTCGATCGCGAGCAGTTTTCACTCAAGATTACCCAGGCGCTGGAAGGGCATCCGAACATTCGCATTCTGCATGAGGAGATCACCGAGATTCCAAAGGACTGTCTCTGCATTCTGGCAACCGGCCCGCTGACATCCGACAAACTGTCTCAGGCGATCGCGCAAATGACCCACACGAAACATTTGTATTTTTACGATGCAATTTCTCCGATCGTGGATGCCGATTCCATCAATATGGATGTCGTATTTCTCGCGTCCCGATACGACAAGGGTGGGGATGACTACCTCAACTGTCCGATGGACGAGCCGGTCTACAACGCCTTCTATGACGCGTTGCTCGCGGCGGAGAAAGTCCAACCCAGAGAATTTGAAAAGACATCCTACTTCGAAGGGTGTATCCCTATCGAAGTGATGGCCGAACGGGGCCGCCAGACCATGCAGTTCGGGCCGTTGAAGCCGGTGGGCCTTGAGAATCCCAAGACTGGTGCGCGAGCCTATGCTGTGGTACAGCTCCGGACGGAAAACGCCCATCGCTCCTGTTACAACCTCGTGGGATTCCAGACTAAATTGACCTACGGGGAGCAGAAGCGGGTGTTTCGTATGATTCCCGGTCTTGAGGAGGCGGAGTTTCTGCGCTACGGCAGCCTGCATCGCAACACCTTTATCAATTCCCCACAACTGCTGCACGATACCCTTCAGTTTAAGGCGCGTGGCAATCTCTTCTTTGCAGGACAGCTGGTCGGCGTCGAGGGCTATACGGATTCAGCCGCGATGGGAGGGTTGGCAGGAATCAACGCCGCTCGTGGTCTTGCAGGATTGCCGTTGGGTACGCCGCCGCCCACCACGGCGCATGGCTGTCTGCTGTCGTACATCACGACCACGGACCCTCGTCATTTTCAGCCGATGAATATGAATTTCGGGCTCTTTCCTCCTCTTGCCACACCGACGAAAGACAAGGAGCGCAAACGGCGGCTCACGGGACAACGGGCGCTTGAGGATCTGACGGCATGGATGACGCAATTAGAGCTTTCATGACGTTCCTTGAGCTGGAACGTCATGCGTCGCATGAAACAGTGCGCAGCTATGTTTCGGATCTCCGACAGTTCCAGGCCTTCATGAGGGCGGAGCACCCCGGCGTGCCCACGCTCGATCCAGCTACGGTGAAGACGGAGTCCATTCGGGCCTATCTTCATTGGTTGGACCGCAAGCGTGAGAAAAGCACGTCGATGGCCCGGAAGCTCGCCTCCCTCCGCAGTTTCTATCGCTATCTGCAACGAGAGGGCATGGTGGGTCTCAATCCTGCCGAGGCCATCAGGACGCCGAAACAGCCGAAACATCTTCCGCGTGTCTTGACCAAGGACGACGCGGCAGCGCTGATGGAGTTTCCTGCCGATCAGGCAGGAGGGTCACTCCGAGACCGAGCCTTGCTGGAGACGCTCTATTCGACCGGGGCTCGCGTGAGTGAACTTGTGGGGATCAATCTCGAAGATCTCCGTGCGTCCGAGGGGCTGGTCCATCTGCGAGGAAAAGGTCGGAAGGAGCGCATCGTACCGATCGGAGATATGGCCCTACGGGCCATTCAGGCATATTTGGATCAGCGGCTCCTGAGGGATTCTCGAAATCTGACGACGAAGACGCAGCGCGTCTCATCGCCGGTCTTTCGAAACAGCCGGGGGGGGCGTTTGACGACTCGGAGCGTCGCGCGCATCGTGGCCCGCTATTCGAACCGGCTTGCCGGTGGTTCCGTGAGTCCCCATACGTTGCGTCACTCCTTTGCCACCCATCTCCTCGATGAAGGGGCCGATCTGCGGTCGATTCAAGAGATGCTTGGGCATGCTTCATTGAGCACGACGCAAAAGTATACGCACCTGGCCACGGACCAGCTCCTGGCCGTCTATGATAAGACGCATCCGCGAGCCGGTCGCTCGACCAGGGTGTGTGTCGTGAAGGACGAGAAGCCATGATCATTATACAGTTGCCGACGATCCTCTGTGTCAGACGCGATCCGAACTTCGTGGTTCGAAGTTCCGAAAACCTCGAACTCTTGCTCGTCCCGCGTTTCGCGCCTTTCGCGCTTTTCTCGCCATAGGAGCCAAGATATGAACAGACTAATTAAGAAAGCAAACGTCCTGATCGAAGCCTTGCCCTACATTCGCACGTTCAAGGGCAAGACGATTGTCATCAAATATGGCGGTCATGCGATGACCGATGCGCCGTTGAAAGAGCGGTTCGCTCAGGACGTCGTGCTCCTGAAATATGTGGGTCTCAACCCGGTCATCGTGCACGGTGGGGGACCCCAGATCGACAAGATGCTCCAGCGCCTGGGTATCGAAGCTAAGTTTCGTCATGGGGTGCGGGTCACAGATGAGGCCACGATGGAAATCGTGGAGATGGTATTGGCCGGCAAGATCAACATGGAAATCGTCGATCTCTTGAATCGCCATGGCGGCCTTGCGGTCGGCTTGAGTGGAAAGGACGGCGGGCTCATGCTCTCTCGACCGCTCACGGCCAAAGCTTGGGCGGCAAGTCTGGAAAAGGATCTCGATGACGGCGAGGGGGACGAGGATTTTGGCTTGGTCGGAGAGGTCCAGTCTATCGATCCCACGTTGGTGCGGAAACTTCAGCAGGATAATTACATCCCCGTCATCGCACCGATCGGCACCAACCGGGAAGGGAATACATACAATATCAACGCCGATCTGGTGGCCGGGGCGATGGCCGCCGCTCTGGGTGCGGAGAAGCTGGTAATGATGACCGATGTGAAAGGCATTCGAGATGCGAATGGGCGCCATCTCTCGACGGTCTCACGCAAAGACGTGCAACGGATGGTGAAGAAGGGCACGATCAGCGAAGGGATGTTGCCCAAGGTACATGCCTGCCTGGACGCGCTCGGTGGCGGTGTCGGCAAAGCGCATATCATCGACGGTCGAATTCCGCATGCCATTCTTCTCGAAGTGTTCACGCATAAAGGTATCGGGACGGAGATCGCCTCCTAATCGGTTAATCCGATCAGTCTCTTCTCATGGTGACCCAGCGCCTCCGAATCAACCGCCATCTTAAGGCTCTCGTCGGCGAGCGTCATCCTCAGACGAGTCCTCGCGCGCTTCGGAAGGCTGCGCACTATCTGGCGATGCAGTTTGCCAAGTTTGGGTGGGCCACCGGGGGCCAACTCGTGAGTGCGTGGGGTAAGGTCTTTCGAAATGTGGTGGCGATCAAGAACCCTGACTGGCCCCGACAAGGAGAGGAGTTGCCCCCGCTCCTGATAGGAGCCCACTACGACACCGTGTCCGGATCACCCGGCGCGGATGACAACGCAAGTGGGCTCGTGGTCCTTCTCGAAGTGGCTTCTCGCCTTCGTGCGCGACCTCTCGCGCGACCAATCTGGCTCGTGGCATTTTGTCTTGAGGAGCAGGATCGCATAGGGAGTCAGGCCTTCGCGTCCCGCTTGAAAGCCGAACGCCATGAATTGGCTGGTGCGATTATTTTGGAATGTGTCGGGTTCGCCAGGAGCGAGGCCGGCACGCAGCAGATCCCACCTGGTGTGCCCATCGTGGTGCCGACCCAGGGAGATTTTCTCGCCATCGTAGGCAACGAAGCATCCCGGTCTTTGGTGCACCAGCTTGAACAGGAGGCCCAGCGGCATGCGGCTGAGCTCAAGCCCCTGTCATTAGTGGTGCCAGGCCGAGGGGAGGTCATGCCCCATACCCGTCGTAGCGACCATGCCTCGTTCTGGGATGCAGGCTATCCAGCTGTGGTGTTGACCGATACGGCGAATTTCCGTAATCCGCATTACCATCGTGAAACCGATACCGTGGACACACTGAATTTCAAATTTCTCTCCAACATAGCAGCGACGGTGACCGCGACCGCGATTCAGATCGCCGGAGTACGACCATGAAGACGAGTCGCACGAAGCTGGCCCCCGCAACCAGTCGTCTCGTGACCGAGGTCTATGGCCGTCTCGAC
>DASYVB010000163.1:0-8080 GCA_036000525.1 Nitrospiraceae bacterium | reverse complement strand
TCCGAGACCTCGCCAAACGACTTCCTTCGGTTGTGCAGTTCGAATTCATTGCTCTCATCCTGCACGATCCCGTGCGGAACGTCATGAAAACCCATACATTAGGAACTGCAGAAGCCGAAAGCATCCCTCCCGGTTTTGAGTTGCCGATGGAGGAATCTGCTGGCGGATGGGTCTTTCGCACGCAAGAGCCATTGGTTGTGCCCTGCCGCGATAGAGAAACCCGTTTTCCTAAGGTCACGGCACTTCTCCGTGACCTAGGTGTGCAGTCGTACTGCTTGCTTCCGCTAACAACCGCGATGCGGCCTCTCGGTGCGATCGGGTTCGGCAGCCGGCGTCCGTGCGCGTTTGCGACCGCGGATCTTGAGTTCTTGCAGCAAGTGTCGAAACAGATCGCCGTCGCGGTCGATGACGTCCTCAACGATGAGCGCGCGCAGACGGCGCAGCAGCAGCTGACTCATGAACGGGATCGGTTGCGGCTCCTCCTGGAGGTCTCAGAATCCATTGCGTCGCACCGCGACCTGGACGAGCTGTTTCATGATCTCGCCCAGCGACTCCCTCGCATCGTCCCGTTCGATTACATCAATCTGGTATTGCATGATCCCACGCGCGACGTCATGCGCCTGCACATCCTTGCGGTGCCGTTACCCAGCACTATCCGCCCGGGTCTGGAACTGCCCGTTGATGAATCTCCAGGAGGAGTTGTGTGGAAGACCCAGCTACCCTTGATGGTCGAGGACGTAGCGCAAGAAAGCCGTTTTCCTAAATTAATACCAATGTTGCGTGAGAATGGCGTGCAATCCTTCTGCGCGGTCCCCCTCACCACGGCGCTGCGACGTCTGGGGGCAATGGGATTCGGGAGTCTGCAGAAGAGGGCCTATCAAGAAGCAGAGCTCAATTTCATGCAGGAAGTCGCGAAGCAGATCGCGGTCGCCGTGGACAACGTGTTGCACGACGAGAGTGCGCAATCTGCTCAGCAGCAACTGACACACGAACGAGACCGCGTGCGACTTCTGCTGGAAGTCAACAACGCGGTAGTTTCCCATTTGGGCCTGGATGACCTGTTCACCGCCGTCAGTGCCTGCTTGCGCAAGGTTATCAAGCATGACGGCTCAAGCCTGGTGTTGTATGAGCCCGAGACTCGTCAGTATCGGGTCCAGGTGCTCGACTTTACGAAGAACACAAGTTTTATCGAAGAAGGACAAGCGGATCCGCAGTGTAAGGGGCCATCTGGTGTTGCGATGACCACCAGGAAGCCCGCGGTATTTACAGTACAAGACCTCCAGAACATGGCCTCGGAATCGAAAGTCTGCGAACGCTTGCTCGGTGAGGGGGTTAAATCCCTCTGCAGTGTCCCCCTACTTGCCCATGACCGCGTACGGGGCGCATTGAACGTGGGCAGACGCGGTGAGGACGCATTTGCTCAGGATGATATAGATCTGCTGGTCCAGGTGGCACAACAGGTTGCCATTGCCGTGGAGAACGCGCTGGCCTATCAGGAGATCGCAAAGTTGAAGGACAAATTGTCGAAGGAAAAGTTGTATCTCGAGGATGAGATTCGCACCGAGTTCAACTTCGAGGAGATTGTGGGAGACAGCCCTGCGCTCAAGCAGGTGTTGAAGCAAGTCGAGATCGTCGCCGCGACCGCCTCGACGGTTCTCATCCTGGGCGAAACCGGAACAGGGAAGGAGCTCCTTGCCCGCGCCATTCATAACCGCAGTGAGCGTCGCGGCAGGACCTTTGTGAAAATGAACTGTGCGGCCATTCCCACCGGCCTGCTGGAGAGCGAGCTGTTCGGCCATGAGAGGGGGGCTTTCACCGGCGCCATCGCGCAAAAGATCGGCCGCTTCGAGCTGGCTGACGGCGGGACCTTGTTCTTGGACGAAGTGGGCGATATTCCTCTGGAGCTGCAGTCTAAGCTCCTGCGGGTGTTGCAGGAGCAGGAATTTGAACGGTTGGGCAGCACGAAGACGATCCGGGTTGATATCCGGCTCCTGGCTGCCACTAACCGTGATCTTGCCGCGATGGTCTCCGACAAACAGTTTCGTAGCGATCTCTACTACCGTCTGAACGTGTTCCCCATTGTCAGCCCCCCGCTCCGCGAGCGCCGCGAGGACATTCCGCTCCTCGTCCGCTATTTCGCCCAAAAGCACTCACGCCGGATGAATAAACAGATTGAACGGATCCCGTCCGACACTATGGCCGCTCTGTCCCGGTACCACTGGCCGGGGAATGTGCGGGAGCTGGAAAACCTGATCGAGCGTGCAGTGATTCTCTCTCCAGGTGTCGAATTGCATGTCCCTCTCGCTGAATTGAAGGCAGCGGCAAGAGAAGGGGCTCAGCCTGTCACCACACTCGAAGCGGCAGAGCGTGAACACGTCTTGCGCGCGCTCCAGGCGGCCAATTGGGTGATCGGCGGTCCCTCCGGAGCCGCCGCGCACCTCGGCATGAAACGGACGACGCTCCAATCCAAGATTCAGAAACTCGGCATCTCCCGCCCGACCTAATGTCAACCGCTTGACCGCCGGTCAATGCGCTGACACGATTCCCTCGTCTTTATCAAGTTCCCGCCCTTCTCATGTCGAGGGCTGATGACACCAGACTGCAACACGTGCGGGAGTGGCGGCGCAGGCGAAAGAGTGTTGGCACCGCCTCACCGAAAAGGAGTATCCTAAGAGCCCTGCATCACTCAGAAAGAAGATCGCTGCGCTCTGATTCAGGCCTCTGGTCTCTGGTGAAGGGGATGACGATACAGGCGCAATCCGCTCCCCTGCTGCGCGATGGCCTCGCTGTCGCGCTGGTTGTCCTCGGCCTGTTTCCCATGTGGAGGGTTTTTGGCCTTTGTGAGAAGCCAGCATAGAGGCGATTCAGCCATAGGCAACCGGTCGCAGGTAGTCTAGCCTGTCACAGGGAAGAGGAGGTGACCATCATGAACTGGGAAGCACCTTTATTTGAGGAAGTGAAAATGGATTCCGAGGTCAACTCTTACCAAGATGACTTCAAGGAAAGTCCCGATGTCCAAAAGCAACCCGAGGAAATTCTTGTATCGACCGACCACAAATAACAGCGATTGCGGTGTCTCGACGTGATCATTCGGATATTAGGTTCTGCTGCCGGAGGAGGGTTCCCGCAATGGAACTGCGCCTGTTTTAATTGCCGGGGCGTGCGGGAGGGACTGATCAAAGCGATCCCTCGAACGCAGGAATCAGTTTGCCTGAGCGCTGACGATGGAGACTGGTTTCTCCTCAACGCGTCCCCGGACATTCGTTCACAGATTGAGAGCTTCGGTCCTCTCCATCCGAGGAGATCACGTGCCACACCGATCCAGGCAATCTTTTTGACCAATGGGGACCTGGATCACTGCCTGGGGCTCCTCTCGCTCCGGGAGAATCATCGCATTGTGGTCTACGCGACTGAGTCTGTGCGTCGCGGATTCACAGAACGCAATGTCTTGTATCGGACACTTCAGCGCTTTGCCGATCAGGTCACCTGGCGAAGCCTGAAACTCGGTGTTGAAGAAGCCATGCTGCGCGCAGACGGTTACCCGTCAGGATTGACGGTCAAAGCCATGGCTGTTCCGGGAAAGCCTCCGGTACATTTGGAAGGGCTCGTTTCGCCTGTTGATCCGGAAATGAATGTGGGACTCAGATTTCGCCACTCCACCAACGGACGAGTGCTGGCCTATCTTTCTGCAGTCGGCAGTATCACGCCCTCCGTCTACGAAGGGCTGGAAGGCGCAGATTGCGTCATGTTTGATGGCACCTTTTGGTCGAACGATGAGCTGTCCGCACAGGGCTTCTTGGAGAAGTCGGCCAAAGATCTGGCACATTGGCCTGTCGGGGGGCAGGGAGGCAGTCTTTCGATGCTCTCGAATATCACTGCTCCTCGGCGAGTGTTCATTCACATGAACAACACCAATCCGATGCTGAGGGAGGATTCGCCTGAGCGGAAGATCGTCGAGGCAGCGAGATGGGAGGTTGCCTGGGATGGGATGGAGGTCAGGCTATGACGGAAGAGCAACATCGAGGTCCGCTTTCAGAAGAAGCCTTCGTGGAGTGGCTCACGCGTGAAGGGACTACCCGCTACCATGACCACCATCCCTTCCACAAGCTCATGCACAGCGGGAATTTGACGAAGCTCCAGCTTCAACAGTGGGTCCTGAACCGGTACTACTACCAAACGCGTATTCCGATCAAGGATGCTCTCATCGTTTCGAAGTCTGAGGACTCACACTTTCGGCGGATCTGGCTCCGTCGTATTCAGGACCAGGACGGCCAACACGAAGGGCAAGGAGGACTCGCTTCCTGGCTAGAGCTGGCCCGAGGCGTGGGTCTCGACGTCGACGAGGTCAGGAACTTTCAGTTAGTGCTCCCTGGAGTTCGGTTCGCCTGTGACGGATACATACAGTTCGTCCGCGAGAGCCCGCTTCTCGAAGCGGTGGCTTCCTCTCTCACGGAGTTGTTTGCTCCTGCTCTCATGGCCCAGCGCCTAGAGGCTTGGAAGCACCATTATCCCTGGGTGAGCTCAGAAGCCCTGGGATATTTTCAGATGCGTATTTCCCGCGCAAGCCTTGATTCGAAGCATGCCATCGAGTGGGTGATCCAGCACGCCATCACATATGAGCTTCAGGACCGATGTGTGCGCGCCTTAATTAGGAAGGCGGAGATTCTGTGGCACATGCTCGATTGCATGTATATGGCCTATGTCGAACCAGGACGAGGACTAGAAAGGGCTCCCTATGACCAGCGCGACAGCCAGGCCGCAGCTCAGTCGTAAGGTACGCCTTCGTTTCGATCGAAGAACCGGTCGCTACATGCTTCTATACCCTGAAGCGGGGCTTGAGCTGAATAGGACTGCGACGGAAATTAGCCGTCTCTGCACGGGAGAGTACACGGTTGACGACATTGCGAAGCGCTTGGCTCGGATCTATGTCGATGTCTCCACTGCTGAAATCAAGCGAAACGTGCACGACTTTCTGAATACCCTTGCTGGCCGTGGCCTGCTTCAAGGTCTGCAATGAATCACGAGTATCGCCCCTACACGTTGATCGCTGAGCTCACCTACCGTTGTCCCCTGCGATGCCCGTACTGTTCGAATCCTGTTGACTATGGGCGCCACCGGAATGAGATCGATGCGGACACATGGCTTCGCGTCTTTCACGAAGCGGAGGCACTTGGTGTCGTCCAGCTCAACTTGACAGGGGGCGAGCCATTGCTGCGGGATGATCTCGAGCTCCTCATTCGCGGTGCAGACAAGCTCGAGCTGTATACGAACCTCATCACGAGCGGCCTCCCACTCACTTTGGAGCGTCTCTCTCGGTTTCGGGCACTCGGCCTTAATAGCGTGCAGCTATCTATTCAAGGCACGCGCCCATCAGAATCAGACCGCATTGCCGGAGCCCCATCCTTCTCCCGCAAGCTTGAAGTTGCGAAGTGGGTCAAATCGCTCGAACTCCCGCTGACTATGAACGTCGTGCTTCATCGTGACAACATCGCTGATATTGCAGACTTCATCAAGCTGGCCGAAGAGTTGTCTGCTGACCGACTTGAACTGGCGAACGCGCAGTATCTTGGATGGGCCCTGCAGAACCGCGCAGCGCTCCTGCCCACTCGCGACCAGCTCGAACGCGCGCGGGCCGTTGCGGAACATGCACGAGGGCGGCTTCAGGGGAAAATGGAAGTGGTGTTCGTCACTCCAGACTATTATTCGGTTTACCCCAAGTCCTGTATGGATGGGTGGGGACGCCGGTTCATCGTTGTGAATCCAGAGGGGTTTGCGCTCCCCTGTCATCTAGCACAGACGATACCGGGGCTGCACTTTGAAAATGTCAGGCAGTGCCATCTTGAAGAGATTTGGCATCATTCTTCCAGCTTTAATCAGTTCCGTGGAGACGAATGGCTGCCCGACCCATGCCGAACCTGTGATCGCCGTGCCAGAGACTTTGGAGGATGTCGCTGTCAGGCCTTTCATGTGACGGGGAATGCAGGCGCTATCGATCCCGCTTGTTCTCTCTCCCCAGATCATGGCCGAATCGAATCAGCCCGACGCCAGGCGAGTCACTTGGCCGGCCTGCCGGTCCTGTTCGAATACCGGAGCGGTCGAGGGTTCGCTCAAACATGATCCGGCGTATGGATGTCAGCGTGATGATTTTGCTCGTGCTGGCCGTCTTCGCCGGTTTGTTCGCTTTTGTGAAGGACCGCTCTCTGCCGATGGAGGGACTTTATGCAAGCGGTCGACTTTTCGGGAGCGTCTGGATTGAATTGCTGTTGGGCTTTATCATTGCGGGGCTCCTTGAAGTGCTCATCTCTCCCTCTGAGATCACCGTGTGGCTGGGAACTGAGTCCTCCACGCGAGGGATCCTCATGGGGTGGCTGGCCGGTCTGGTGATTCCAGGAGGACCCTACCTGCTCTTTCCCATCGCCGCAAGTCTTTTCAAAAGCGGCGCGGCTCCAGGAGCCTTGATCACGCTGATTACCGCGAAGACGTTGGTGAGCCCGATCAGAATGCTCACCTATGAAGCCCCTCTTCTTGGTTGGCCCTTCACCATTGCGCGATGTCTGCCAGCCATACTCCTTCCCCCGTTAATGGGAATTCTTGGACAGTGGGTCTTCAATCTATTCCTGAGGAGGTAAACGTGAACACCATCACAGGAGGGAGGTCAATACTATGAGTCGCGTTGTTGTGCTGGTGTTCTCCTCGATGATCTTGTTATCCGTCGCGAGCCAGATTTACGCGTGCTCTCTCCCTTTGGACAAGATTAAGCTTCCCCCTGGTTTTGTCATCACGGTCTACGCGGACAATGTTCCAAATGCCCGAGGACTGGCCCTAGGGCAGAACGGCACGCTGTTTATCGGTACCAAGGACAAAGGCAACGTCTACGCCGTAGTGGACGGAGACGGCGATCAGCGCGCTGATGAAGTGTTGACAATCGCGCGCGGCTTGAACATGCCGGTGGGCGTCGCCTACCGAAATGGCTCCTTATTTGTCTCCGCTGTTGATCGCATCCTGCGATTCGACAAGATCGAACAACGGCTGACGAACCCGCCCTCCCCGATGGTGATCACTGACCGATTTCCGACAGAGAAGCATCATGGTTGGAAATTTATCGCCTTCGCTCCTGACGGGAAGCTCTATGTGCCCGTCGGAGCGCCGTGCAATATCTGTGACTCCGATCCGGACCGCTACGCGTTAATCGCCCGCCTCAATCCGGATGGGAGCGGGTACGAGATCGTCGCGCACGGGGTCCGGAACTCGGTCGGATTCGATTGGGATCCGAGGAACCAGGACCTGTGGTTTACAGACAATGGTCGGGATTATCTCGGGGATGATCAACCGCCGGATGAGCTCAATCATGCGTCGAAACCGGGGATGCACTTCGGCTATCCCTATTGCCATGGCGGCACGATCCCCGATCCTGAGTATGGCGGCAAACACGCGTGCGGTGAATTCACGCCTCCGGTCGTTGCGCTTGGCCCCCATGTCGCCTCATTGGGGATGCGCTTTTACACGGGCAAGATGTTTCCCCCGGAATATCAGAACCAAATCTTCATTGCGGAGCATGGCTCGTGGAATCGGAGCCAAAAAATAGGCTATCGGATCACGTCGGTATTACGAGACGTGCAAGGACAGTATCGCTATTCGGTCTTCGCGGAAGGGTGGCTTCAGGGACAAGAGGTCTGGGGACGTCCCGTTGACGTCCTCGTCATGCCCGATGGCGCTTTGTTGGTTTCAGACGATTTGGCAGGTGTAATTTATCGGATCAGCTATAGAAAACCATAGTGGACAACCTTCTCTCTCCCGGGCTCGACCGAGGCTTCCTGTTAATCTCCCCCAGTCCACGCTGCAGATTCCGCTTAGGGAAATGAATTGGCAGGAAAAGACTCCTGCGAGTAGACAGGTACCGCTGGAAGATGTTGAGCGCGGCCATGTCCTCTCTACTCTCCAAGAGACTAAATAGGTCATTGGAGGGCCCAAGTGTGCCGCAGCCCGGCTCGGCATGAAACGGACGACGCTCCAGTCCAAGATGCAGAAGCTCGGCGTCTTCCGCGCTTCTTAACACGGATCATTCACCCCGTCGTCGTTC
>DASYVB010000162.1:0-5291 GCA_036000525.1 Nitrospiraceae bacterium | reverse complement strand
CGAGTGGTAATTGATTGTGATGGCAAGTACAACGATGCGATCAGTGTGGTGGGGGATACGAATCATCCGGATGTGGTCTCGAGCCAGCGTTGGGTGGAGATTTGCGATAGCCTTTCTGACAAGATCTTTCAGCCCACATTTCATCCCTTGCGACCGAATGTGCGCCCATTTTTTTTCCATGCTTACAATCCGGCGTGGGAAGTGCCGCTAGACTTCGGAGCCAAAGAGTACGGGATGGTATACGTTGGCAACAATTGGTTTCGATGGCGCGGCATGAAGCGGGTACTGGAGGCGATCAAGCCGGTCCGTGAGCAAGTGGGTCGCATCGGCCTCGTCGGACACGGATGGACCACAGTACCTCCATGGGCTAGCCCAACTTTAATTGAGGACGCCTATTGCACAAACGCCTCCTATTTAGAAGAGATGGACATAGAGATCAACCCTCCGGTTCAGTTTAGCGAGGTCATTGAAGTTATGGGCAGGGGAATCTTTTCACCGGTAATATACAGACCCTTATTCGACCACTTAAGGCTGGTGACGTGCCGTACTTTTGAAACCCCTGCGGCAAATACCATACCCTTGTTTGCTCAAGATCCACAATACGTGGAGGAGATATATGGAGAAGAAGCCCTCGAGTTAGTTCTCCCAGAGAAGAAACCAGAGGAAAAAATTTTGGACCTGCTTCGTAGGCGAGAACGGTATGAAAGAATCGTTATTAGGCTCAGGAGGCACCTAGCCGAGAAGTATTCCTACGTTCTACGCCTAAAAGAGTTGCTGAAAATCGTGAAGGAATGATCAAAAGATGTCTACCCATGTGTTATCTCCAGAACGCAACTTACATGCGCAAGCCGAAGATAAAACAGTCTCCTGCAACGAGCGCGGTTTTGAGAGAAAGATGCGACTACACTATGGCGTCAATCAAGCCGATCAATGCTGGGATTTTGCTCTAGGAGAACAGCGAGAGATCATTTGGCAGCGCCTCAGGGATATTGATACGCGCTTGGTCCGCATTTTTCTATTTGACAAAGGTGGTCCCGACCCTGTTTGTGAATGGGGTGTTTTTGCCTCTTATGTTCAGGCGGTGCTCAACATCGGCGCCACTCCAATGATTACTTTTGCGAAGCTCCATAGACCATTGAACGACCCGCGCGCCGTGCGCTGGTTTGCCAATCAATGCGCCGATGTTGTATGGAGCTGCATCGAACAGTGGGGTGGTGAGGTGGTACGAGACTGGTACTGGTGCGTTTGGAACGAGCCCAACAACGCCTGGATCAGTGGGCCGGTCAGTTTCGAACAGTACCGCCGCATCTATGAAGAGGTCGCCCAACGGATCGTGCATTGGTTATCTCCGTATCTAGGAGGAAAAAAGCCGCTCGTTGGTGGTCCCGCTGTTGAGGGTTTTCAACCCTTCTGGTGGGATTGGCCCTGGCGCTTCGTGAACGAGATAGACAACTCGCTCATCGGCTTCGCCGACTGGCACCGCTACGCTGACTGGCGCGACGCTGGTGAGAACGGCGCCCCACAGGACGAGACAAACTATCGAGCGCTGATCATGTCCCAGGCGCCGGACTATGAGCTGCGATCCCGAGCGATCGCCGAACTCCTGCGAGGACGCGATATCCTGAATATCTGCGGCGAGCTGAACACGCATTCTCACTACACGGAGCCGGTACGGGCCCGTTTCAACCAATCTATCTTTGGAGCTACTTTTTACACAGCCGCCTTGCTTCATCTGATGCGGGGTGAGGCCTATGCCGAAATGTTCTGGACCGGCACAGAAGATCGGGGCGGGTACGGCATGATGAACAGGCACGGCGAGCCTTGGCCCGTGTTCCACGCCAAGAAACTGTGTGCCCAATATATCCGTCACGGCGACTGGATCTCCTTCCCGATGGAAAGGAATGGCAACCCGGCCGTCGATGCCGTGGTTGCCCGCGGTGAGGACGGTCAGGGGAGCGCCTTGTTTGTTCATCTTCAAGACAAGGCTGCGAGCTATGCTGTTTCGGACTTGACGGATAGCCGTGCGGATTATCAGTCGCTTCTGAAGATCGACGATGGCACTGGGAACCGCATAGTTGAGATGGCCTTTAAGAAAACAATCTCCTTTGAAGGCTACGGTGTGGTCGTGGTGACAACGAAGGAGCCGAAGGTGAGGAAAGCCTGAGTAGACAAAATGGCCAGCCGGAGGTACACGAACTTTTATCTTTTGATGCGTTTGCTCCGCCAGGCGCGACCTTACTGGCCCCATCTGGTGGCTCTTCTTGTTATCAGCTTCCTTGCCACACCTCTTGCGCTGTTAATGCCGCTCCCGCTGGCCATGGTCGTCGATGGCCTTTCGGGATCCAAGTGGGTCCCCGGCTCTTGGCTCTTACAACAAGGCACGAATTCCCTGACCGAAGTGCTGGTTCTTGCGGTCGTCTTTCTGGTGGGCCTGAGTTTGCTTGACCAGGTTCAAAAGCTGGCCTCTTCGTTGCTGGGTACTTATGTTGGCGAAAAGACCCTTCTCGGCTTTCGTGCGCAAATCTTCCGCCACGTCCAACGGCTTTCGCTTGGCTACCACGATACGAAGGGGACGGCGGACTCCAACTATCGCATCCACTGGGATGCCGCGGCGATCCAGTGGATTGCGATTTACGGCCTGCCACCTTCTTCCACCGCTTGCTTGACCCTTGTCGGGATGATTTACGTCACCGCGCGGATCAATGGGCAGCTCGCCTTGGTAGCGCTGGCAGTTTCTCCTGTCCTTTTTCTCATCACGTTCGTCGCCAGCCGCCGCCTCCGCAGCGGTTGGGAAGCGACGAAGAACCTCGAAAGCACCGTCTATACCGTGGTACAGGAAGTGCTGACGAGCCTTCGTGTCGTTAAGGCGTTTGGTCAGGAGGATCGCGAACACGGGCGCTTCGTAAACCATTCGGGCGAAAGCATGCGGGCTCGGGTTGGTGTTGCCTTGGTGGAGGGCATTTTTGGCTTGCTCTTCGGAGTGACCCTTGCTGTCGGCACCGGCTTGGTCCTCTTCATCGGCGGTCGGGAGGTTTCGCGCGGCAACCTTGGGATAGGTGAACTAGTCCTGGTAATGGGGTATCTCGCCCAGCTCTACTTGCCCGTCCAGGTCATCAGCAAGGGCATCGCAACCGTGCAGAATGCGCTGGCAAGTGCACAGCGAGTTTTCGAGCTTCTCGACGAAGCCGTGGAGGTGACCGAGAAACGAGACGCCCGTCCCCTCCGGCGCGCGGGAGGAGCCGTAGCTTTCCGCAACGTGTCGTTTGCCTACAACGGCGATGATTTCGTCCTGCGTGGCGTCTCGTTCGGAGTCTCCGCAGGCACCCGCGTGGGCATCGCCGGTGCCACCGGGGCCGGCAAGACGACACTGATGAGCCTGTTGTTCCGCTTCTACGACCCGACCACGGGCCAAATTCTGCTGGATGGGGTCGATCTGCGTGATTACAAGCTGGCGGACCTACGCAACCAGTTCAGCCTCGTTCTCCAGGAGCCCGTCCTTTTCTCCACCACCGTCGCTGAGAACATCGCCTACGCCCGTCCCGAAGCGACGGAGGACGAGATCGTCGAGGCGGCCAAGGCAGCCAATGCTCACGATTTCATCGTCAACCTGTCCAATGGATATCAAGCACTGGTCGGCGAACGTGGCGTGCGGCTCTCCGGCGGCGAGCGCCAGCGGATCGCCCTGGCCCGCGCGTTCCTGAAGGACGCCCCGATCCTCATCCTCGACGAGCCCACCAGCTCTGTTGATATAAAGACTGAAGCCGTAATTATGGAAGCGATGGAACGCCTCATGAGTGGACGCACGACCTTCCTGATCACGCACCGTTTGGGGATATTGGCCAGCTGCGACGCGCAACTGGAACTCGATGCCGGTGGTATCTCCTCTGTGACTCCACCGAAGTCACCGATCGCTGCCGACGTGACTTAGTTCGGAAAATTCGTCAAACGCGCTTGTGACTGGAGGAAAGATTAGGGGAACGAAAGACTGGAAAAGCACTCTAGTGAACTCAGGGCTCCTTACAATTGTCATTCCAACGCGAGACAGGCCCGATTGGCTCGCACTTTGTCTACGGTCAATCTTCGAGCATCAGACAGTTACGGTACCGGTCATTGTCTCCGATAACTCTGCGTTGCAGCACTCGACCGTGACCGCACTGAAAAGCAGATATGATTTCAGTTACGTAAGGCGGTCCGGGAAGATGAGCATGACCGAACATCTCAATGCCTGCTTCGGCTTGGTGTCAACGCCATGGATGATTTTGCTTCATGATGATGACGAACTTTGTCCAAATATGCTTGTCAAGCTTGGAGCGTTCCTCGCCGAGCGCGGGGATGTAGGGATAGTCGTCGGTGGATTCCAGTATATCGACTCAAATGGAAAGGTGATGGGGGAAGTAAATCCTAAGTTTGGAATTTTCAGGGGCGAAGAAGGTTTAATTAGTATAGGATTACCATTTCATGCACGGTCTTCGAACACGATTCTTAGCGTGACGAAAAGCCGCGAGGTCGGCGGTTTTCCTGATGTTAGGGGCTTGGCTGCCGACTTTCCATTTGCATGCCAGCTGGCGCATTCCTACGGAGTAGCATTCTTGCCTGAGGTTATTGGACGCTATCGAACGGGACACGAACAGTCTATAAGTCTTTCTAATCGTACCTATGTGGAGGCGTTTGTAGAGTCTCCGTCTCGTACGGCTGAGCTTCTTCGAGATCTTAATTGTACCGCTAGCACCGCATACAAGCTGATGGATGCTCAGACTTGGGCGATTTTCGAGTGGGTCGTGCCACGTTGTATAGATTCCGACCCGGAATTTGTGTTTGAGCTATGTCAGAAGTGTCTGTCTCTCTCACCTACAATAGGCCCATGGCAGAGAGTTGTCAGGAGGAAATATCCCTTCTTGTTCTTACGACCACGATGGCTTGCACAGGTCCTCTTTATAGTGGTGCAAAAGTTGCGATATCGCCTGAAACGGCTGACAAAGTGGCAGTTGGCTTAGTATCCGCTCGGCACAGGACGGCACTAACCATGCCAGGTTCCGTCGAACCAAAGGAAGGGGGAAGACGGAGAGAACGTTAGTCGGACGAACTGGCATAGAAGTGTCGCGGCTTTGCATCGGTTGTATGCAGGCATCGGGCTGGGCGTCATCCGATGACGTGCGATTTGTTACAACGGTCCGCCACGGCTTGGATATGGGCTTGAACTTTCTGGACACTGCGGCGGCTTACGGCGACGGCTATTCGGAAGAGTTGGACCACCAACGCCCGCGGCCACAGCTCAGAGATCTCAGGTAGGC
>DASYVB010000161.1:0-6370 GCA_036000525.1 Nitrospiraceae bacterium | reverse complement strand
AATACATCAGCTATGCCACCCACGCTTCATGGCAGCAAGAAGTCTGGGCGGCAGTGGAACGGTCCCGCAAACATGCGATCAAGTGGCTGAACGGCTTGATCGAGACAGAAAATACCGATGCCGAGATTCTCATCGTCGCCTCTGGTACGGCGGTGTCGCAAGGTCGTGAAGCCATTCGGCTCCTCGAGGACGAAGGCATCCGTTGCGGTCTGGTAAAAATCAAGGTCTTGCGGCCTTGGCCAGGCGAGGAAATCCGTGAAGCCACAAAAAACGCAAAGCACATTATCGTCCCCGAATTTAACGTGACCGGATGGATGGCAAAAGAAATTAGAGCCACCATCCCGAACAGTGAACGTGTGCACGCCGGCCCGCATGTCTGCGGAGGCATGACGATGCCACCGGAAATTATTGTCTCAGAAATCAAGACCCTGCTCGGCATGCGCACCATGTCGTTGGCCGGTCGCGGCAGTTGATCGCACCTATGCAGCAAGAACCGAACGCCCTGAATAAGACGCACCACTTGAGGAGGCCACTATGAGCAAGGAACGTATCAAGATTTCGGACGACCTGTACGACATCATGCCGTCCGACTATCAAGACCTGGTCAAGAGCGCGACCTACGGCAAGGAAGACCGGGGCTGGAAGGATATCGGCAACAGCAAGGAACTGATTGAGCAGCACTCCCTCTGCGCCGGCTGCCCGGAATCCATGGCCTTCCGGTACATCCTGGCCTCATTGCCGAACCCTGAAGACACCGTCATGGTCGGCTCCACCGGCTGCACCAGCCTGGTGTTTCCCATGGTGGCCGTGCACAACATCCACTCCCTCTTCGGTAACCAAAACGCCATTGCCTCCGGCCTGAAGCGCGCCTTAAGCGTCCGCTTCCCAGGCCGGACAAAAGACGTGGTCGTGCTCGCCGGCGACGGCGCCACAGTCGATATCGGCCTCGACATGACGCTTCAGGCTTGGTTCCGCCAGGAGAAGTTCACCACGATTTGTTTCGACAACGAACTGTACGCCAATACCGGTGGCCAGGAGAGCGGCCTGATGCAGAAGGGATTCGTAGCCAAGATGGCGCCGGTTGGGAAGCTCTTCGACAAGGTCCGGCTGCCCGAAATCGCTCGCGAGTCGGGTTGCCATTACGTGGTTCAGTGCACCGTCAGTAAACCGTCCCTTATTGAGAAGGTGGTCCGGAACGCGGTCATGATCTCGCGCGAAATCGGCCCGACCTATCTCCAGCTCTATACGCCCTGCATTCTCGAAATCGGGAAGAACAGCATGGAAGGGCTCCAGGAAATGCGGGACTCAGAAAAACCGACCGAGCGATTCGCCTACAAAGAGTACATCAGCGAGCCGGCCAAGCAACTCCTGGCAGAGATATCCGCCAAGGACAAGGAAAAGAAAGCCGCTGCAAAACAGCTCGCCTCTCAGGGAGCCTAATCCGATTCTGGAGGAGAGACGATCATGATCAAGAAAAGGCTGAATGTCCGGATGTCGGGATTAGGAGGACAGGGCGCCGTCACTGCCGCCCATGTTCTAGCTATGGCTGCCAACCGCGACGGCAAATTTTCGATCTCCAATCCCTTCTTCGGCGCCGAAAAACGCATGGCGCCAGCGGAGAGCTATTGTCGGATCGGCATCGAGCGGATCTACGACCGTGGCGAGTTGGTATTCCCCGACGTCATTCAGGTCTTTCATCCCCAGGTCATCACCATGGGGAAGAGTTACACCATGCCCTTCTACTCCGGCGTGAAGGAAGGCGGCCTCGTCATCATCAACTCCGACCAGCCTCTTCTGTCTGAAGAAGATGTTCAGCGGCTACAGGATTTACACGTCGCCTTATTTTACATTGCAGGCACTGAGCTCGCAATCGAGGTGGCCGGCACCGAATTATCGACGAATATGTCGATGCTCGGATCGGTCGCGGGCATTACCAAGTGCGTCACAATGGAATCCCTGGACGGCGCCTTACAGGAGCGGTTCGGAAAGAAGTTCGTCGCCTCCGGTGGAACCGCCTCCCTGGATGAAGCGATCAAGAAGAAGTTCGCCAAGAAAGAAATGTTGCTGGCCAAGAACCTGGCAACCGTGAAGGCAGCCTATGACATCGCCAGTGAGTGGGCAGAGAAGAATAAGTATGAGCTGCGAGTCGGCAATCCTGCCGTTGCGGCTTAACGAGAGAGCAGGAACCAGCTCGCATGTATAACGTAGCGCAAGTCATCGACGAGAAATGCGTGGCCAAAAAGGGATGCCGGCTGTGCATCATGTATTGTCCGGAGGCCAATTGCCTCGACCTCAATCAGACCAGGATGGTGGCCGAAGTATTCATTGACCGCTGTAAAGGTTGTGAGCTCTGCGTGATCGTCTGCGACGCGGCCAAGCATAATGCCATTACTATGCAGGCAGTCAGCGCCACCGGAAAGCTGATGTCCCAAAAAGGTGAGTCCGCCGCGCTGGGGCAGGCCTACCAAGGATAACCGTTTCATGTAGCGGGTCTCCCGCGCAAGACCCCATGGCGCCTGCGCTATGGGGTTTTTTGTTGGTGCCGCTCTAGGCAGGATGCTGAAAAAGGCCGCCAGCGGCATTCTCGCGTCGCTCCCAGGAACCGTGAAACGTGAGGCGTGAAACGTAAAACGAGGGTCAGTCGCAGAGCTACGGCCTTGCTCGGGATAAGGCGCGTCTTGGCGCGCCAGGGTTGGGCGGGTGAGAAGGCTGGTCTTCATGAGCATCCTGTGCGGTGTTTCACTCTTGTCCTAGACGTGCGGGCGATTGAATTTACACAGTGCCACAATAGTTTTATAGTATTTCAGCATTCTGCTAGGGGGAACAGATGGAAACCGAAGACAATGTCATTAATGAGCTCGTTCGAGAAATTGCCGGGCTGATCCACGAGTACCCGAAAGTGCTCGAACGGCGTGCAGCCGATATTCATGCCAGCGGGAAAGACCCTGAACTGGCACAAACACTCGTCAAGGCCGCCGATACCATGCGCGACAGTGGAAATCTCTATCTGACCTGGGCGAAGCACTACGCATCCGTCGCAGCAGGCAACACTGACGCAACCTCGGATGAGGACGAAACCGAGGATTTCGACGTTTAGAAGAAACGTGGCTCTGCTTATCCGTTTCTCCTGCAAAAAAGGCTCGCTTCCGTTCCACCAGTTTATGCTAGAATGCGCTCGTTTCGGCTGAACCAAATTCCCCGGTAGCTCAGTTGGTAGAGCAGCCGGCTGTAGCGTTGCAGCTTCCACGGGAAACCGTGGTTGAAACTTCGGGTGAATTCAGGGAAGCCTGCCCCGATTCCACGACGAATCGGAATGGGAATCCTGAGCGAAGCCTGCCGAAGGGTCAGCGTGTAGGCAGGATCGTGCAGAGACTAGAGGCTGAGGAACCCGTCCAATAACGCCTCAACAGCGCCCGACACCCTCCCCTGCGTTTTCTGTAGGCGGGTGAAGAGATAGTCCAAGCCCGGTTGAAAAACTGGGGCACTTGTAACCGGCTGGTCGCAGGTTCGAGTCCTGCCCGGGGAGCCAATCTTTACGCTTTTGCGAGCCAGGGGTAAGTTCGGCAAGTTCGAAGATGTTCAAGAGAAGTTTGTCAGGGTGGACAACGATGTCCCTGACGAGGCATCGGAGAACTTCAACTTGCTCCTGGGGCGCAATGGCGTCAAAGACAATCCGAAAGTCTTGTAGCGCCTTTAGGACGATCTCTCCATCGTATTCCCTCGCAACGTGCTCACTGAGTTTTTGCTGTACGCTGTCGTACTGAATCTGTAATGCTTCCTTGTGACGTGCTCCACTTAAAATGTAGACAGGTGGCTTAGTCAGTTGGATGCAGGAAACCCACTGAATCTATTCGATACACACCGCACCAGAAGACAGTTGAGGATCTCTTACCAGAGTTACGATCGAGTGCACCCGCTGTCAGTGGAGACTTGAAGAGGGCTGGACTCTCTGTAGAATTGATAGGTTGCGATTTTCAACAAACTGTCCACAAATTAAGCGGGGCGGTGCACTCGGCTTTCCGAAGACAACATGAAGCTGATAAACTCTTGAGCGGTAAAGTGGCTCAAATCTGGCATAAGTAAGGAAATGTTTTCACTGATTCGGTCAGCAGTCCAACGCGGCGTCACATTCTTCGACACCGCCAAAGTTTATGGTCCATTCACCACTGATGAACTCGTTGGCGAAGCCCTTTCTCCGCATGCTGGCGTATTTTGCCTATAGGAGGATAAGTCCATGTACAAGTCAAAAGCTTACTCCTCAGCTAGTGCGACATCGTCGCTTGCCTCAACCACGATTGCGCGGCGCGATCCCACTGAACACGACATACAGATCGAAATCCTCTTCTGCGGTATCTGCCACTCCGATCTCCATCAGGTCCGTAATGAGTGGAGCGGGGTCATGCCCACTGTCTACCCCTGCGTCCCGGGCCATGAGATAGTCGGCCGTGTCACCAAAGTCGGCTCTGCAGTCACGAAGTTCAAGCCCGGCAACCTCGCCGCGGTCGGCTGCATGGTCGACTCCGACAGGACCTGTTCCGAGTGCCAGTCTGGCCTTGAGCAGTTCTGCCGGAACATGACCCTCACGTACAACTTCCCGGACAAGCACCTCGGAGGCGTCACCTATGGTGGCTACTCCGAGAGCATCGTCGTGGACGAACGCTTTGTCCTGCGTGTCCCTTCCAAGCTCGATCTCGCCGGAGTCGCGCCGCTCCTCTGCGCCGGGATCACAACCTACTCTCCCATGCGCCACTGGGGCGTCACCAAGGGCAAGAAGGTTGGCGTGGTCGGGCTCGGCGGATTGGGCCATATGGGTGTGAAGTTTGCTCATGCGCTCGGAGCCCACGTTGTTGTCTTCACCACTTCACCCAACAAGAAGGAAGACGCGCTCCGCCTCGGGGCTGACGAAATCGTCGTTTCCCGCGACAGCAAGGAGATGCAGAAGCACGCTGGCAGCTTCGACTTCATTCTCGATGCCGTCTCCGCCGATCACGACATCAACGCCTATATCAACCTACTCTGCCGCGACGGCAACATCACCCTTGTCGGCGCGCCGGAGAAGCCCCTGGGTGTCGCGGCATTCGGTCTCATCGTGGGACGCCGCAGTCTCTCCGGCTCTCCCATCGGCGGCATCCGCGAGACCCAAGAGATGCTCGACTTTTGCGGGGCACATAACATCACCGCCAATGTCGAAGTCATCCCGATCCAGAAGGTCAACGAGGCCTACGACAGACTGCTCAAGTCCGATGTGATGTACCGCTTTTCCATCGATATGGCTTCTCTAAAATCTGAGTAATTGAAAGGCGAGGGAGGAGCACCATACGGGTTGGCATTCTGGGGTTGGTTAATGGGCGGGCTATCTGAAATTCGTAAACCGCAAGTCAAGTCCTATGAAGTTCAAATCTGAGGGTTCGCAAAGGATACAGATCGGGGATGCGGTCGCAAGCCGAGTTTTACGCGGAAGGGAAAGTCAAAAACACGAAACAACCTGTCTAGAATTTAAGTGGGGCAGTACAGGTCATCCTGGACATGTAAGAAGGTAGCGGGGTAGTTCAAATCTCAAAGTTCGCAAAGCGTACGGGTCGGGGAGCCAATCTACACCAAGAGGGATACTTCACTCTGTGAAGTGCCCTTTTTGCTTTCTCCCACCACTGACATAGGGGGCTTCCTGCTGCCCATACAGCTATCGCCGGATCGGGCGGCCATAGCGGAAATGCGAGGAAGGCCCTCCTCTCCCAACTTTTTGTGCCCTGACGATTCATGCTGCGGAGCCATGGAACATTTTTTATAATGGCCTCCATGTCACCAGACGGGCGAGATTTTTCACCAGCAGCCTGGCTCCGCAATCCACATTTCATGACAGTGTTCCCAGGCTATTGGCCTCGCCGAGGTCTCCTTGCTGGAGTGCCGACCGATTCGCGGTTCTTCACCACAGAGCCTCACACCCAGTTACTCGGCTTCTGTCACTGGCAGCCAAACCGCACAGCATGCCAGACCGTGGTACTCGTGCACGGCCTTGAAGGCTGCAGCGAGTCTCACTATATGCGCGGCATCGCCGCGAAAGCCTATCGCGCGGGATTCAATGTCATCCGGATGAACCAACGGACCTGTGGCGGGACTGAGCACCTGACGCCGACGCTCTACAACAGCGGCTTGAGTCAGGACTATCGAGCCGTCGTCCATGAATTAGCGCGCGTGGATGGACTCAATCGCATCTGGCTTGTCGGCTATTCGATGGGAGGGAATCTCGTCCTGAAAGCAGCCGGAGAAGTCGGCTCGTCAGAAGCAGCGTTGGCCGGCGCGATCGCGGTCTGTCCGACCATCGATCCGGCGCAATGCGCCAAAGCCTTGGAAGAACCTCGAAACTGGATCT
>DASYVB010000160.1:0-16270 GCA_036000525.1 Nitrospiraceae bacterium | reverse complement strand
CGATGAGGCCTGGGCGACTGTGGGACATGACGTGGCGGTACAGGGGAATCTCGATCCCTTAACGTTGTTTGCGCCGTTGCATGAAATCGAACGGCGCGTGGCAGATATTCTGCGCCGGGCCGGCGGACGTTCAGGGCATATCTTCAATCTGGGCCATGGAATCTTGCCGACGACTCCGATAGAACATGTGACCGCGACAATTGACATGGTGCACAAGCTTAGTCAACGATAGAAGACGTTATTCGTTCAACGTGAATCGTCATTGGAGAAGACGCACTGAGTTTAACGATTCACGAATAACGAGGAGAAGGCATGTCAGTATCGCAACGTCCCATCGCCGTTCTCCTCATGGCGATGGGTGGGCCGGATAGTCTGGAGAATGTGGAGCCGTTCCTGCTCGATGTGCGAAATGGTCGTCCCACGCCGCCCGAACTTGTTGAAGAGATTCGGGAACGGTATCGGGCAACGGGTGGGAAGTCGCCGGCGGTCGGAATCACCAAGGATGTGGCGAAGAAGCTCAAACGGCGATTGAATGAGGGTGGTGGCGAACGGTATCAGGTCTACGTCGGGTTACGACATTGGCATCCGTTTATCAAGCAGACCTATGCCGAGTTGCTTGGCGACGCTCCCGAACACATCATCGGTCTTTGTCTGGCCCCACAACAGTCCTCTCTGAGCACCGGGGCCTATCAGAAGAAAGTTGAAGAGGCACGGTCTGCGCTGCAGAGTAGCTGCCCGGTGAGTTACGTCGGCAGTTGGCATCGGCATCCTGGACTGATTACGGCGATCGTTGAGTACATCCACCGGGCGCTGTTGAAGTTCCCTCCTGACGTGCAGGCGACGGTGCCGGTCCTCTTTACAGCCCACAGCCTTCCTGAACGAATCTTAGTGGCGAAGGATCCCTATCCCGACGAGGTGCAAGGCACTGTTGAGGCAGTGACGGCGCTGCTGGGCAGCAGGCCCACTCGATTTGCCTACCAAAGCCAGGGCCGTTCGGAAGAAAAATGGCTGGGGCCGACCGTGGAGTCGGTCGTGGAAGAGCTGTCGCGGGACGGGCACCGCCAGGTGCTGGTCGCGCCAATCGGTTTTCTCTGTGACCATGTGGAAACGCTCTACGATATCGATATCGAATTGAAGCAGTTCGCAGCTGGCCTGGGCCTCCAACTCGAGCGAATCGCGATGCTGAACGACTCTCCTGGCCTCATCGACACACTGGCCTCTGTGCTCACTGCACACGAATCCTCCCTCTGTTTTACGTCGTGAGCCACCTCCGCACCGTCGCCGTCATCGGTGGAGGGATCTCAGGTCTCTCGACTGCCTATGCCCTTCACGAACGGGCGGCTGCTGCCGGTATCTCAGTCCGCTGTACGGTGGTCGATGCCGCTCCCACCTGGGGAGGCAAGATCGTCACCCATCGGGTCGGCGATCTCGTGACGGAGGCGGGGCCCGATTCCTTCCTGTCTCAGAAACCGGCCGGCCTCGAACTTTGTGACAAATTAGGTCTGACCGATCAGCTCATCAACACCAACGAGACCAGCAAGAGGGCCTGTGTCTTTTCACGTGGCCGTCTGCACGAACTCCCCGAAGGATTGGTCGTTATTGTTCCCAGTCAGCTGGGTTCCTTTCTCCGAAGCGGCCTCTTGAGTTGGGCAGGGCTTGCGCGGATGGGGCTGGATCTGGCCGTACCGGTGAAGCGGTCGCCGGGGGATGAGTCGTTGGCCGACTTCTTCCGGCGGCGCGTTGGTCGGCAAGCGTTCGAGCGGATGCTCGAGCCCCTGATGGCCGGTATCTATGCGGGAGACGCAGATCAGATGAGCGTGCAGGCGACCTTCCCACGGTTTGTTGAGCTGGAACAACAGTACGGGAGTGTGATTCGCGGCATGATGACGGCCCGGAAGTCCGATTCATCCCCCCCACACTCCGGTCCGAAGCGCACGATGTTCGTGAGCCTCAAGAACGGGTTGTCGGATCTGGTCGCCGCCCTCGTCCACCGATTGACGGAACAAGGCGCCACGCTCAAGGGAGGTTGTACCGTTGACGCTCTGCGTGTGCGATCCCATCAGCTCGGTCGTTGGCTGTATGATGTCATTCTCAATGACGGCTCGGCCTTGTCCGTGGACAGTCTCGTGCTGGCAACTCCGGCTTATGTGTCGGCGGAGCTGGTTCGTCCACTCACGCCCACTGCCGGGGGGTTGTTGGAGATGATTCCCTATGCCTCTACAGCGACGATCGCGATGGCCTACCCGCGTGCGGCGGTCTCCGGTGCGGCTGAAGGCTTCGGGTTTGTCGTCCCGCGGGCAGAAGGGCGCGACCTCATTGCGGCAACCTGGACATCGCTCAAGTGGCCACACCGCGCTCCGCCGGATCAGCTGCTGGTGCGTTGTTATGTCGGCGGAGTCGGGCGAGAAGCCATTCTTCAATTGGATGACCAAGCATTGGTAGCGCGGGTCAGGGCAGAATTGACTAGTATGTGCGGGGTGACTGCAGAGCCGGGGTTTGTGGAAGTCAATCGCTGGATGAGGGCCATGCCGCAGTATACGCTGGGACATCTCGAACGGCTGAATCAGATTGAGGCGGCACTCAGTCTCTATGGAGGACTGATCCTCACGGGTGCAGGCTATCGCGGCGTCGGAATTCCAGACTGTATCCGTGATGGGACAATTGCGGCCGAACGGGTTGTGCGCTATTTGTCCGGAGAACGATCATAATTCTGAACAAGGGATACCGATGGATACCCGGATGAAAATTACGGATGTGACTGGACCCTACCGCGAACCTCGCGAACAGGTGTTTTCCTATGACTATTCGATCCAACGGGCAGCCTGGCCGACCGCCCAGGCTGTACGAGTGAAAGTGGCGATTCCGGAGGAGTTGGATGTGCTCCGTGTCAAGATTTTGGGAGCGATCGCTGGGACACCGGGCCAGCAACTCATGATTTCAAAATTCTTGTCGCGGCATATCGCGGATGAAAAATTCCGCATCGCCGAAGCTGACGGCATGTTGGCGGAGCGCCGCGACACAGTCGTGGATCCCTTCACAGGCCCCCTGGCTCATTTATTCTCACGACTCGATGCCTGGGCGGTAGAACAACGAGACTCGTTGCGGGCAGAAATCAAAACGTTGGTTGGATTGTAGTCCAGCAGCGGCCCAGGGAAAGGTCAAGGTTGAGGTTAAGTGTGAACACTGGTGGCGCGTCGAACCAGAATTCTCTACTGGACAGGCGGACTGGACACCACGACGGTCGTCCTGGCGCGACGGGAGGCGTTGTCGTCCTGAAATACATTCCCGACCACTTTTGATCCCTCATTTCTTGTTCCGCATCTTTTTCTTGCACCTGCGTCAAGAAAAGACTCCCGACCCCTTTTATTCTTACAGCGCCATCCGAATTCTACACCCAAACTTACCACGTTACCTACGTGGGTCTCTCTCTGGAGGGACAATCGGATCATCGCTGTTTGGCAATTCTCCAAAGCCATCTTTTACTCTGCCATAATCGAGACAGTCCTTTGATTGATTGCGTGCCAGCTTGCCGTGTTCATACCTGCAAGACTGTTTACTTGACGCGTCTGAGGGATCGTTCGATTCAAACTTAATCACACTACCTTGCTCAAACGTCAGCACAAACACCTGATTTCCTTTCTCGTCCCACATAGTCTGACAACCGCTGTAGGATGCACTTACCGCCCTCGGATACACGAAGTAGAACAATCCGTGGTTTCCAGTGCTTGCCGCCTGGCGTGGCGGAATTTTTAATTGGCAATTCTCCTGCGCACTTGCAAATGTCGGGAATCCCCACACAAATAGAACTAGCCCTAGAACAAATGTTCCCCTAAAGGCGCAATGCATAACAGGCTTCATTTTTTCTTGCATCCGCATGTGCCTCCAAATCGATTAAGCGCGTCTCTAGTCTTTTGAATTGCCTCCGTACCTGCCAAATGGTGTCAGGTCTTGCAATCGCACATGTACTCCTAGCGTTGAAGCTGCAGCGCAGCCTGATGGTAGATTCTACAGACTTCCACACCGGAGGCAACGAATATGCCGCATCGATCATTCAGAGCGTAGGAGTGGAGGGCCCGACATGCAGAACTGAAAAACCGGCTTCACCCAAAACGGCCCAGTGTGCGATTGCAAGACCTACTTTCCTATTATGACTCGACGCCTGGGCAAATGTGCAGCGGGAATCATTGCGGGCAGAAATTAAAGCTTGGGTGGACGCCAGCTCAGCTGTTGTCACGGCAGGCTGCTCAAAAAGGCCGTCCAGCGCGGCCGCAGGCGAGACAAAACCGGAGGCGTACCCTCTGGGGTACGTTGAGGATTTTGTCGAACCGAGAACAAAGCTGGCGGCCTTTTTCAGCAGCCTATTAGAAGATTTTTCGATACTGACGTGAATGCACCCCCGACTCGTCTGCAAAGCCGAGGGAGGCACTGTCAGGATTGCCGGTGTCGTTGAGATCGATTCGGTAGTGCCCACGGATGGCTTCCATCGCTGTTTCAAAAGGAACGGCCTGGGGATACAGGTTTCCCGGGACATGCGCCCCGCGGGTGAGGATACGAATCACGTCAGCCTGCGCGTACTGGGCATCGGACACAATGTAGATCTCGGCAACGGCATGGTCCCCCAATTTGTGGCCGGGGGTTGTAGGGGGCAGGAGATCGGTCAAGGTCCCGGCAAGCCGAGCCTCTTTGAACCGCTTCAAGAGTCCGGCAACTTGGCTGTCGGTCGCTTCTGGAGGAACAGAGAGACTGATGGCATTCATGTCCGAGACGACTGCCTGGACTTTGAAGAGCACAGGCGCCGCTTCGGGATCTTCGATGATCGGTCCGGTTGGTCCTTCCGTTCCGGCGGCTTGTTTGTTCTTCGAGCTGGGCACGATGAGGAACACAAAAAGCCAGAGTCCCAACAGAATACCGAAGATGACGATCAAGGGGTGGATTCCTGCACGCTTGCCTTCTTTGTAGGGATGTGGCTCATCACTCATGACGGCATTCCTTGGTGAGTGTGGCAGGACACTGCTTCTTGGCTTCGTCCCACAGCCGATCCATTTCTACAAACGAGAGCTCTCCAACCGTACGGCCCGACGCGGTCGCCTGGACTTCGATGAATTGAAATCGTTCAACGAATCGGTTGGCGGCTTGGCGCAGGGCGTCTTCCGGGTTCACTTTGATGAAGCGGGCAAGATTTACGAGTGAAAATACCACGTCGCCGAACTCCGTGACGATCTGAGCATGACGCGCTGTTGCGGCACCGGCGTCGGCCGCTGTCTGGTTCGAGGCGGGGGCTCGAATCGCGGCGCGGAGCTCCTGGATTTCTTCCTCAATCTTGCCGAGAACCTGATCAAAGCCTTTCGCATCATGGGTCCAATCAAAGCCGACTTGTGAGGCGCGGGCTTGAAGTTGGTAGGCCCTCAGGAGGGCCGGCAACGTTTGCGGCACGCCGTCGAGCACCGAGTCTGGCCGTCCGGAAGCTTGCCGTTCCGTGCGTTTGATATCTTCCCATCGCGCGACTACCTGGTCGGCGTTCATCGGAGTCGTGGTTGCAGCCCCATTTCCAAACACGTGGGGGTGCCGTCGAGTCAGTTTATCGGCCAGTTGCTCAAGCACGTCCTCGATGGTAAAGCTGCCGGCCTCTGAAGCGATCTGACTGTGGAAGAGCACTTGTAGAAGCACATCGCCGAGTTCCTCCGGCAGCTTAGTCCGGTCCTGCCGGTCCAGGATTTCTAATACCTCGTAGGCTTCTTCGATAAGATAGGGTTTCAGCGACTCATGAGTCTGCTTGCGGTCCCAGGGGCATCCGTTCGGCGCGCGCAACGCGGCCATCAAGTTGACCAGTTTATGAAATCGTTCAGACATCGCCATCCTTATCGTGACTCAGGGATGGGCGTCTATTATACCCGGTTCTCGACAGGCTTCAATCGGCTACGCAGCTTGCGCCTCTCTAGGGCCTATGGTAGGGTACTGTCGCTGCATCTGGAGCGGGGGAAAGGCCTGTGGCCGCAGAACAAGAAGAAGGATTTGTCGTTCGGGATCGGCGGGGCGGGAGTGGACCAGACCGTTCCTATGCCACTTCGTCTGCCGCGGCGGAGGCGCCGCCCCACCAGCAGACGGCACCCTCTAATCAGCCCAAGGATTCGGGAATTCCCGTCACCTTTTCATCCTTCGTCATTTCTCTGGGCAGTTCCTCGCTGATGTTGATGGGGGAACAGCTGGATCCCCAGCAGCCTCCGATGCCGCCGAATCTGCCGCAAGCGAAAGACATTATCGACTTGCTCTCGGTCTTGGAAGACAAGACCACAGGCAATCTTACGACGGAAGAACAAGCGGTGCTGCGGGATATGCTCTACGCCCTTCGGATGAAGTACGTGAGTTTGGCTGCCAAGTAGTAGTACCCCCTGCCGCCCGTCGACCCCAGACGTGTCTGTCAGCCACCATGGTTCATGCGACGTGGGGAGACGCTCCCATGATGCGGTGATAGTGAGTATTCTTTCTTCCATGCGTCGTGGCGCTGACAATCGGGGATGCCGGATGTGAATGATATCAAGAAGGACACAGGCTCCCATCCCCGGACAAATGCGGACCGTGCTTCCGTGACCGGGGTTGCGCCGCCTCTTGCTGGGGCCGGTCGGTCTTCGCGGCTATCCGGGCCTACTCCGGAGCTGGAACGCCAGAAGATGCATTTGCGGCCGGTCTGGATCGTTCTCATTTTTCTGCTCCCCTGTCTGGCGCTGACCTTTTACTATTCCCAGATCGTGGCTCCCGGTGGCGAGGACACGGATTCCTTTCTGCCAACGACTAGCTACGCATTTGTGCTCCTCCTCCTCAACCTCGATCTGATCGGGTTTGTCGTTCTGCTGCTGCTGCTCTCTCGCAACCTCATCAAGGCCTATTTCGAGCGGCGGCATCGACTATTTGGGTCGGGATTTCGAACAAAGTTGGTGGCAGCCTTCATCGGTTTTTCGCTCATTCCAACAGTGCTCCTTGCGCTGGTCGCGAGCGGGCTGGTGAATAAGGCCGTCGATGTGTGGTTCAGCGATGAAATTGAGAAGGTCATGCGGGATTCGTATGACGTGGCGCGGATGCAGCATGCCGGTCACATTACCCTGGCCGTGAACAGTGCCAGAGCCATCAGCCATGAAATTTATCGGGAAGACATGTTGCTGGCGGCACAGCGCGATCTGCTGGTGGCCGCGATGGCGCGCAAGCGGGCTGAATTCGGCGTGGCAGGAATTGAAATCTTTTCGGCCAAAATGGAAACGCTCACCAAGGCGCTGGATCTCGACGTACCCTCATCGGCTCTCGATCTACCGATCGGCCAGCTGGTGCTCCAGGTGATCAACGGGAAGCAGGAAGTGAATGCGGTGCAGGAGGCCCCAACTGGACGCTTGGTGCGGGCTGCCACCCCTATCGCGGCAAGCGGGCGTGGTGGTGAGATCGGTGGCGTGGTGGTGGTGGAAGCCTACGTGCCTGAATCGTTGCTGGCGAAAATGGAAGGGATCGGCCATCAATACGACGAATATAAGCAGACTAAGGCCATGAAGAATCCCATTAAGGCTGGGGCCTATCTCTTCGTTGCCGTCATCACGGTGCTTATTCTGTTCGGGGCAACCTGGTTTGGGTTTTATGTCGCGCAGAGTATTACGGTGCCGATTCATCGGTTGGCTGAAGCGACGGAGGCCATTGCCCAAGGGGACCTATCCGTCCGGATCGAGGCCAAGGCGACCGATGAAATCGGTACATTAATCGAATCATTCAACCGTATGACGTCGGATCTGCAGGGGAGTAAGTCCGAGATCGAAGAAGCCAATATCTCGTTGCGCCACAACAATCTTGAGCTTGATCGCCGCCGTGCCTACATCGAGACGGTGGTCGAGACGATCGCCGCGGGCTTGCTCTCCATCGATAAGAACGGACTGATCACGAATTTCAATCCGTCCGGTGAACGGATCCTTGGGCTTACGGCGGATCGATTTCGTAGCAGACCAGCCAATGAGGTGTTCAAAGAGTTTAGACTCGATCTGTTCCAGACGGTCTATGATCGGATGTTGGCCGATCAGCGCGATACGCTGGCTCTCGAGGGTCCGATGGAGATCGACGGCAGATTCTTGACCATCGGGCTTCATGGGTCGCGTATGAAGGATGAAGCGAATAAGGACCTCGGTATCGTGCTGGTGTTTGAAGATCTCACGGAGTTGATCAAGGCGCAAAAAGTGGCGGCGTGGCAAGAGGTGGCGCGGCGGGTGGCGCACGAGATTAAGAACCCGTTGACGCCCATCCAATTGTCCGCGCAACGTTTGCGGAAGAAGTATTTTGAGAAGTCACCGGATTTCGAGACGGTCTTTGACGAGGCAACCAACCTGATCGTCAACGAAGTGACGAGTCTCAAGCATATGGTCGACGAATTTTCGAAGTTTGCCCGGCTACCGACTCCGCAGATGGCACATCAGTCGCTCCACGATGTGATCAACGAAGTCACGACGCTCTATCGAGGGGCCCACAAGGATGTGGAGCTGATCGTGGAGTTGGACGAAGACCTCCCGTCACTCAATTTCGACCGAGAGCAGCTCAAGCGGGTGATGGTCAATCTGCTGGACAACGCGATTCAGGCGATGCAACAGAAGGGGCGGGTGTGGCTCTCGACTAAGTATGATACGAAACATCGGCGGGCTGTGGTGAGCGTGGCAGATGAAGGCATGGGCATCGCGCCGGAAGACCAGGAAAAGCTGTTTCTGCCATACTTTACACGGAAGAAGACGGGAACGGGGCTGGGATTGGCGATTGTGCGGCGCATCATTACCGATCACGAGGGCCAGATTCAGGTCAGCCAGAATCATCCGAAAGGGGCCATATTCACGTTCGAATTGCCGGTCTAAACACGTCAGGGGTAAGGGGTTAAGGGTATAAGGCGGCAAATACTGTTGCTGCTCCGGGACACCTTACACCTTACGTTTAACGCCTAACGGAGTGCTATGTCTGCATCGATTTTAATTGTGGATGACGAAGAGCCGATTCTCACATCCTTGAGCAGCATTCTGCGGGATGAAGGTTATGAGGTGGCGGTGGCCAAGGACGGCGTGGAGGCGTTGCGCGTCTACACCATGGATCCGCCCGATCTCATGCTCCTCGATATCTGGATGCCGGATTTGGATGGTATGGAAACCTTGCGCCGGGTTCGTGAGCTGGTGCCAACGGCACAAGTGATGATGATGTCCGGGCACGGGTCGATTGAAACGGCAGTCAAGGCGATCAAGTTGGGAGCGTATGACTATATTGAAAAGCCCTTGTCGCTCGAGAATGTCACGCTGCGCGTCAAACATGCCTTGGACCAATACCGGTTGGAACAAGAGAATCGGACACTGCGGACCACGGTCCAGAGGAAGTTCGAGTTGGTGGGACAGTCGCCTGTGATGCAACAGTTGCGGCAGCTGATTGAGACAGCCGGACCGACCAATAGCCGCGTGTTGATCGGAGGGGAGAACGGGACAGGGAAGGAACTTGTCGCGCGGGCGATTCATCTGCAGAGCACACGGGCCGGTCGACCTTTTGTGGCGGTGAACTGTGCGGCCATCCCGGAGACCTTGATCGAGAGTGAGCTGTTCGGACACGAAAAGGGCTCCTTCACCGGTGCGACCTCGATGAAGCGCGGGCAGTTCGAGCAGGCGGACGGGGGCACGCTGTTTCTGGACGAAATCGCCGACATGAGCCTAAACACCCAGGCGAAGGTATTGCGGGCGTTACAGGAACAGCAATTCACTCGTGTCGGTGGGACCAAGCTCATGAAGGTCGATGTTCGGGTTTTAGCCGCGTCCAATAAGGATTTGCTCAAAGAAATCGAGAAAGGCACGTTTCGCGATGACCTCTTCTACCGGCTCAGCGTGGTGCCGATCATCGTGCCGCCGCTCAGGGAGCGTCGGGAAGACATCCCGCTGCTCATTCGCCATTTCATGAAGGTCCATGCAGAAGAGCAGGGGTTGCGGATGAAAGAGATCTCGCCGGAGGCGATGGCGGTATTTCAACAATACGACTGGCCGGGGAATATTCGAGAATTGCGGAACCTGATCGAACGATTGATGATCATGGCGCCGGGATCCGTCATCGATCCATCACTAGCGGGCCTCTCATTGCAGGCGCGTCCGGTTGGGCCGGCGTCCCAGTCTGCGACTCCCGCGGTCAATCCACTCTTCACGCAGTCGTATGACTCTCTCAGGGATGCCCGCAATGCGTTTGAAAAGGAATATATCGGGCGAAAGCTGCGCGAGCATCATTGGAACATTTCTCGCACGGCTGAAGAGTTGAAAATCGAGCGGAGTCATCTCCATCGGAAAATCAAGTTGCTGGATGTGGAGATGCGGCCGGAAGCATAGGGGGATGGCGAGGAAGCTAGGATGGTCTCTATGCTCGCAGAGCCCCCACGATAAAATGGTGGTCGCTCGATGCGCGCAGTGGAGACCATCCCAGCCGTCTCGCTGTAATGGGATGTGGGTGAAGAGTTGCGGCCATCCCTCGAATGGTCCGGATGCTTGTGCGTTGACCTCTGCGACAGCCCTCCGCTAAGATGCGCCCTCCTATGACAACCTATCGAGATGCCGGAGTCGATATTGATGCAGGCGATGAGTTCGTCGACCGGATTTCACCACTGGTGCGATCCACGTTCCGCCCGGAAGTCCTGACGGACCTTGGCGGGTTCGGCGGATTGTTTCGGCTGCAGGCCCATCGCTATGCCGAACCAGTCCTCGTCTCCGGCACTGATGGAGTCGGGACGAAATTGAAGATCGCCTTTCTCACGGATCGCCACGATACCGTCGGGATTGATCTGGTGGCCATGTGTGTGAATGACATCGTGGTCAGCGGGGCCGAACCGCTGTTCTTCTTGGATTATTTCGCAACGGGAAAGCTTGCCGTCCCCAAGGCTGAGTCGGTGCTCAAGGGAATCGCCGAGGGCTGTCGCCAGGCTGGCTGCGCCTTGATTGGCGGGGAAACCGCCGAGATGCCGTCCTTCTATACGGAGGGCGAGTATGACCTGGCAGGGTTCGCCGTCGGAGTGGTGGATCGGCCCAAGATCATCGATGGACGCAGCATCGTGCCCGGCGATGCCTTGATTGGATTGGCCTCAACTGGTCTTCATAGCAACGGCTATTCGCTGGCACGTCGTGTCTTGTTAGATCAGGCTAAACTGAGCGTGACCAGTCGCCTGCCTGAATTCGATCTGCCTCTGGGGGACGTCTTGCTGACGCCGACCAGAATCTATGCCAAGCAGATTCTCACATTGATCCAGGAATGTCCCATCAAAGGTATTGCTCATATCACCGGCGGCGGCATTACCGAGAATCTCCCGCGAGTGTTTCCCTCTGGTGTGCGGGCACAGGTGCGGCGGAGTGCCTGGTTCGTGCCGCCTATTTTCCAGGCGATTGCTCGGCTTGGTCAGGTCGAGCGGGAAGAAATGTATCGCGTCTTCAACATGGGGATCGGGTTGATTCTCGTGGTGCCGGCGTCAGCTGCCCAGTCTGTTGTCGCGCGCGCAACGGCCTTGGGCGACCCGGCTTGCCGGATCGGAACCATCGTGTCATCGACCGGCGACGTGCCATTGGTGGAGTATGTCGACTAAGCGGACGGATGCGCTTCGAGTCGCCGTGTTGGCATCCGGGCGCGGATCAAATCTGCAGGCGGTCATCGACGCGATCGAAGCGGGGGCGGTTCAGGCGAAGATTGTCGCCGTCATCAGCAACAAGAAAGAGGCCCCGGCGTTAGAACGAGCCCGCCGACATGGACTGTCCGCCCTCTTCGTCGATCCAAACTCCTATGCAGGAAGACCTGATAGCCGTGAGGCCTACGATCGCGAGCTACTCGATGCGCTTGGGCGACATGATGTGGGGTTGGTGTTATTGGCCGGGTACATGAAGATCGTAACGAGGGTCCTCGTGGAGGCCTTTGCCAATCGAATGATGAACATTCATCCGTCCCTGTTGCCTTCGTTTCCCGGGTTGGATGTGCAAAAGAAGGCGATCGAGTGGGGCTGCAAACTTGCCGGATGTACGGTGCACTTTGTGACGGAAGGCGTCGATGAAGGGCCGATCATTCTTCAAGCGGCAGTTCCAATTCTCGATGACGACACTCCCGATACATTGGCCGCTCGGATTCTTCAGCAAGAACACAAGATTTACCCAAGAGCGGTCCAGCTCTTTGCTGAGGGACGGCTGCGGGTTGAGGGTCGGCGCGTGTTTATCGAGGCTGGAAAGCCGGAGGGTGAGTCGGTGATCAGTCCGTCATAGCGCTGCGAGCAGGCAGGACGAGATCAAGGTTGAGGTTAAGCAAAGAGAATCATATTTATTCAGCCTCGGCCTGGGCCTCAACCTGTTTCGAGTAGAGACTCAAGAAACGGGTGTGTATAATGCGCTGGTCGGTGAGGCGTTCGTCTCACTGGTCGAATGTCGGTCAAGTGGGGGGCTAGCTCAGTTGGGAGAGCACTACGTTCGCAACGTAGGGGTCGGGGGTTCAACTCCCCTGCCCTCCACCACTTTCGTTGACAACCTTAAAACCTGTCAGTAAGCGGTCGAATGTCCCGGTTGCAGTAAAGCGGTAACCTGTCCTCTCACCTTCCATGATTGGCTCACAGAGGATATCCCCATCCAGGAGCTTCCTGAGCATCTGGCGGGCTAGAGGAACGTGCCGTGCGAAGAGCGCAGGGATATCTCCAAGACGGCTTCGAAGGTCCTTGGCCAGGCGCTTCGCGTCAAGGTCGGCTACCAGCGCGAGATCATCGACTCTCTTCAGCTCTTGGGCTAGAACTTCCTTCCGTTCGGCCAAGCCATCCAGCTCCTTCATCATGAGCGCGTTCCCTTTCCCATCTCCCATGAGGTCGAGGAGACGGCGTGAGCGTGCCTCGATGAGGGATAGCTCTCGCTCGATAGCCACACGCCGATCAGGGAACTTCTCTTGGTTGTTCTTGATCCGTTCGAGGGCTGCGACAACCGAGGCTTCGAGGACTCGTTCATCGAGAGCATCATTCATGGCGTGAAGGATGGCTGAGTCGAGAATGTCCTGACGGACCTCGACATTGTTCGAGCAGACTGTACTCCCTCGCTTATGATGGAATGCACATCGGTACACCGTACGCGTATAACGGCGCTTGGCTGTCCGTTTGATTGCTACGATTGATCCACCACACGTCACACACTTGGCGATACTGCTGAGCAGGTAGGATGAACGTCGATCCTCGCCAGTAGGTCGAGAGATGAGCCGTCCACCTTCCCCTCGTAGGTAAGCCCGTTTGTTTCGCGCTCTGCGCTCTTCAATCTGTTCCCAGAGAATCTGCGGGATAATCCGCAACTCAGGGGCATCAAGACGGAGCCACTCCGACTCTGGCCGCTTGCGTTGTGCTCTTGTTCCGCCACGCTGAATAGCTTGCGTCCTGTTCCACAGGACTATCCCTCGGTAGAGATCGCGCTGAAGAATATCTCGAAGGGCAGTGGGACACCACCCGAGATTGCCGCCATGTGGAGGTGGTATCCGATCCTCGTTCAAGACTTTGGCAATTCGAGCCAAGCCAAACCCTGACGCGTACAGCTCGAAAATTCTCACGACGACTTTTGATTGTTCAGGGTTGATCTTCCTGACCACATGCTGACGGCGTTGTGTGCCGTCCGTGTCTGCTTCGCTGCTGTACACAGGGACGTTATCGTAGCCAAACACCTTGTTGCCGGTGACGTGCAGGGCCTTCGCTTTGCGGAACATGGCGTCATAGGTCCGCTGGCTGGCCTTCTCGCGCTCCATCTCTGCTGCAAAGTTCGAGAGGCTTAGCATCACCTTATCCATCGCATTGTCGAGCTTTCGCTCTTGGTCCGTCATGTAGAAGAACAACCGGACGCCAGAGTCGATGATCTGCTTGAAGGCGTAGCTAACCTGTATCGCCTCACGGCCTAACCGAGACTCTTCGCTCATGATGAGGAATTGGAATGGTGGGCGAGGCTTAAGCGCGTTCATCAGCCTGAGGAAACCTTGCCGCCGCACAAACTCGGCACCAGAAACTCCGTCATCTACGTAGATATGTTCCTCCGCAACTGTCCAGCCCTTCCGAACAGCGTAGGCTTTGGCGTGTTCGATCTGACGAGTGACAGACTTCTCTTCGTCATTAACTCCGCTCTGCTCCGTCGATTTCCTGGCGTAAATAGCAGCGAGCATGTTTTATCTCATGCCTGATCGGCAGGGGAAAACAGAATGTCCTCAAAATCGCCTGTATCACTCAGCAAGAGCAGCCAGAGCGCTAGTAGTTTTTTTTGAATCCAAGGCCACTCGTGCTCGCACCATTCATCAAACACGTCCTTGAAACTTGTGAACCGACTATCCTTGTTGACTAAGAGTTCGATAATCTCTTCACCGGCACTGCGAATTTCTTGCTTGGTCAGGAGGGGCGGGCTGCAATTCGCACATAGGATCTCATCTGAAAGAAAGGATCTTCTCCTCTCCAGTGCCATGTTGTTCCATTGCACTCTAAGCAAGGTGGATCTACGGCCACTATGTTTCGAGGCCACGCCATTGCGTCACCGATACCAGGGACGTACACGAGCGTGAAGGGCTCCTTCTTTTGAAGGTACTCACCAGTCTCGGTATTCTTGACATCGTAAAAAGCAGGTCCCTTAACGAGTCCGATAGCGAGACCATTATCCGTCTTGAGCCTAACTACGGTGCCAGGTGTGATGTTCATGATTCTTGTTTGTTTAGTTACACTAAGATGACAGACCATTGCTAGATGCTGAACAGTTTAATTTCGGTTAGTTCGGGGAGGGGAATTGACCGTATTTCCCCTAATCCCTTGATAATCAAGTACCAATGCTTCCGCTAATAAGTCGACTATTTCGTCAAACAGATCTGGCGGCCATCCCTGAGAGGACTCGCCGTGCTCTTCTGAATCATCTGAAACTTCACGTTTCATGAGGATACTAGATCCAATGATCCGCCACTCTGGTAAATAAAACCTCTTGGGATCGTGCTACCTGAGCCATAGAGTTGGGGACAGATCAAAGAATGATTACGTCCTGTGATCGATGGGCGGGCCCTCAATCGCAAACACTGGCGTGACCATCACCCGGCCTCGATAGCGCGCCACGATCTGATACTCGCCACCGCCGAATCGGTACATCACTTCTTCTAAGGTGCGCTCGTACGACGCCAAGGTGGCCAGAAAGCGGCGTTGACCCTGCGGCCCGAGGCGATAGAGCTCAACGCTGACTGGATCGGGTTCCCAGTCGCCGAATTCATCCATGAATTCCCAGAGCGGCGACCGTCGTTTTTTACTGACGCTGCGTCGTGTTCGTCTCATGGTGAAACCTCCACGTTTCCTGACCGGAGAATCAGTCAGGGTTCTATGCCCGCATCCTTTTAGCGCGACATCGGGGTGGCGTCATACCGTAGAATTCTGCGGTGTGTTTTCTACGCGCGGGGCAGGGGACTAGGCGGTCCAGGGATTGAAGGGGATGGGATAGTGGTGGAGTAATCGCTTCGAGCCTTCGAAACACCGCTCAAACGCCTCACAGTACTCCTGGACACGGTCCTCCACCGACAAAATGCGCTGACGCACCGTGGCGTTCGACAGGGGCGAAGACTCATAGGTAACCGGGCAGAAGGCATTCAGCAGATGCGAAATGGAGGTGTACCAGGCCCCATGTGGCTTAGGTCGTTCCATATGACGAGCGAGCAAGACCATGGCGGTATTGAAGTAATGCTCGCCGCGCCGTCCTTTATTAGGGACCGGATCAACGTTCGGGAAAGTAAACTCCGTGTGGAAAATCGCCTTCTCCAGCCTGACTCCAGGGACGACCGGTGGCTCGGGAAGCGACTCGAATCCCTGCCTGAGAAATCCGAGCAAGAGTTGATCAACCGGGTGCCCAGCTTTCTCGAACTTGGACAGGGCCGCTTCCATGTCTTTGAACTCCGATTCGGTGACGAAGTGGAAATCTCGAGGATTGGCCAGGGAACCAGACTTCTCCTGGGTCCGCACTTGTGGAAACCCCACACGCTGCGAGACGCGCTCCTCATCACAGAGCTGGATTAGGACATGCAGGAGATAGACAGGGTCGGCTCCCCGGTTGACCACGAATTGGAATGTCTCTCTCGTCTGCTTTTCAAAGCGCTGAAGATGGGTGATGAGGCCGCTGTAGTGCCCTCGCGTCGCCGGTGCTTCATCAGAGGCGACGAGCATTTGGTGCCAAAATCGAAATGCCTGTGTTGTGTGTTTGCGCCACCGTTCCGGCATGGGATTATTTCACCGTTGACAGAATTG
>DASYVB010000159.1:0-21899 GCA_036000525.1 Nitrospiraceae bacterium | reverse complement strand
GTTCTGTTCGACCCGCATCACGACGCCGTTGCGGACGAAGGCCCGGACGCGGCAGGCGTGCGTGTCATTCGGGGAACAGACCCACGTAAAGGACGAATCGTACCGATACTGGTCGTGATAGACCCGCTCCCAGGACCGATCCGGATACTCCCCCAACGGGTTCCCGACTTCGATGACCGGCTGGAGTGCGGTCAACGCCAGGACGTTGTCCGCCACGGCCACGGCGGCGACCGTCCCCGCCGAGACTTTTAAGAACTGCCTCCGTGACAAAAACATGGGTCACACCTCCTACAGTTGAGGGCTCACGCAAGCCCACGCGCATTCTCAGACGCACAGCGGAAATTTAGCTTCCCTGCCTTCGCTCTTAAGAGTCTGACGCAATGCCATGAATATACCGGCCATCCCACCAACTCGGGCTACAGACACAGCAAGAGGGTTGCCAGACTGAGAGTAGCTTGGCGCCATCAAGCTCGTGCGTGTTAACAGATTGAAATAAAACGGATAAAAATAGAATTGCGAAAAGGTATTGGGAAAGGGAAAACAGAACTTGTTTCGCTAATCGAATATGATGATATGCGCCATCTGATAAATAGGCTATTTCAGCCAATATATTAATTTGTTACGTTCGCATATCCGCGTATTCGTCAACGATAATATGCAAGACGACCTTGGCAGAATGAATCCCAAATCACTTCACGTAATGATTCTGCTACGAAGAAGAAACATGATCGCGGGAATGAACAGAGGACGAGGTCAGCGAACGGTAGGATTGTTACGGGTGTGGGACAGATGCTACTGATTCTCGATACCCTCGCCTCCAAGAAATCGTTTCATGAGCAGCGAGAAATGTTGCCGTGGTATGCCGCTGTGTTCAGCGGCCTTCGTGATGACACCTCCATGCTGCGCCAGTTTGACACGCAGGTAGGACTTCGAAAACTCTTCGAGCGCTCGCTCCTTCGCTTCCATGTATGGAAGGTTGGTCAGACTCGGGTCGACTGATGCGAGACTTTCAGCCTCACTCTGTGGAAGCATGCTTCGGACATCGCGCGCCCGAATGATGTCGTCGGTCGCGAGCATGACCATCCGTTCCACGACATTGCGGAGTTCGCGCCCATTTCCAGGCCAGGAATAGGACACAAGTACCCCTACCGCATCTTCATCAAAATGGCACTGTGCCTTACCCATGGATTGAACCAGCCGGCTGAGCAAATGGCGTGCGATAACGGGAATGTCCTCGCGACGCTCGCGTAGCGGGGGCACACGAATCGAAACGACTGCGAGCCGATAGTACAAATCCTTCCGGAAGGTCCCCTCACGTACTCGCGCTTCGAGATTTCGGTTGGTCGCAGCGATAAAGCGCATATCTATCCGGCGAACTCTGGTTCCCCCCACAGGACGCACCTCGCTTTCCTCTAGGACGCGCAGCAGTTTCGCTTGAAGGAAAAGGGGAAGCTCCCCGATTTCGTCGAGGAAAACACTGCCGCCGTTCGCTAACTCAATGAGCCCCGGCTTATCGACGATCGCGCCGGTGAAGGCGCCCCGTACATGCCCGAACAGCTCGGATTCCATAATCCCCTCGGGAACGGTCGTACAATCGATCACTTGAAACGGCCGATTGCATTCAGGACTCTGCTGATGGATCGCCCGTGCAATCATCCCCTTTCCCGTTCCGGTTTCGCCGGTTATTAAGACCGTCGAACGGACCTGGGCCGCCTCACGAATACTCCGCATAATCTGCTCGAATGCGACGCCACTCCCCACGAAACTATTGACTTCGAACTCCTGCCGGTCCTGTTGTTCGTAAACCGAATGCCGCCGCAGGATTTCAGAGATTCGAATCGCCCGATGAAGTCGCACCCCCAAGTCTTCTGCATTGACCGGTTTCAGCAGGTAGTCGAAGGCGCCTCGCCGCATCGCATCCACAGCCAGAGGGACCGTGTTCATCCGCGTCACCACCAGGACCGGCAAGTTGGGATCGATCCTTTGAATGCGGCTGACGAGATCCAACCCATCCATTCCCGGCAACACCATGTCGGTCAGCACAAGATCGACGGCCCGTTCCCCGAGCAATTGCAAGGCCCCTTCTGCCGTGGCACGAACCTCCATATCGAAATCTCCCCCGAGGGGTTTCAGATCCGCCGATTCAAGGGCGTGCAGCATCAACTCAACATCCGTTGAGTTGTCCTCGACGATCAGGATCGTGAACGGCGCTTTAGATTTGGCTCTGGTCGATCGCATGTCGGAAACTCCGCCACGTGTCATCGTCTCCCCCTTCCTCACAGAACCCCTCGCCGGAGGACATCAACCACATCGGGAACCCTTGACGCCTGCATCCTGGCATTCGAGGCTTCCTCTTGCTCCTGAAAACTTGGGATCGTGAATTGTACGGTGCAGCCCGGCCCCTCGGCTCCGTCGATCCACACCTTGCCGCCATACAGTTCCACGATGCGTTGGATGATGGTCAGGCCGATCCCGTCGCCCGGTGCCTCAGACATCAACAAACGGACAAACGGCTGAAACACTCGAGTGCGTTGGGTCGAAGGGATCCCGATCCCGTCATCCTCCACAGAGAAAGCCACCATAGGACCTTGTACATGCCCGCTGATCCTCACCACGGGTGAGTCTCCTTCTCGAGTGAATTTGAGTGCGTTCGAGACGAGGTTATCGAAGATCTGCCGGAGATAGGCACCGTGACAGGCGACGAGCGGTAAACCTGCTTCAACGTGTACCACGGCATGAAGCCGCCCGATCTCATCAGCTCGGGCTTTCAACACCTCACCAACAATCGCAGTTGGATCGACAGCCGTGATGGCCTCCTGATCAGCACCCACGTGAGCCACGGTCAAGATTCCTTCCACTCGTTGCACAAGATCCCTACTATTCTCTTCGATCAGAGATAACCACCGCTTCGTCCGGTCATCGAATTGCCCACTGTCCTGCTGGACCAGCAGCCGTACGAGTTCTTCCATGCGAGCCCCGGGCCCCTTGAGATCATGAGCCAAGGTTTCCGCCAGATGCTCGAGCTGTCGAAGGCGCGTCACCAAGCCCCGCTGCTTCTGTTGTGCCGCTTCGTGCAGCCGTGCATTTGAGATGGCCAGTGCAGCCTCCAGGGCCAATCCTTCAGCCAGGCGCTGATTCCACTCATGCGCTGCCCGGGGCCGCTCGTTCAGAAACGACAGAACACCGAACGGAATCCCCTGCGCCAACAGTGGAATTGCCAGCATACTGTCCCAGATCAAGTTGTACCGGACCATCTGCGGCCACTCATCCGAACGAAACCGTTCCCCGATGGCCTCCTCGCGCGTCTCAAACGCTTGAACACTGACCGGAAGTTCCTCCCACGGCACGACCAATTTCTTCAAACGGTCGTTCCATTCGCCGGATGCAGCTTCAACAATCCAACAACCCACTCGTTCATCGCGAAGGAGCACCAGACAGATATCCGTTTGCACCAATTCCACTGCCCGGTCCGTAATACGCCGGAGCACGCCTGCCAGATCGTCCGAGCCGATGGTGTTGACTTCTTGGCCGATTGTGTCGAGCGCTTCGATCTCTTGGATGTTCGTTTCGATGCGGCGAGCCATGGCGAGGTATGCCTCTGCCAACTGACCGAGTTCGTCCTTCGCTCCTCGACCAGTGGCCAACAGTTCGGTGATCTCCGCCACATCGACTTGCGCTCCGATCCTTGCAGTGGCGGTTTGCAGCCGCGTGATCGGATCTGTGAGAGAGCGAGCCAGTATGCGCGAGACAATCCATCCCAACGCAACCACACCGGCCAGCGTGATCCACAGCCCCACAAACGTCCGCTGCGACAACGCATCCGCTTGTTCGTTCAACGAATTTCGCTGCCGCTTCAGACTATCTTCGACGTTCCTGAAGTCTTCGCGGAGGAGATCGGACAGTCGGAGCCCTTCACCCGACCGCACGTACGCTAACGCCTTGCCCGCCGGTCCCTTCTGAATGTCTACGATCAATTCATGCTTCGATCGCAGAAGGTCTTTCAGTTGTTGTGCGATCGGCGCGAGACTGGTCGGAGAACCCGATAGCCTCGCGAGTGACTGTGTGGCATCCGACAACGCCTGGTCGAGCTTCGCTTCTGCTTCAGCCAGTGGAGCAAGAAATGCGGGTTGCTGCGTCAAGACATAGCCGCGAAAGCCGTCTTCAATGTCGATGGCGAGTCGCCCCAGCACAAGTACCTGCTCATCAGCCAGCATGAGCTCTTGCCGTTGTTGTTGGAGCGCAAGCAGCTGTTGGACAACATACAGGTGAATTGCAATGCCTGCGCTGAGCGGCACACAAAGCAGCAGGAGCACCACCCATACCTTGTGCTGAATGCGAAGCCGATCTCCCCACTGTGCGGCCCATCGGTCCATCGCGCGGCATCCTCTCGTTCTTGGCAGCGTGCTCAGGAGGCTGTAGTTAACCATTTAATTTGGGCTTTAGGAGAAAGAAATGTCAAGACCGGGGGTCCAAAACCCAAAAACTGAGCCACAAATAACTTGAGGAACGGACTCGTATCTCAAGTGGCGGGCGGTCTACTTTGTCGGTTTTGGGTTACCCCGATGAATCGGATTGGATGTCAAATCATGCGGTTGTAAAACAGTCGTATAGCAGATCGATCTTGCGCTCATTTACTCACACTTGATCTAACTTCTACTCGACTCGCAAGTCAATGGAATTCCCCCGGTTTAGTGGACACTGCTGGTTGATCCTCCCCCAAAATAGCGGACAGCTCGAAACGGGTGGGGCATGCTCACCTTGGAGGTTCTTCCTCCCATTTTCAATTGGACTTTCATATTCCTTGGCACCTAGAATAAAATAAAATTAGGTTGTGTCGTCACTTTGGGGAAGGAGTGAAGCCTATGACACTATTCAGGAAATCAATAGCCGTGGTGCTGACAGGAGTTCTGGTTATCGCAATAGCCGTCGCACTGCCTCTTCTACCGGTATTTGGCGAAGGTGGCGCGAGGCGGGACGTTGTGCTTCATGAACTTGAGCGCAACGCCACGATCATGGATATGCTCTATCTGGTCGAGTTCGAGGCGACCCAAGCAGGAGCTCCGACGAGCCGCGAGCAGACGATCGAGCTGCTCGACAAACTCGTCATCCCAACCCTCGAGAGTCTGGGGAAGGATGGCAAGGTCCGTGCGGGAGGGATCGCCAGCAGTACTCTCGCCGGGGCGTTCGTGGTTGGAGCCAAGTCGAAAGATGAGGTGACTGAACTCGTTCGTGCGCTTCCCGCCTGGGGCATCATGCAGTGGAAGGTGACGCCGCTCGAGACCTTCGCTCACCGGGCCGACCTCGAGAAGAAGGTGGTGCAGGGACTCCGCGCGCAGAAGTAGTTCGGCGCACAAATGAGAAACCCCAACCTGGCTTGACGCCGGACTGGGGTGTTCTCGTTACGCTATTCCTTCTCTATCTAGAGGGACAAGCTGCCCCTTCCAGAGACCGGTTCTCTCAATTTACAGCTTCAGGGTAAACCAGGTGGAGAGCGCCTTCATGCCGTTACGTTCAATGTTGTTACCGTCCCACACCGCAAACGCGATAGGCACAGACATTCCCGTCTTGAACTGGGTATCGTTGGCATCACTGGTTTCCAACGTGCGCTTCACCACTACACGCCAGGTTGGGCCAGAGTATCCACCGCCCTTGACGGAACCAGAAGGTTCCCACACACCGTTTCCGATGACATCCTGATGCGCTTGCGTCGTGAGGGTGCTGAAGCCGTTGGCATTCAGATCTTCAACCGAACTCACGCGCAACGTCGGATCGGACATGATGTTGCCCGACCAGATGCCAGGATTGAAGGGCCCCAGGCTCCGACCGATCCGGTCCGGATAAGTCACGCCGCCCGCCGGCTCCTCGAAATAGTAGTCCCAGAATATGCCGGGGTATTGGTCGTCCACGTCCCAGATGCCCGCGCTATCCTTGCCGAGGTCCTTCTGCCACTCTGCGTTCCACCGCCAAATGTTGGTGGTGCCGCCTGACTGCCCCATGCACTGGAAGGGTGGCGCTCCAGCCGTGTTGACTGGGAACATGATCGCCGCCTGATCCCGGAAGTCCTGGGGACCAATGGTCGTATCGTTCTTGGTCTGATCGCTCCACTCTATGCGCAAACCGAGCTCTTTGCCGTTGGTCATAGCTTTCACAAACACCGACTTCACCGAAATATTCGGGTGCATCGGCGTAGTGATCAGCTGCCCGCTCAACGGAACAATCACCCCGGGCACGCTCTCCCAGACTGGGTTCGCACCATCCATCGGGATCGCTCCCTTGATCATCTTGGCCGGAATCGTCACCGGCTGGCTGACAGCCAACGGAACCCGCCCGATCGTCAGCATCACGCCAACAATCAACGCAGAGAGAAGAATGCCAAACACCACACGCTTGCTGTGTGTCTGCACTACTCTCATAGGATACCCCTCCTCTCGATTAAAAAAAGTAAGATCAATATCGCGCCAACGATCAAGGCGGAGAGAGTATAGTAAAGAGGGCCAAAATCACGCCAACGATCAATGAAGCGAGAAGAATGCCAATCCTTATCAGCTTGCTCTGTGACTGCTTTACTTCTTTAGGCTGCTCAACATTTTTCATAGGATATTCCTCTTCTCTATAAAAAAAATCAAGAGCGATGGCCTAAGATAACTGCTGACGAATAACACATCGAGACCTTCATGGATACGGACAAAGGTTAGGCGGTTCCGACCGGTCCCTCCTCCTCCTTGTCTTTGCCTTGATCCTTCTTGTCCAAATAAGATTCTGCGCCGACTTCGTTCAGCAACAGACTCAGTTCATTTCCCTGATCCTGGGCACCACACTCATACGTTTGGCCTTCCGGTGAATTAAACGTCGCCGGGCGATAATCGGTTTCCGAGTAAGGCTGGGGAATGACGCCCAGGAACGCGGCCTCGAAATCCATCCACTCTGCCATCAAGTCCGCCACGTGTTTGTACAAACCGGAAGCAGCTTTCTTGACCAACATCCGGCAAAACAGCGGGACCCACCGGCCGATATGATTCTTAACAAACTTTTTCTGCGCGTCCAGGACGATCTGAGTCTTGTCCGCTCCATCGTGACAGCGGGAATAGGATTCTTTGTAGGCCAGGAAATGCATGAACTCGAATTCGACGCTCAAATGATCCAGTCGCTCATGGATATCCTTGGACAATTCCACCCCGAACGCACGATAGAATCCGGCGATATCGCCCATGACTTGCGATTGAGCAAACACGTGGTCATTTCCGAAGAGTGTTTCGTAGGGGGGGCAATCGAGGGTGATGACATTACTGAACACTCGGCGATGCTCGGCCTGTAGATCGCTGAGTTGCCAGTTGACACATTCAGACGCGACTACTTTCTCGATCTGATCGAACTGCTTGCGCAGCAACACCAACTTTTGCTTGGCCCGTTCACCGCCGATGCCATCGAGTGCCGCGTCCAAGGCTTCGATCGCCGCTCGCCCATCCTCGACGAACTCTCCGCACTGGACGTAATCGAGAAACTCGTCGTCTTCAGGATAGAGTAGGCTCCACGACACAAGGAGATAGAGCTTACTGCGACTGAGGGCGCGTTCGACTGCGGGTGAATCTTTAATGGACGGCGAAGTCGGAGTGACCGTGGCCACGGCCGGAGAATTTGTTTGCACCGGCTGTTTACTCATCATGAGAATCAGCTCCTCAGTTTACCCTGTTGCCCACTTGAATTTTCTGGGCACTTGAGGTCAAACCTTCGGCAAAGGCTCTCGTATGGTAGGTACAGGCCCAGTGGTTGTCAAGCGCGATCTTCCCCTTCGCAAGAGATAATCTAAGTCGATGATTTCTCAAATTATTCTCTCGCGCGATTCGCACCACTTCTCTTCAATTTCCTTCTTGCATTCAGACCTGTACTTCTGAATTACGAGAGCGACTGCGCCAACAATCTAAACGGTGTGACGCGAATGGCCACGTGATCGTTCACTGTCTGGCACACTTGTTCGCACAGCCCGCATCCGACACAACGCTCGGTCGTCACGACAAGACGCTGCCGGTCAAAATCCATCGATAAGGCATCCGTGGGACATTTAGATGCGCAGGCATGGCACCCCTGCCCCGCGGTGCAGACTCTGTGCGAGACAACCGCGAGCCCCATTCGTATCTGCTCACGTCCTGCGACAGGGAGCAACGCCTCGGTGGCACAGGCCGCAATGCAGGGCACATCCTCGCAGAGATAGCACGGCATTTGATCCGCAAAAATCACCGGTGTTCCGTTCTGCGGATGTGACGTAATCGACCCATACGGACAGACCTTGGCGCAGTCGCCGCACTTTGTGCATCGCTCCAAAAACAGCGTCTCGTCAACAGCCCCGGGAGGACGCAACCAATCTGTCCGCACCGGTGCCCGAGCCGGTTGTTCCGGCACGGCATCTTGGTGCTTGGCAAATTCCTGTGCCGCTTTGGCAACGGAAACGACAGAATCCTTAAGGAAGTCGCGACGTCCGTATGGAGAATCGGTAGCCACAGTGGTGCACCGTTACATGACGCCGTCGGCGCGCAGCTTGTAGACCTCGACGCAGCGGTCGCAGGCCCCGAATTCGATATCCCAGCCAGGGTGATTCTCGCGGATGAAATCGAGCACATAGGTCTCGATCTTGTTGCCCATATCTTCGACCCACGAATAGGTCGGGAACCTGCACAGAGGACAGGGAAATCCCGGCATCAACATCACCTTATTTTCCGTCTCCGGAACCTCGCCCCCCTCGACATCCACGGCACGGTCCATCACGCGCAAGGTGTCCGAAGCCATTTCGATCAATTCCGAGTGGGTAAAGAAACTCGTCTGCCACAACCCTTCGAACACCGATTTCAATTGTGGGGCGGGAATCTTGCGATACCAGGAACGAAACTCTTTGAATCGGTCTTCCTTCCTCAGCATCGGCTCTTTGCCGGCTACAGTCAGTCGACTGTCTACGGTGAGACTCCACAAGATGCGATAGCGTTGGAGAATGAGGGTTTCCTCGCCTGGATTTTGCCCGACCTTGGTATCCGGATCGTACCCAAAGACCGGATCCAGCATGTCCGAGATATGCAACAACTCATGGCGGCAATAGCGCGTGAGCGCCGGATCGTAGAACCGGCGTGGAATGAGCTTGATCCCGACGCCTTTCAACCCTTTTTCTTCGAACTCTCGAGCCAGCCCGTGTTCGACGGATCCCCACTTCCTGAGAATATCGACGCCTTCCTGATCTTCCTTGAGCACCCCCTTGACGAGCACGATTCCGACTCGCTCCTTCACCAAAGGATATTCGTTGAAGGCATCACGGATGATGTCGGAAAATCCCCAGGTCCCGAACATATACTGGTAGAGCTTCTTGAACTCACTCTCACGATCATCAAGTGTAAACTTCTCGTAGATCGGGTCGGCTAGTTCGTGGAACTCTTTATAATAGGTGGGGTCGCCCTCCCGTTCCGTCTTTTCGACGAACGAGTCAATGACCTCTTGCAGCAATGCGGGCTGAAAACGAAGATCCATACTAGTCCTTGATCGTCCAATCCGGTCTGGCTGCGCCGGCACGCCCCGATGAGGGAGCGCGAACCGGCTCTCATAGCCTGCTTGACTTGATGACAAAGCTTCTCTTACGATCACCCCAAGCCGACAAGAATTATACCGGCACGAATCGCCGATTTGCAATCAAGCCTGTCGCCGTAAGCCGCTTTACCTTTTTCTAGTCGTAGGGATTCTTGAAGATGGCTGATCACACTTCTTTCCAACTGGCCCCCGCTCCCTCCCCGCTCACACCATCGCCGTTGGGAACGGGCACCGCACCAATCGATTTCCTCGAATACTGGAAGACGGGAGTACGGGAGCTGACCACGTTTCGTGGCCATTCGCATGGAGTCTGGTCGGTGGCCTTCGCCCCGGACGGGTTGACCCTTGCCAGCGGAGGAGTCGACCGGCTCGTCCGCATGTGGGATATTGAAACCGGACGCCTCCTGCGCTCACTCAGGGGACACACGGCAGACATCCGATCTGTCATCTTCACGCCGGACGGCCAGACGTTGGCCACTGCCAGCGAGGACCGTACCATCCGGCTGTGGAATCCGAACACCGGCGAATCGAAGAAGCTCCTCTTCACACGCTATGACCACAATGTCGTCAGCCTCTCTCTATCGCCCGACGGCCTCATGTTGGCACGCGGCAGCCACAACAAAGACATCAAGATTTGGGAAGTCACTACCGGCACCGAGCTCATGACCCTCCTCGGCAAGGACCAGTACGACCACCACTGGTCGGTCTGCGTCGCCTTTTCGCCGGACGGGATGCACCTCGCCAGCGGAACGGATATCGGCAAGATCAAGCTCTGGGAAGTGTTACCCAGCGGAGAGGAAAAAATCCTGCATAACGGACACTGGAAACAGAGCGACGATGATACCAGTGAAACACGCGGGTACTTTGTCGAAGACGACGGCGGATTTCAAAAGCCGATGGACTATTGGATCGGCGCGATGGCCTTTACCCCCGATGCCAAACTGCTGATCACCGGGAGCCGTGACCAGACGATCAAGTTGTTCGACATGCCCCACGTGGCGGAACAACGGACACTGAAAGGCCATACCGGCTGGGTGCGCTCGCTCGCCGTCACGTCAGACAGCAAGGTGCTCATCAGCGCCAGCGATGACGCGACGATTCGGTTTTGGGACTTGTCGAACGCCCGTTGCTTCAGAACCCTTAAGGCCCATACAGCAGGCATTCGAGGCATTACCCTGTCACCGGATGGGATGAAACTGGCCAGTGCATCATGGGATCGCACGGTGAAACTGTGGGAAGGCGGAGCGGAACCTCAAGGGTAACCTTACTACCCTCATCATCCGTATCCTAAACAAAAAGGCTCCTACGGAGGTGGGGTGGCATGGCCCTTCCGCTCCAACGCCTCCCGGAACGGCCCTTTCGGGCTTTGCCAGGCGGAATCCTTCAGAAATTCCTTCGCAGACTCAGTCAGTTTCCGCTTTCCTTCCTGGCAAAGTCTCGATGGGCACCCCGTTCCTGCGGCGAATTACGCTTCAGGGCATGCCACCCCAGCCAGTAAATCTTCAGCTAATAAAAATAGAAAGGCGACAGGCCGCTTACAAGCCTGTCGCCTTAACGCATCGCCACGTTCAGTGTGTTACTTAGGCAGTTATTGTCTTAAACCCCTCGCACCTCCTTCGCATAATCGACAATGGAGCGTGTCCCTGTTTTTCTTCCTAACGCCTACGAATGAGCCGCGCGGCGCAGCGACATGATGGCACTAACAACCGCCGCGTCGGCTCCATTCGGTTGTTAGCCCGCCGGGTCGCCCCATGCCGCTCTAATGACACCGTCACGGTACGGTTCCTTGTAGGTGGTTGGAAACCAGACATCTGTGTTGCGAAACACGGACTCCGGACTGACTGCGTCGACCACATTGTGGATGAAGTAACCTGGCGCGAGCCCGGGCAAATGATATGAGTGCCACGAAGAATAGGGTTTCTGAGGCCTCTCGGGGTCTTCGTTCCAGTACTTGTGGAAACGATCAGGACCGATCGCGGAAAAATCGAGCCTATTGTTCCAGTGTTCAGCGGCAGCTGAGGTCCATTCCAAATACCGCATCGGATCAGCCGCCTCTGCCTCGTACGCAAACACAGCGGCAAAGGCCCGAGTGTTGGCATGAAGCCGTACCAAGCCGAAATCGCTAGCCAGCCGTCGCGCTGCCTCGGCAAAGCTCCCCGGGCTTACTCGAGACTTAACCTCGATGAGGCCCAACACGGCGTCCGGTGTCACAAGAGCTAGGTCGCCGTCTCGGAAAAGCACTGGCTTGGAGCCGTCGCGGATCAGAATATCAATTTGGTGGCTCGCCGTTTCGCGATCAACGACGAAACCACGGCCCACGATGGCGGCGTAGCACCTGACGAAGCACGCTTTCCTTCCACTCGCCATCGGTCTGCCAATTCGTCTCTGCAATCAGGTACCTCACCCGGTGTTTAAGCGCGTCGAGTTCATGGCCGAGCGATTCGAAGTAGTCTCGGACGTTCATTTGGGCTCTGTCGGGCTAACTAATAAGTCTGCTGCGGACTACCCGTGCAGAGTAGCACGGTAGTCTCAGCACTCCACTGAAAGGCGAGTCTACTCCCGAACTCTTTGAATTCGCGGCGACGTGACCGACTCGCAACTGCATGTGTCCAACGAGGGCCTTCCGACTCCTTATACCTCTCTTAAAGGGAGTGGCCAAGGCTGCCCTTTACTGCGCGCATCGAACGAGCACATTATTATCGTGCGCGTTCTGCGAGCAAGAAGGGCACCTGGCCGCTCCCTACTCGTCTTCGTCATTGGCATCCGACCCGCTTCTATTCGACGGAATGCCGTAGCGCTTGCACTTCTCCCACAGGGCTTTTCGCGAGAGGCCAAGGATCTTTGCGCCGGTCGTGCGGCTGCCGTCCACTCGCTCCAACACCGACAGGATATAGTCTTTCTCGAACTGTTCCCGCGCCGTCGCCAGCGAGGTCAGCGGACGGTCCTCGCGCTTCTGCCCCGTCAGCCCTTCGCTGCAGAATCCGCAAGATTCTTGCGCTTCCCCGCCTGTATACGGACAGGACTGGAACCCGCACAGATCGGACGGTTGGATCGCTTCACGATCCCGCCCCAGCGCCACCGCACGCTCAACCATGTTCTCCAACTCCCGCACGTTTCCGGGGAATGAATAGCGCAAGAAGAGCTCACGCGACACGGAAGAAAATCCTTTCAACGTCTTATTCATCTTGCCGGAGCACGTCTTCAGGACATGCTCTGCAATGATCATGATGTCTTCCTGCCGTTGACGCAACGGCGGAATCACCACATGCACGACATTGAGCCGATAAAAAAGATCCTCTCGAAACCGCCCCTGAGCGACTTCCTTCCGCAGGTCTTTCTGGGTCGCACAGACCAGACGCACGTCGACGTTTATCGTGTCGTTCCCTCCGACGCGTTCAAACTGCCGCTCCTGGAGCACCCGCAATAACTTCACCTGGATGACCGGCGAGATTTCTCCGATTTCATCGAGAAACAACGTGCCTCGATGGGCCAGCTCAAACCGCCCACGCCGCTGACGTAGCGCCCCAGTGAACGCCCCTTTCTCATGGCCGAAGAGTTCCGCTTCTAATAATGTTTCTGGAAGCGCCGCACAGCTCACTTTGATCAAGGGGTAGTGGCTTCGGGCGCTGTTTTGATGGATGGCATTGGCGACCAGTTCCTTGCCGGTTCCGCTCTCTCCAAGAATCAGCGTCGTCGAATCCGTTTCTGCCACCAGCTTGATCTTCTCGAGTACGGCTCGCATTTGGCTGTTCACACCAAGAATGCCCCCGAAACTGAACTTGTCCTCCAGTACCGCTTTGAGATCTTGATTTTCGCGCCGCAAGGTCACGACGCGGCCCAACCGCTCGACGATCAACAGTAATTCGTCCATCTGGAACGGTTTCGTGATGTAGTCGAAGGCACCGAGCTTCATCGCGCCGACCGCCGTTTCCACCGATCCGTGTGCGGTAATCACCACGACCTCCGTGTGGGGCGACTGTTCTTTGGCCGCTTTGAGCACCGTGAGCCCGTCCGTGCCGGGCAGCCGCAGATCGGTGATCACCAGATCGAATGGCCGTTGGCGGATGGATTCGATACCTTCCGTCCCGGATGCAGCCGCTTCGACGTCATGGCCGATCGCCTCCAATGCATCAACCATCGAAAGCCGCATCAGCGGCTCATCATCGACGAGTAGGATACTGAGCCCCTTCATGACACCCGCTCCATCAACGAACGTTCCCGGGAAACAGGAAGACAGAGGGTAAAGGTTGTCCCCTTCCCGACCTCGCTGTCCACCAAGATCTTTCCTCCGTGGCGCTCGACGATGCCCAGACTGACCGACAGGCCGAGTCCCGTTCCTTCGCCTTCGCTCTTGGTCGTAAAGAAAGGATCGAAGATCCTCGGCAGGACCGCCGGCGGAATGCCCGATCCCGTATCGCGAACCTCAATCAGGCAGACCCCTTCGACCACGGATGTTCGAATCGTCAGCCCCCCTCCGTCTTTCATCGCTTGCACCGCATTCAATATCAGGTTCATCAGCACCTGCTCAATCATGTGCCGATCGACCATGAAATTCGGCAACCCCTGACCGAATCCCGTTTCCAACACGATTCGGTTCGGGGCAAATAGGTGCGTCGTCAAGACCAACACCCGATCCACGACATGATTGATGTCCGTCAGCGCAAACGCCGGCTCATGCTGCTGGGAGAAATCGAGGAGCTGCCGAACAATCGTTTGCACACGCCGCACACCGTCTTCCATCGACACCCGATATTCTTCTTGCCGGCTCGGCGACAGCGTCCCTTTCCGCAAGTTGTAGAGGCAGTTGAGGATGCCCCCCAGGGGATTATTGATTTCGTGTGCCACCCCTGCGGCGAGCTTTCCAACCGAGGCCAGCTTCTCCGAATTCCTGATCTGCTGCTCCAGTTTCTTGGTCTCGGTCATGTCACGAGCGATACCCAGCACACCCAGGATCGCTCCCTCAACACCATGCAGCGGGGAGACACTCACCATCACGGTCCTCGGTTCTCCAGTGCGAGTCACCACTTCGACCTCATAGACCTGCTTCGCACCGATATCCAAGGTACTCTTGAGACGTCTCCCTCGATGGCGTTTGGAGAGAAGGGCGAGGTACGGACGCCCGAGCAGATCGTCTTTCCGGTAGCCCCATGCTTCGATCTTGCTGTTGACGTAGGTGAACCGTTGCTCGGTATCGAGGGTGTAAATGACATCGTTGGCGTTCTCAAGCAGATTTTCAAGATACTGCTTGGTCTCTTCAATTTCCCGCGTGCGCTCTCGTACCTTATCCTCCAACTCTTCTCGATACGTGTCCAGCTGCCGTTCGAGCCGCTTCCGGTCGGTAATATCCCGCAGCTGAACCATCACCAACAGTTGGTCTGCCACTCCGACTCGGATCAAGTCCATCTCCGCCGGAATCTCCAGCCCGCCGGCATGGCGCACCATGATCTCCTGGGTGGACACTTTCCGCTGCCCCGAAATGATGTCGCTCAGCCATCCGCGCAACGCGTCGTGATAGTCGGAGAGAACGACTTCGAGCAGACTGCGGCCGACGACGTTCGCCTCTGCATACCCCAGAGCCTGCTCTTCACGTTTGTTGACGGCTACGATCATACCACTCGGATTCACCATAAACACCGAATCCGCCACCAAGTCGAATAACGCCTTGTAGCGAGCCTGCGAAGCCACGAGCTGTTGCGTCCGATCCGACACGGCCTGTTCAAGCTTTGTGGTGTATTCTTGCAGTTGTTGCTCAAGCTGGTGCCGTTCGGTCACGTCTCGCACAAATGCACGCGAGTGAACCAGCCCGCCCCGTTCTTGATCGATCAGCGCCGTGGCGTGAATTTCCACGTCGATCGGATGACCGTCCTTGGCCAGAAATACCGTCTCCATCGAACTGCGCCCTTGCGCCACCAATCGTTCTAAATATTGTAGTACGAGTGGCTCCTGGCCACGCGGCACGAGGTCCCAGAGCCGCATCGACAGCATCTCATCAAGGGTGTATTTCAGCTTCTCGATCCCCGTCTTGTTCACATGGACGAATCCGCCACTCCTGTTCAATTGATAGATCATCTCTGGAGAATGCTCGATCAAATCGCGGTACCTTTCTTCTAAGCGGTGCACATCGACCATGCGCTGTTCGATCTGTGCAAACGATCGCTGTAGATTCGTCGCCATCTGGTTGAATGCATCGGCGAGTCTTTCAATTTCATCGCCGGTCTTCAGTTCCAATCGACGGTCCAATCGCCCGCTTCCGATTTCACGCACCCCGTCGTGTAATAACTGAATGGGACGGGCGATCCGACGTGCGACGACCACCCCGGTCCCCCACAGCACGGCAAGCACGAGCAACCCATAGAGCAGCACTTTCGCCACAAGCTCGGCGAGCGGCGCGTAGGTCTCCTGGGGATCCTGCCGTACCAGGGTGATCCACTGTTTTCCTCCGAGGCTCCCTGGGGCCAAACTTTCGCCGAATCGGACCGGGGCAAATCCGACCAAAGCGTTCCGGCCTCCATGTGAATCGTCTGCGACAACGGTCCAACCGGCTTTCAACCCGCCAAGGGCACTGATCAACTCGGGCGTTACCGTATGCTCTTCCGGGCTCAGGACCGGACAGATCACAGGAACACCATCGGAACTGAACAACATTGCGTGACCGGTTGCCCCGATGGTGACGTCGGCAATGGCATGGAAGATCGTGTCTCGACGCAACAGAATTGTGACCGTCCCAATCACCATCTCCTTTGTGTCGTCCAGAATGGGCGCCGCTACCACGACCACGTGAGTCCCGAAACCGGGATCAAAGGCGATCTCGCTCACATAGCCCCTGAAGCTTCCTCCTTTCACCACCGCTTGCCACCACGGCGTTTTCCCGTAAAAATACTCCACTTGTGGTATGGAACTGACCACCAGCGCCCCCTGCTGGTCAGTCACCAAGATCCCGACATAGTCCGCTTTGCGGATATCGTGCCACCGAATGAGGTAGTTGGTGACGATGCGATTGATGAAGAGGGGAAATTCGCTTTGCTTATCCCGCTGACGCCACCGCTGCTGCCAATCCTTGATCATGCTCTGGATGCTTTGCGCATCCTTCCCCTCGTACGTGCGGTTGGCTTCGGTGACGCCGGTTCGGAGAAGGGGGGTCGTGGCGAGCTGCTGGGCCTCGTTCATCCCACGACTGACCTGCATTTCAATGCGGCGGGCGGCTTCGACGGCGTCTTCTTTGAAGTTGGCGCCGGTCATCTCGCGAAGAGCGCGCCGCTCCTCGACGTAGGTGAGCGCAAGCAGAAGGGTTAGGGGCAGAAGTCCGACCAGCACGATCGCCGTGATGATCTTGTGCTGGAGATTGTGAGACCGACTCCAGAGTGTCATGGATGTGCCAGCGACCAGCTGAGTCGTCCGGACGGCCCGGTCGCAGCTCCGTGCCTATCCGCAACCGACGGCTGGCTAACTCCGCTTCAACAGCCGCCCGGACGCTCCCGGCCAGAGCAACAGCAATGGACTCGCGACGAAGATAGACGAATAGGTCCCGAAGATCACGCCCCACAACAGGGCGAGAGAGAAGTCGTGCAAGACCTCCCCGCCGACCACCGTCAGAGGAATCAGCACCAACACGACGGTCAAACTGGTGACGATCGTGCGACTCAAGACTTGGTTGACCGCATTGTTGATGATCGTCTCTTCGCTATCCCGCCGCCGCATCCTGAGATTTTCCCTGATACGGTCAAACACGACGACCGTATCCGTCATCGAATAGCCGGCTAACGTCAGCAATGCCGTCACGACGAGCAAGGTAAACTCCTTATCCAGCACATAAAAGGCGCCCAACACCGCCAACACGTCATGGAAAGTCGCCAAGGCCGCGGCGACGCCGAAGCGAAGTTCGAATCGCGCCGCCACGTAGAAAATGATCCCGGCAAAGGAAATGACGACCGCGATGAGGGCATCCTGCTGAAGCTTCTGCCCGATGGTCGGTCCGATTTCCGAACTGGAATCAACTACAAAATGGTTCGAGGGAAACTCCTTCGTAAAGATCGCCACGACCCGTTCAGCAACCTTCTCCTCGATGGTCGTCGAAGCCTTTAGTCGGATCAGGAGTTTGTTCTCCTGACCGAACTCTTGCAGCTCGGCATCGCCCAGGCCGTTCGCCTCTAAGGTTTTTCTCGCTTCGTCGATCCGGATCGCTTGGTCGAACTTCAACTGCACCGCGGTCCCGCCAGAAAAATCAATGCCGAGGTTCGCCGACCCCCTGGCAATCTGAATGACCGCCACAATTCCCAGCACCACCATGATGCCGGAAAAAATAAAGGCCCAGCGGCGCTTTCCCATGAAATCGATATCGGTTTTCCCGAGGATTTCTAACATGCCGGCTCCTTCGAACTAGCAAGATGCTGAAAAAGTTCGCCAGCGGCGTTCTCACTTCGCTCAGGAGCTCAACGTACCGAAGCGTACGCCTTCGCCTCTTCGCTCGCTGCGGCCTTGCTGGACGGCCTTTTTGAGCATCCTGCGCGCGGTTCTCCTGTTGCCCTAAATGTGCAGGCCATCGAATTTTCACCGTACCACAATAGTTTTTCCGCAGACTCCTAGATGCTTAACTGTTCCACTTTGTGTCGTTGATTCAAGAGGTCGAAGATGACCTTGGTACCGATCAGGGCCGTAAACAGATTGATCCCGATTCCGAGACACAAGGTCACGGCAAATCCTTTGATCGGCCCCGTGCCGAAGAGGAACAGCGCCACCCCCGTGATCAGGGTAGTCACATGAGAGTCGACAATCGTGAGAATCGCCTTGTCATATCCTCCGTCCACCGCCAGCCGAACCGCTTTTCCCAGTCGCAGCTCTTCACGAATACGCTCGAATATCAGAACGTTCGAATCGACGCCCATCCCGATCGTGAGCACAATTCCGGCGATCCCCGGCAAGGTCAGCGTTGCGTTCAGCGCAGAAAGGGCTCCGATCAAACACAACAGATTGAGCACCAGCGCAAAGTCCGCAATCACCCCGGACATCCTGTAATACACGATCATGAACACCACCACCATGGCACCGGCAAACAGCGTGGCCTGCACACCTTTCTCAATCGAATCCTTCCCCAGCGACGGTCCGACCGTGAGGTCTTGAATGATCTTGAGTGGAGCCGGCAAGGCGCCGGCCCGGAGCACGATGGCCAAGTCGTTCGCCTCTTGCGTTGAGAACGTCCCAGTGATTTGCGCGCGGCCTCCGGTAATGCGGTCCTGAATCACCGGTGCCGAGTAGATCGTGTTGTCGAGCACTACGGCCATTCGCTTCTTGATGTTGTCGCCTGTAATCCGTTCGAATTCCCGCCCTCCCTTCGCGTCGAATGTGATCGACACGTAGGGATCATTGAATTGACCGATCGAGACCCGTGCATCGCTCAACACATCGCCGGTCAACATGACCCGCTTTTTCACGAGATAGGGAATGCGATATTCACGGCCGCTATCTTTTTCGAACGCCCGTTCAAAGAGGATCTGATCGCCTTCCGGCAATTTTCCCTCCACCTGCTTCAGCACATCCAATTCTTTATCTTTTGGAATACGGGCAGGCAGATCGAGTTTCGGCTGGTTGTCCTCATCGAGCATCTTAAATTCGAGCAACGCCGTCTCTTTGATCAGATCCCTGGCGCGCTTGGGCTCTTTGACACCGGGCAATTGCACGACGATCTGCTTCAACCCCTGCCGCTGCACTATCGGTTCTGCCACGCCAAACTGGTCAATGCGGTTTCGGATCGTTTCCAGTGCCTGGTTGATCGCGGAGTCCTTGATCCGCTTGACCTCGATCTCCCGCAACTCCCATACCAGCCTGTTGGCCGATCCGGCAGACTGTGTCTCGCTGAAGGTCGGATAGTCATCGATCAGCTTCTGGATCTGCTCCTTGAGTTCGGCGTTTTGGAACTGAATCGTGACCTGGGTCGGTCCCGTCCGCGCCACAGACTCAACGGGAATTTTCTTATCGACCAACACATCTTGAAGGGACACGACCGATCGATCGACGGCAATCTCGACCGCGCGATCTTCGTCCACTTCCATGACGAGGTGAATCCCGCCTTGGAGATCCAGGCCCAGGGTAATACCCTTGTTCGGCATCACCCTCTTCAGCCAACCAGGCAACGCCTGATAGAACGGCTGATAGGACGGAACAAAGAAGATCACCGACATCACCACCACCAATACCAACAACGTTAACCGCCCACCCACTTTTCTCATGTCGTCTGTAACCCCTTTGTCACTCGCAACCTACGAATCCTTATCCTTGTCCTCTTCGTCGCCGCCGCGTAATCGAGCGATCTGGTCCCGTTGCATCCGAATCTTCGTAGTATCGGCGATCTGCAGCGTCACCGTCTCCTTCCCGAGATTCGTCACGGTGCCCCAGATACCCGACGCCGTGACCACCTTGTCACCCTTCTTCAGAGCTTCCAGCAACGCCTTCTGCTGTTTCGTGCGTTTTTGTTGCGGCAAAATGACCAAGAAATAGAAAATGACGAAGATTAGCACGAACGGAATGAGCGACAGGAACGTACCGGAACTCGACCCACCCCCACCGATCCCTTGAGCCCATGCGACCGATTGCATTACCATACAAACTCCTCCTCGACAGGGTTAGTCCCATCCGGCATGCCGATGCTGATCGACCTCAGCCACGTCTACAGCTGAGGCGTCCGATGAAGTCCGGTCGAAGGATCGGTAGAACTCCTCCCGGAACGACCGTAGCCTTCCCTGTGCGATCGCTGACCGCACCTGGCCCATCAGATCGGCAAAATACCAGAGATTGTGAATCGTATTCAGTCTAGAAGACAGCATCTCTTTCACCTGAAAGAGGTAATGCAGATAGGCCCGCGAGTAGCGCGCACAGACCGGACAGCCGCAGGCTGGATCGATCGGCTGTTCATCCCGAACATACCGCGCTTGCTTGATTACCACTCGCCCAACACTCGTGAAGAGCGAACCGGTCCGCCCATGGCGCGACGGCACTACGCAATCGAAAAGGTCGATCCCGCGCGCCGCACCTTCGATCAAATCCTCCGGCATCCCCACACCCATCAAGTACCGCGGCTTCGAGGCCGGCAGTTCCGACACAGTCACATCCAGCATGGCATACATCTCTGCCTTCGATTCTCCCACCGAGAGCCCACCGACCGCGTAGCCCTCGAAGCCAAGCCCGATGAGGTCTCGCGCCGAGGTCACGCGGAGATCTGCATCCAAGCCTCCTTGCACGATCCCAAAGAGGGCTTGATCCGTGCGACGCCGACTGGCCTGACAGCGTTGTGCCCAGAGGGTGGTCCGTCGCACGGCATCGCGCACGACCTCTCTTTCAGCCGGCAAGGCCACACAGTGATCGAACGCCATCATGATATCGGCCCCCAACGCTTCTTCGATCTCGATGGCGGTTTCCGGCGTGATGAAATGCGTGGACCCATCGAGATGCGACTGAAAGCTCACGCCCTCGTCCGTCACCTTGCACAATTTGGCGAGACTGAAAATCTGAAATCCGCCGCTGTCCGTCAAGATGGCTCCAGGCCACCCGGTGAACCGATGCAATCCACCCATCTCTGCCACGACCTTATGCCCAGGCCGCAGATAGAGGTGGTAGGCGTTATTCAGCACGAGTCGAAAGCCGAGCTGCTCTAGGTCGGCTGGATCAACTCCTTTCACCGACCCCAACGTGCCGACAGGTATGAAGGCCGGCGTGTCGATCTCGCCATGGGCGGTGCTGAGTCTCCCCAATCGCGCGCGCGTCACACGATCCGCCTGCTGAACTGAAAAGTCCACAGTCCCTCTTGTTGGCTACATCTGCTCCGGTGCGGAAATCCCGAGCACTCCGAGTCCATTCTTCAAGACTTGCTGGATTCCTCGCATCAGCGCCAATCTCGCCGCAGTCTGTTCTGGGGCCAGCCCCTCTTTCTGCGGCCCCTCGCCCGAGACCAATCCCACCGGCGTGATCGCCAATAGATCCCGATCCGCAGCAGGAGGCAGAATCCGGTGCTTGTTATAAAACGTATGCAGCAGCCCGGCCAATTGCTGGAGGTAATAGGTCATCCGGTGAGGTTCGTAGGCCATTGCACTGCCCTGAAGGACCGAGGGATAGGCAGAGAGCTTGCGAATCAACCCCAATTCATCCGGGTCCGTTAATACCGTCAAATCTGTCTCACTCGGCAGGGGAAAGGCGATGCCTCGCGCGGCTGCGACGCGCCAGAGGCTGGCGATCCTGGCATGGGCATACTGTACATAGTACACTGGATTATCGGATGACCGCTGCTTGGCCAGTTCCAAATCAAAGTCCAGATGCGAGTCGGAATCGCGCATCAAAAAAAAGAACTT
>DASYVB010000158.1:0-25102 GCA_036000525.1 Nitrospiraceae bacterium | reverse complement strand
TGCCTTAGAGGGGGCGGGGGGTGGATTGTCCGGTGATGCCGTGACCGTGGCCTATCTGGAGGCGAACTCGGCCGTGCACTATCTGATCGACCGCTTTGGCATGCCTCGGGTGCAAGAGCTCCTCGTACACCTCAAAGCGAGGCAGGCGCTCTCTGCCGCCATGCAATCGCAGCTTTCGCTGTCGTACGAGCAGTTCCAGTCCAGGTGGGTGGATCAGTTACAGGAGTACGGAAGGAAAGGTTAGTTAGATCGCTTCTCTTTTTATCTCCTCGGGCCCCCCACCACGCCAAACCGGCAGGTTCTCTGCTGCACCATCGTGCCCGGCTACCATGTCTGTCTCCTGCACGGTCGGCTCGATCATGTCTTCCCACATTATCTGCTGGTCCTGATCATCCATCATTCGAATGCGAAACTCGATCTGCTGAGATAGGGCCGCTAACCCCTCTATCTGGCCAACGGCGGCTCTGCCGACTCGTTCTGCACGCGCAACCGTGCCGGCCCCGGCTGAGAATTGATCGGTCCATATAAGCTGTCCGGTTACCGAATCCATGGCACGAAGAAAAAATTGGGGTTGACCATCGATGGCATCTTGGCTGCGGACCTGGGTCACCGTCGCCTGTGGCGCAACAAGATGGGCCACGACTTGGTGGGTGGAACTGGACTCTTGATCGCCGCCACTGAGATTCAGCAGCCCCTCCCAGAGAAACCGGCCTGTGGCCGAGTCATAGACGCGGAGCGTGAACGCTGAAAGTCCGTCAGCACCCGGGCCAACTCCGCCCGCAAAAATCCGCTCACGCGGTTGACTGCCCGCTGATGCTGTGTCCTCTCTCACGTTCAACTCATATGTATCATCAGAGAGAATCGCGCCATTCTCGGCATCGTAGGTTTTCACAGTAATCGTTGACGTCTCAGCATTCTCATACCCGACACCAGCTGCCACGACCGTCCTGGGTTTCACCGGCGCGAGAGACGACAGGTCTGCAGTCCAAGCTGTCAGCGGAAGGCCGGAGCTGATCATGGCACACGCAATCAAGGCGCCGCTGAAAGCCCTCTTCGTCCGCCCATCGATCCGCCACTCCTCATGCACCGGCACACACTCATGCCCGATCGGCCTGAACCACTCCCTCACTTCACCTATCGTTTCAGGTAGACACTGGATGATCGCCATGTGCGGTTCTCCCTCGCTTGTTCTGAAGTCTCGCATTGACGCCCTACAGCGTACATTCCCCACTATGGGGATAAACCCCATCGAAAGAGGGGGAGCTAAATAGCTGCGCGAGACTGGCGGGACGGGCGAGACAGGCGGAATCGGGGCTTGCGCGTCGGCAGCTATTTGCGCGGTGTTTCTCGACTCGGTGTATCGGAATGCTTGGAAGCCCCCGCAAGCGGGACTTTGCCAAAGATGGAATACCGGTACCGGGCCACAAACCAATACAGCAGATAGCCGAAGGGCTTGACCAGTGGAAGGCTCAAGAGGACTGAGAGGATCCGCCCACCCTTGAGACCCGGCAGGAGGGCCAGAAAGGCATCGAGCCCACGGGCAATCTCCCCGTTAGGACGGACCAGGAAGGCGGCGTTGGGACGACCTGGCCGATAGCTCTCCCCCAAGGCCTGCTGGGCCTCTTCGCTCTGATACGGAACCATCCGTATCGGGGTGGCATCCGCGTGAGTCCCTAGTCGCTCAAGGCCCTCCTTGGCGGTGACACAGAGGCGGCATTGGCCGTCGTAGACCAGAAGACAGGCCTGAGACGCTCTGTCGGATGGATCTGCCATCGCCGTAATCCCTCGCGATCATCCACTCACCGCATCAACACTCAACCTAGCAGGCTACGGAAAACTCGGTGTATCCACAATGTGCCGATAGAATCTTACGTTGCGCGCTGGTGTCAGAATAGTCTAAGGATGCTCAAAAAGGCCGTCCTCTTCGTTTGTGGTTTGTCTGGTTCATCTGGTTTCTCTGGTTAGTCTTGTTCAACCAAACAAACGAGACAAACCAAATAAACCAAATAACGGTCTTCTTACGCTGGCGGACTTTTTCAGCATCCTGCTAGTCCTGTTGCTGTGTGCAGCAGACGCAGGTATCATCCCCTCCATGCGACACACCTGGATACTTATCTGCCTTCTCGCAGGGCTCTGCCTCATCGGAGCCAATACCACCCTGCTCATACCGGCTGCGACGGAGGCAGGCCGAATCGGATGGATGCTCTATCTGATCGCATTTCCTATAGCTCTCGCGGGCCTCGTGCTGATCGGATGGACCTGGACCGCCATGGCTTGCGTCATCTATGGAACGGTAGGATTGGCCTTAGACCTCGCCACAGTCACGAGCATCCTGGGCGGACAGGGCGAGATTAGCACCCTGTTCCTCTTCAGTGCGATGAGCGGGATCGTGAACTTTTTATTGATCCTGTTCGGCGGGCGCGCATTTTTACATTCGTCCCTGGGAGCCGGGCTTCCAGAATCCCGCCCTCCCAGTCCTCCGTCCCCTTCTTCATCCGCAAGACCTTGATCCGTTCAAATCCAGCATCCGTCAACCAGGCCCTCGTTTCGGCTGCCGAATAGGTATTGCCCCTCTCGGTGAACAGCAACATTGAGACCGCAAAGAGACTTGCCTCTTCGGGAAACAGACCTTTTCGGTCGTGGAGAAAGGCATCCTGAATCAGCAGGCGGCCTCCGGGATTCAATGAAGCCAACAATCGCCGAAACAGCGCCTGATTGTCTTTCGGCGAATAAATGTGGAGCACGTTTGAATACCAGATGACATCGTAGGTGCCGGGAATGTCTTCCGTCATCACATCCAACGGCAGATAGGAGAGTCGCGCACCGGCCTTGTGAGTCGACGCAATCTCCTTCGCAACGTCGAGGGCTAGGGGACGGTCGCACACCGTGGCGAAGAGCGTGGGATTCCTTGCGAGGAAGGCCATCGCGTAGGTGCCGGGACCGCCGCCAAGATCGAGCAGGGTCCGCACGTCACGCAGGTTGATCTGGGCCGCAATCTTCGGAGCCGTCTCCAAGGTCCGGTGATGCATCGCCCATGTGAACCGACGACGATAGTCCGGCTCATCCGGCTCATCGTGATCGAGCGGCAGTCCACTCTTCACCGATTCCAGCAGGCTTCCCCAATCTGCCCAATGGCTCGTGATCAGCTGGAGATATTCCCCGCGATAGGCCGGATGCTGTGCGTTCAACGCCGTGGCGCCCAACCGGCTGTTCGTATAAGTCTCGCCCTGTTTCTTCAGCACGCCGGCCATCGCGAGATTCCGGCAGAGAATGGCCAACCCCCGCTCACTGACCTTCACGTCACGAGCCAGGTCAGGAATCGTCCAGGCGTTCGTCCCGATGGCAGTGAAGAGGTTCAGCTCAAGGGCGGCGATCAGGACCCGCGGCAACCGGTATGCCGTAATCGCATCACGCAAGTCATCGAACGTGGCGATCCGCTTGCTCACCGGGCCGCGCCGATCGTCCGCACGCACCAGCCCATCAAGTCCCGCAGGGCTATAGGATTCGTCACGTCCACGCTCCGTTCAAAGCGAACTGCCACATACGCATCGTTCATCTCGGTCTGTTCGGAAAATCCAGATTTCAACAGCAGCGCACGATACTTTGAGACTGCCGGTTGGATGAAGTACTTGGCCTGCTTCGCAATCTCGTCTGTGCCGAGATCCTCCGGCGTCCCATCGGACAGAAGGGTCATCACATCGTCAATCGCCACTCCATACTGGCAGTACAGCCATCCGTCCGGCGTGAGTTCCAGCAGCCATCCATCGGAACCAAGATCCATCGACAACGCACCGCCGGCTTCCAATTCCAGCAGTTGGGGAAATGTCGGGGCCAGCGAGGCCTTGAGAGCGGCCCAGGCCGGCGAGGTTCCGTCACTCATACGTGCGTCTTTCGATGAGGCGGCGACTCATCCTGCCCCAGAAGGCTGGCACGTAGGGCCGCCAAACGTTGGGTATTCTCTTCAAGTTTAGGCAGCTGATATTTGCGATCCATATGCACCACCAGTTCAAGGAGATCCGCCGCCTCACGCAGCTTGCCGGTCTCTTCATAACATTGGACCAGCACATAACGAGCGCCGCCTGCCCGCAGCTCATCCCGCGATCGCTCGGCAATGGACTGGCTGGTTTGGCAACAGGCGATGGCGTCGGCGTAGCGCTGCTGGAGCAAGAACGTTCGACCGATCATGCGCCAGGCATCGGCTACGCCGCCATCATTTCCCAATCGCCGCATCAGGACCAGCGACTGTTCATAGTATCCAATCGCCTGCTCGTACGCTTTCGTCTCGCGTGCGACCAACCCTAGATCCGAAAACAGCACCGCCTTGCCGGCGTCATCGTGAGTCTTACACATAAGGTCCAGCGCTTCGAGATAGTAGGCCTTGGCGCGATCCCATTCGCCCGCATCGGCTCTGAGATTTCCTAAATTGCCCAACGTCGTCCCGATCCCCTTCTCATCCCCAAGAATCTTCTGGAGTTCCAACACCTCTTGATAGTAGGTCTGGGCCGATTCCCGACGCCCACTGACCGCACAAATGTTCCCAAGATTTCCCAGCGTGGCGGCCAACGCCCGTTGATCCCCGGTCAGCCGGTCGCATTCCAACGCCTTTGCATAGCAGGTATAGGCATCGGTATAGAGCCCGCGCGAAAAATGCTCGTTTCCCTGGCGGTTAAGTTCTTCGGAGAGTCCGTTTCGTAGCGTCATGATGAGGGCTGGAGCAACCGTTCGACCGCCTGCTTGGCGCCCGTGAGAATCGAGGCACCGTCGCCGACCAGTAAACTATCGAAATTATACTTGAGGAGACGACGCAGTCCCTCATGGGCCTTCGTCACATCGGCATATTTTTCTGCGGGCAGAAAACTGACGGAGCCGGCCGGCTTCCCGATCAACGCATCGCCAACAATCAGCACGCCCTTCCCCTGTTGAATGAACAGGGCTGATTCACCGGGAGACTTCTGGTCTTTCAGCTGGATCACCCAGATTCCGCCCATGAGCAATTCTCCGTCTTTGAACGTTTTGGTCGGCTTGATATCCATCTGCGGCGCGTCGGGCTCCGGTACTTGCAGCTGGCAGAGAAACTCGTCTTGGTACCTTGCCGCTTCACGAGCATGGTCGCGATTCGTCACGATGATGTAATCGACGGGGCCGTTGCGGAGGATCACGGAACTGGCTTCGCCTGTCATCGGCGGAGGATCGATGAGAATCTTGTGTTCCCCAACCGTCAGGAAGAGCCCGTTGAAATCGAGCTGCTTCTCCTCAGAGAACCAGGACCATTGCCAGATGCCGGGAAGTAAGTTTTTCATGAGTGCCAATAGACAATGGCTGATAGCGCCGATCAACGAGCTTAGAACTAGCGGCTCCTTGCGTTACCTCTCCTCACGCCTAACGTTTCACGCCTCACGTCTTTACAAGGCGCCGACGGCATCTTTGACAGTTTTCGTCACCTTAGCCAGGATACTGGCTTCGTTGGGCAGATCGATGATGTCGTCTTCAGAGATCGTAATAAACTTTCGGTTCGGCCCCTTCGTCAGAGAAATTAGAAACATACTATTAGAAGGCGTGACGGGAATGACGACCTGCACAGCAGCATCAGTCCCCTTCACCACTTCCAAAAACTTCTGCTTTCCCTCCTCCATCTCATCCATCGTCTTCTTCCCTCTCTCTCCGCGGAAGTCGGTATTTATTTTGCGCTACGGGTGAGGGATCCTAGTCTGCGCGCGTTGGACGAGCACTGCTTTATCGTGCGCGTTCCGCGAGCAGCGGGATTCCTCACCCGTGCCGCGCGTTACATCTTACTGCTTCCACTCGCCAACAATTTTTCGACCTCCGCCACAATCACCGCTTCGCCCGCCAGATCCATATTGCCGACACGCTGCCACCGGATCACGCCCTGCTGATCAATCACATACACGTTGGGAATAAATTTCCCTCCGCCGTACAATTTGTCCGTCACCTTATTCGGATCAAGCAGATAGGGATAGGCGACTTTCACAGGAAAGGCGGCCAAGAACTCGCCGACTTCTTCCTTCGAGTTGCCGGAAGAATTGACGCCGAGCACGGCCACGTCTCTGCCTTTCGTCATATCGGAAACTTTTTGGAGTGCCGACCCCTGAATCATACAAGGGTCGCAGATATGAAACAGTCCGAGTACTACGACCTTCCCCTTATAGGTATCCAGCCCCACAGTCTCACCGGTGATGGCCGTCAACGCAAACGAAGGCGCCTTCTCGCCGACCTTAAACAATCCAGCGGCAAGGACCAGATGGGCCGCAAAAACAGGGACCAGCAGCGCGAGGAGTGCGATCCATACTTTTTTCATAACGCCCTCCTTTTCCTCAATGTTGAATGTTCAATTTCTGACCACCCTGGAGATTCAACATCGTTCATTCATAATTCAACATTTGCAGCTTCCCGCTGCGTTGCTATCCTACCATGCAGATTTTTTCAGGGGCAACGGCGGCAGCAATCCACAGAGTAGGCACAATAGCGAGTACGTCACACTTCGATGGCGGGAAGGGCTAGCAGGCTGCTCAAAAAGTTCGTCCAGCAAGGCCCCAGGCGAGCGATCCCTTACTACTTTACTAAGGGGTGGCTGGGATGATCCCAACTGCGCGCATCAATGATCTTTCCAAGCTAGCTCGCTACTCCTCTCATGGAATGGCACCCGTGTTGGTCCCACTGCGGCCGTCGAGCGAGCACATTCTGATCGTGCGCGCTCCGGGAGCAAGGGATCAGCACGGGTGTCATTCCACCCCTTTCATCGTGCGCGTTCTGCGAGCAAGGAGTGCACCTGGCCGCTCCCCCCGCCTCCTTTTTCAGCAGCCTGCTAGATGGAAGGCTCGAAGAGACCCAACTGCCACTCCTCAGCGCGGGTCAGGGGAATGGGGTAGCGTTCGGTAAAGCAGGCGTTGCAATACTGGCCCGGTGTGCCGGGGGAAGCGTTCAGCATGCCATCGAGACTCAAATAGGCAAGGCTATCGGCCGTGATGTACTTCCGAATCTCTTCGGTCGTGTGGCTGGAGGCAATCAATTCCTTCCTGGTGGGCGTGTCGATGCCGTAAAAGCAGGGAGAGATGATCGGCGGCGAGCTGATGCGCACATGCACCTCTTTGGCCCCGGCATTGCGAATCATCTTCACAATTTTGCGACTCGTCGTGCCCCGCACCAGTGAATCATCGACCACGACAACCCGTTTCCCCTCCAGCACCTCCGGCACGGCATTGAGCTTCACCTTTACGCCGAAGTGGCGGATCGATTGCTCCGGTTCAATGAAGGTGCGGCCGACATAGTGATTCCGAATCAGCCCGAGTTCGAACGGAATCCCCGCCCCCTCGGCATAGCCGAGCGCGGCAGGCACCCCGGAGTCCGGTACGGGAATGACGATATCCGCCGGCACCGACGATTCCCGCGCCAGCTGTCTACCCAAGGCCTTGCGCGTGACATACACCGCGTTTGCGCCGAAGATTTTGCTGTCCGGCCGGGCAAAGTACACATATTCAAAGACGCACATGGCCGGACTGACCGGCGCAAAAGGCTTGTGACTCGTCACTCCCTTGTCGTTCAGCACAACCAACTCGCCTGGCTCGATCTCGCGGACCGTTTCAGCTCCGAGCAGATCGAACGCGCAGGTTTCCGAGGCCACGAGGTACGTATCACCCAGCCGACCGAGACAGAGCGGCCGGAACCCATGCGGGTCTCGTACTGCAATGATCCCGTTGTCCGTCTGCAAAACGATCGAAAACGCCCCGCGAACTTGGCTCAATGCATCGATGATGCGGGCCAGCAACGTATCGGCTCGCGAATGGGCGATCAGATGGATGATGACTTCGCTGTCTGAGGTGGATTGAAAGATGGCGCCGTACGCTTCGAGCTCGTGACGCAGAACTTGGGCATTGATGAGGTTGCCATTATGGGAGAGTGCCAGATTCCCAAACGCAAAGTTAACCGAGAGCGGCTGGATGTTCTTGAGATCGCTCCCCCCAGCCGTAGAGTAGCGATTGTGACCGATCGCCATCGAACCGGTTAATTGCTCGAGCACGTGGGTATTATAGATATCCGCGACAAGCCCCTTCCCTTTATGGACATGAAACTGCTCGCCATCGCCAGAGACGATGCCGGAGGCTTCCTGTCCGCGATGCTGCAGGGCATACAACCCAAGATAGGTGAGGTTTGCCGCTTCCTTGTGGCCGTAAATGCCGAAAACGGCACATTCGTCGTGGAATTTGTCTGGGGTAACCATGGGTAAGGGGTGAGGCGTGAGGCGTGAGGCGATTGGAAGAAATTTGTTGTTCTGACTCATGACACCTTACCCCTTACGACTAACCCCTCACGCTTCATTGAGTGTTCGTTCAATCGAAAAGGCCCACCGGTCGTGAAGTTGATCGACCGGTAGGTCGATGCGGCAACCCTCGCTCCATTGCCCCTTCTCCACATCGATGACGAAACGATCGCCTCCCACCGTCCCAATCTTCATCGCTGGAATACCGGAGTCCCAGGCATGATTCAATACCTGGTCGACCATATTCGGCTTCACCGAAAGCAGCACCCGTGATTGGCTCTCACCGAATAAGAGGGCATCCCGCCGCAATGCATCGAGGGGCAATCTTACCACAGCTCCTCGCCTGGTGTCCGGGCCAGAGATACAACATTCAGCCAATGCGACAGACAACCCGCCATCTGAGCAATCATGGGCGGATTGCACAACTCCCTCACGGATCACCTTCAGGATGAAATCATGGAGCGCCTTCTCCGTCTCTAGACTGAGGAACGGCGGCGATCCCTGCTCCCTGTGATGGAGCACTTTCAGATATTCACTGCCGCCCAGGTCTTCCTTTGTCTTGCCCAGGAGGAGAATCGCATCGCCGTCCTGCTTGAACCACTGCGTCATTGTCTTTTCGGCTGCATCAATCAAACCCACCATCCCCAACATCGGCGTGGGATAAATCGAGAGACTGTTGGTCTCATTGTAGAAGCTCACATTGCCGCTGACGATTGGGACCTTGAAATGCTCGCAGGCATCCTTCATCCCCTCGATCGCCAACACAAACTGCCACATAATATCGGGCCGCTCGGGGTTACCAAAATTCAAGCAGTCTGTGAGCCCGATCGGCTCCGCGCCGGAGCAGACCAGATTCCTCGCCGCCTCGGCCACAGCAATGCGAGCCCCTTCGTACGGATGCAACAGGCAGTAACGGCTATTACAGTCCACCGTCATCGCGATGGCTTTATTCGTTCCCTTGATCCGAACCACCGCCGCATCGGAACCTGGCCGGACCATCGTGTTCGTCCGCACCATGTGGTCATACTGTTCATAGACCCATCGTTTGCTCGCAATCGTCGGTGATTCCAGCAGCGAGAGCAGCGCCGCATCGGCATCCTTCACATCGGGAAGCGCATCATAGTTCAGATTGGTCAGCATGTCCTGGTAGGCCGGCGGCGAATAGGGCCGCTCATAACGTGGTCCATCATCGGCCAGCGACTTCGCCGGAATCTCTGCCACCACCTTACCCTGGTCCTTCACGCGGAGAATCCCGTCCCCCGTGACCCGTCCCACCACTGCGACGTCGAGATCCCACTTCTTGCAGATCCGGATGCATTCGTCTTCCTTGCCCGCCTGCGCCACCATCAGCATGCGTTCTTGCGATTCCGACAGCATCAATTCATAGGGCGTCATGCCTGGCTCACGCCGCGGCACATCAGTCAGGTCCAGATCGATCCCGTTGCCGGCACGCGACGCCATTTCGCAGGACGAACTGGTCAACCCCGCCGCCCCCATGTCCTGGATACCAACCAGCAGATCGCCCGCCATCAGTTCGAGACAGGCTTCCAGCAACAGCTTCTCGGTAAAGGGATCGCCCACCTGCACGGTGGGCCGCTTCTGTTCCGATTGTTCGTCAAAGGAATCGGACGCCATCGTCGCCCCGTGAATTCCGTCGCGGCCCGTCTTCGAGCCGAAATAGATCACCGGATTGCCGACCCCGGCCGCTGTGCCAAGGAAGATCTTGTCTTTGTGCGCAATACCGAGACAAAACACATTCACGAGCGGATTCTGCGAATAAATATCGTTGAAGACGATTTCGCCTCCGACCGTCGGGACACCCATGCAATTGGCATAACCCGCGATGCCGGCGACGACGCCCTTCATCAAGTGGCGATTCTTCGCTGTCTCCAACTCGCCGAACCGCAGCGCATCGAGCAAGGCAATCGGGCGTGCACCCATCGTAAAGACATCGCGCAAAATCCCACCTACCCCGGTCGCCGCACCCTGATAGGGCTCGATAAACGAGGGATGGTTGTGCGACTCCATCTTGAAGACCACGCAGAGCCCATCGCCGATATCCACCGCACCGGCATTTTCCCCCGGCCCCTGGACCACCCGCGGCCCCGTCGTCGGCAGCTTCTTCAAATGCACGCGCGAACTCTTATAGGAGCAATGCTCCGACCACATCACCGAGAACATGCCCAATTCAGTGATATTCGGCTCCCGCCCGAGTATCTCGATGATCTTCTTATACTCATCGTCCGTCAGATTATGTTGCGCAATGAGATCTTTGGTGATGATAGCTTGCATAAGTGATTCACTTCGCGGTTTGGCTCAAGAGGCCCGACATTTCCAATACTCGTTTTGACCAGGTATTCGACTCCTCTACAAGGTGTTGTCGTCGTTCAGGATCAGTCCAAATGACGCTCCAGTCGCATTGCCACCGTGCAAGCTGTACTTGCAGCGCCACAAGCTGTTCCGCCGCGTGGCTCTCAGCCTCCGCAGCAGTCCACTCGATAAAGTACTTACTCTCATCGATCAGGCTTTCCACAGCATCACGACTGGCATCATGTGCAGCAAACGACTTGATACGACTGAGATTTGCCGCGAGTCCACCTAGACGGATGGGAAGGGTGTCGCGCAGATACCGTCCTTGAATGGCAGATCTATCTTTCACACTCCACCCAATAAGGGCTTAACGATTTCAGCCACACGCTCTCTGATACCAGAATCCAGTATTTCCAGCGAGGGGTTGTTCTGGCGGGGTCGAATATTGATCAAGGACTCAAATGTGACTTGCTGCGCACTAGGAATCCAGTCCGCACCCCACACATCCTCCTGACGACTCCCATCCTCAAGCAAGACCGCCTCACAATCTGCATGCAATGCCCCACCACCGGCAAGAATTCCTCGCTCCAGATCAACAGCCAACTTCACGTATGTTCCAAGCACCTGAAGCATCTCTTCCATCTGCTTCGTGGTAGCCCGAGTACGAATGATATGGATCACAGCGGCGTCTTCAACGGCCTCTCTCCGTCCCTTCGTCCCCAAGAAGAAACCAAATCGTACTCCTCGTCCGTCAGATTATGCTGCGCGATGATATCTTTGGTGATGACGACTGCTTGCATGAATTAGTTACTCCAAATCGTACCCGACTCCCAGAGCTCACCCAAACAAATTTTCCGGGCAGGGTTTCATTGGTGAAACATCCCAGATCCGCACATGGTTAGGATCAACCTTCTTCAAAGTAGTCGGAATCTACCCTGCTTACCATGTAACTACTTACCTCTGTAACACCAATTCTATGATCAATCATGAGTTGAGTAAGTTGTTCGCCATCAATCAAAACAATCTTTTTTTCTATTCTTCCTACATACTCCTTCGCGTCCTGAGAGAACCTAGAAGTTGTGATAAGAACTCCCTTCCTTGCTCTATGCCCTTCTAGGCTGCCTGCGAACTCTTGAACTGTAGGCCTACCAACTGTTGCTTCCCATCTCTTTGCCTGGATATAAACCACGTCGAGTCCAAGTTTGTCTTCTTTGATAATCCCGTCAATACCATCATCTCCTGAACGCCCTATGGCCTGCCCCGCATCCTTCCTCGATCCTCCGTAACCAATAGCAACAAGCAGATCTACGACAAGAGTTTCAAAGAACTTGGGAGAGCAAGTCTTAATACGGTCGAGAAGGTCCTGAGCCAAAGTTTTTCGTAAGCTCTGATAAGCCACCTCAAGAGTTTCGAACGGTGTTCCAATATTATCTTCTTCGAGTTCGTCTTCTTTTTTAGTTTGAACCCGTGTCCCTCGCGTAAATTCAACAAACTCCGGAAATTGTCTGAGTAACTTATTATTGAGTTCGGTCGGATTCTTCTGTAGTACTTGGCGCCCTCTCTCAGAAATTCGAAATACTCCTCGTGCTACTCTATCTAGAAGCCTCGCTTTACTGAGATAGGTAATTGTCCAAGCAACTCGATTTTCGAATTTTCTAGCAGTGCCACTAGGAAGCAGTTCCGCACGATCCTCCTCGGTGAGATTGAACTCTTTGGCAACCAAGCTATACATCTCCCCATAGGAATGATCTTTCTTGTCTCCCGCGATTCTGAGAACCGGCAAGAAAAACTTTTGATACTCAGGAACGGCCATAACTATTAACTTTCTGCATCTGGTGAGGGCATGACCAGAGCGACATTGCCGAGAGCAGTCGGGACCCATCGAGAGTGCGCCAGGAAGGAAAGCTGGAACTGACTGACGCTCCACGGTCCAACTGGACCGTGGCGGAAGGAATTCCCGAAGGCTTCCACCTGGCGAACTCCGAAAGGGTGACCGCGAAGGCACAGGAGCGGTTGGCCATGCCCTCACCCAGCCCCCACCATTTTTAGTTGCTTCTTGTTTCCCTTCAACGATTCCAGCATCGACAGGAAGATCAGCTTCCCGTCGTCATTGCCCAACACCTCTTCCGCGCAGCGTTCTGGATGCGGCATCATGCCGAACACGTTGCCTTCGGCATTAATGATCCCGCCAATGTTATCCAGTGAGCCGTTCGGATTCGCTTCCGGCGTCACCTTGCCCTCCGGGGTGCAATAGCGGAGCACAATCTGCGCATTCGCCTGCATCGCCGCGAGCGTCACCGGATCGGTGTAGTAATTCCCGTCTGCATGGGCGATTGGAATCTTGAGCACCTGACCGGACTCATAGGCGCCGGTAAACGCCGTGGCCGCATTTTCAACCTTCACAGACACATCCTTGCAGATGAAATGCAGCGACTTGTTCCGGAGCATCGCCCCTGGCAGCAGCCCTGCTTCGAGCAGAATCTGAAACCCGTTGCAGATGCCGAGCACCATGCCACCCTTCTTCGCAAACTCCCTCACCGCCCCCATCACCGGCGAAAACCGCGCGATGGCACCAGTCCGCAAATAGTCGCCGTAGGAAAACCCGCCCGGTAGCACAATCGCATCCAGCCCCGCGAGTAAGGTCTCCTTGTGCCAGACCATCTCTACATACTGGCCCAGCACATCCTTGAAGACATGCTGACAGTCGTGATCGCAATTGCTGCCAGGAAAAACCACCACTCCGATCTTCATAATCCGTAGCCTTCTCGTCTCACGTTTAACGTTTCACGTTTTACGCCGTGAGCTCATACCGATATTCTTCAATAATCGTGTTCGCCAACAACTTTTCGCACATCGCCTTCACCGCGGCATCGGCTTTCGCCTTATCCGTTTCATTCACATCCACTTCCATGTACTTCCCGACTCGCACATTGCCCGCATTCTTGAACCCCAGCGAATCGAGCGCATGCTCAATCGCCTTCCCCTGTGGATCGAGAATCCCTTGTTTGAGCGTCACATGAATCTTGGCCTTCACTTCTCCCTCCCTCACCGTGAAGCGTATCTCGCCAATTCCAAATCGAGCTTCGCTATTTTATTTCCTGCTCAGTTGACTTCTTAAGCCCATCGATATACTTGCGAATCCAGAAAATCCCCGCGATCGTCCCAAGCCCACCCAAGACAAGCGCCACAAGCGGCCAGCGCCAGGGTGACCCTTCCAGACGATAAGCCAGCACAGCCACCAACGCCGTGCCCACAAAAATGGCCGCCACCAACCCATAATTCATGAACAACCGCAGAAACATCTTTACTTTACCTCTTCTCTTTCCCTCTATAGTGAGGGAGGCCCCTAGAATTCACTGGAGGGATGCGGTGGTCGGGCTCGACTGTGCGACCTTTCCACCCGCCCGCCCTGGACGCGCCAAGACGCGTCCTTTCCCCAGCGAGCACTGTTTTATCGTGCGCGTTCTGCGAGCAAAGAGGCCTCCACGTTACCCTTACTCTCCTATCCGCACACCCTCTTCAATACCTCCCGATACGCCTCTTCAATCTTCCCCAGATCCTTCCGAAACCGATCCTTATCCATCGACTCCTTTGTCGTCTGATCCCAAAAGCGGCAGGTGTCCGGCGAAATCTCATCGGCCAGAATCAGCTTGCCGTTGTGCATCCCAAACTCCAATTTGAAATCGACGAGGATCATCTGTCGTTCACGGAAGAACGGCAGGAGGACCCTATTCACTTGTAACGCGAGCCGCTTCATCTCCGCTAATTGTTCCGGCGTCGCCAGTTTGAGCAGCCGAATGTGCTCGTCGGTGATGAGCGGATCGCCCAACGCATCGTTCTTGTAGTACCACTCCACGATGGCCGGCTCGATAGGATCACCCTCTTTCAACCCCAGCCGCTTGGCCAAACTGCCTGCCACGACGTTGCGGACCACCACTTCGACCGGCACGATCGTCACCTTCTTCGTGAGCAGTTCCCGGTCGCTTAGGCGCTCGACAAAATGCGTCGGCACACCGGCCTGTTCCAGCAACCGAAAAAGCCGCTCGGACACTTTGTTATTGACGATGCCTTTCTCGACAATGGTCCCGCGCTTCAGCGCGTTAAACGCCGTCGCATCGTCCTTGAAGTACTGGACGACCTGATCCGGCTTGTCGGTCGCAAAGACTTTCTTGGCCTTACCTTCGTAAAGTAGTGTGCCTGTTGCCATAGTTGTTCCTTATCCCGCATTATTCATGAACACTTGTGCTGCAATCGCCGATGCCTGACTCAAGCGAGACGAGCGAGACTGGCGGGAAAAGCGCGACGGGCAGTGACAGGGCTCACACGTCACGCAAGTCGCGCTCCTCTCGCTTGTCGCGCGCTACTGCGCCAACACCTCGATGATCTCGTCCAATGATCTGACCGTCCCCAGCAAGGTCGGATGACCGAACCGCCGGTTATACCGGAACTCCTTTACTTTCTCCAACGCCAGAATCAAACTCTGAAAGTCTTCCAGCCGCGACGTTTCAAAATAGGTAATGAAATCCAGGTCGTCGAGGCCGGTCGCATGGTAGAGCTTCCGCTTGACTGTCTTGCTGTAGGGCAACGCAGCTTCGGTATGCTCCTGCATCATCGCCGCGCGCTGCTCTTGCGGAAGGGACCACCATTCCGCATCTTTCCGGATCGGGATCACAATCACATAGGGATTGGGACCTGGTTCACTGGAAATCTTCAGTTCTGCCTTGAGGTTGTCCGGCATGCCAGGTACATAGTTGGGCTTCTTCGTCAGGCCGGAAAAGACCGTGCTGACGGTCAGGTGCTTACCAAAGAGACTGCCTTGAAGATCCAGCAGAAACTGTTGGGTTTCGCGCAGCTCGGTCGCGTGAATACGAAAGAGCACGTCCGCGTGATCGGATAGTCCACGGAGAAGATAGGTGTCGATCGCCAGTTTCTCTCGATACTGCTCGACCACTCCCTTCAGAACGGTCAATTGCGCAATGCGCACCGCCTGATCCTGTTTCCCCCAGTCCGCATCGAGACTAAAGGCGGCAAACGTGCCATAGACGCCCGGCTCGCTCAGAAGCTTGTCACGATCGGCTGCCTCAACGGCCGATACCATCACCAGACCGACAAGCACCAGCACAGCAAGACGCATCGAACTAGCAATAGAGGATCTCATCGTTTCCTTCCCTTCCCTGATTTACGTGCCACCGATCCGAAGACCCGCCGGAATATCTTGTCGAGATGGCGCAGATAATACTTCGGATCGAAACAGGATCGAATCTCCGTTGCCGTGAGATGTTTCGCCACAAAGGGATCTTTGCCGACTAATTCTTGTAGTTCCCCCGCCCCTTTCCAGGAAGCCATGGCATTGCGCTGGACGGCCTCATAGGACTCCTTGCGCTGCGCACCCTTCTCGATGAGCCGCAGCAGCAACCGTTGCGAATAGACCAGACCTCCTGTGTGATCGAGGTTGCGTTTCATATTGGCGGGGTAGACCACCAGATGTTTGATGACGTCGGTGATCCGCGCCAGCATAAAATCGATCAGAATCGTGCTATCCGGCATGATCACGCGCTCGACGGACGAATGGCTGATGTCTCGCTCATGCCACAGCGCGACGTTCTCCATCGCCGCGAGACTATTGCCCCGCACGACGCGCGCCAGTCCACAGAGATTCTCCGAGACGATCGGGTTCCGTTTGTGCGGCATCGCCGAGGACCCTTTCTGCCCTTCAGAAAAATACTCTTCCGCTTCGAACACCTCGGTCCGTTGCAGATGACGAATCTCGGTCGCAAACTTTTCGATGCTGGCAGCCAACAGCGCCAACGCCGAGACATAGGCGGCATGGCGATCACGCTGCACGATTTGATTGGAGACAGGGTCCGGCGTGAGCCCCAGCTTGGCACAGACGTACTCTTCCACTTCAGGCCCTTGATGCGCGAACGTGCCCATCGCGCCGGAGAGCTTGCCGACAGCGACCTCCTGCCGAACGTGCGCCAGCCGCTCTCGATGCCGGCAGGCTTCTTCGTACCAAATGGCCAGCTTGAAACCGAACGAGATCGGTTCGCCATGAATGCCGTGCGAACGGCCGACCATCACCGTGTTCTTGTACTTCAGCGCCTGCCACTTCAAGACGGTGATCAGCTCTTCAAGATCGTCGAGAATGAGGTCGAGCGCCTCGGTCATCTGCACGGCCAACGCGGTGTCCACAACATCCGACGAGGTCAGCCCCATGTGGAGGAACCGATGCTCAGGGCCGACCGATTCCATGAGCGATTCAAGAAAGGCGATCACGTCGTGCTTCGCCACCTTCTCGATTCTGGCGATGCGCTTCACATCGATCGTGGCTTTCTTCCCAATACGAGCCGCGGTGCCGCGCGGGACCTGTCCGGCTCGTTCGAACGCCGCGCAGGCGGCCAGCTCGACTGCGAGCCAGATCTCGTACTTACGTTTCAATTCCCAGATGGCTTTCATCTTGGGACGGGTGTATCTATCGATCATAGTGATCCTGAGTGTTGAGTGCTGAGTGCTGAATGTAGATAGGCCGGTTCATTCCCTTTTACTCCTTACTTCCAACGCCCTCCACGCTTGATGCCTCACGTCTTTTGGTGGCCAGCGTTAATTCTTTGTTGAAGACCTGATCCAGAATGCCGTTCACGAACTTCGACGCGTCGTCGTCGCCGAAACTTTTCGCCAATTCGATGGCTTCGTTCACCGTCACCTTGGCCGGCACGTCATCCATCCACATCAGTTCATAGACGCCGGCTCGCAGAATGTTACGGTCCACAATCGGCATGCGACTGATTTTCCAATTGGTGGCATATTTCCCGATGAGGGCATCCAGCTCTTTCTTCTTCTCCAACACCCCGGCTACGAGTCGTTCGGCAAAGGCCTTCACATCATCCGTGGCCTCGTTCTTCTCCCAGAACACATCCAGCCACAGGCCCGGCCTGCCGTGGATGTCGTACTGAAACAGAATCTGGAGCGCGCGCTCCCGGGCTTGATGGCGGCTACCCACAACAGCCTCGCTGACAAGCCACAGGGTGACAGGCCGACAAGAAGATGCTCATTGTTTCCGCCTCGCCCGTCTACGACCAACTTTCCCGTTTGTCAGCTTGTGACCCGTCAACTTGTCAGCCTCTCCCCGTAACAGGCGCATGACCGTCGCCATTTCGATCGCTGACCTGGCCGCTGCTCCACCACGATTGAACTTGGCCGACTCAGCCCTCTCGATCGCCTGCGCGATTGTATGCGTCGTCAGTACGCCGAAAATGATCGGCACGTCGGTATCCAGCGCCGCCTGCCCAATCCCGCGACTGGCCTCTGCGCTGATGTAATCGAAATGGGGCGTGTCGCCCCGAATGACCGCCCCGAGACAAATCACCGCATTGAACTGGCCCGACTTTGCCATCGTTCGCGCCACCAAGGGAATCTCAAACGCCCCCGGCACTCGCACCACCTCGATGTCGTCGGCCTTGACCCCGTGTTTGGTCAGCCCCTCAACGCAGGAACTCAGTAGCTTACTCGTGACGAACTTGTTGAACTTCGCAACGACAATCCCAAACCGCAATCCCGTCGCATCGTGAGAACCTTTACGAAGCTTCATGTACTAACAGTCACCTTCCACTCAGCCATTATTTCTCATCAGGCTGCTCAAAATGGTCATCCAGCGAGGCCGCAGGCGAGAAACGACCGGAAGCGTACCCTCTGGGGCGCACGGTGCGACGAATAAGGAGCACCACGTCTGTGCGCGCCGCCGAGTGGTGAGGCGGCCGGGTCCCCGTTGAGGATGCTTGCGAGCCGAGAACGAAGCTGGGGGCCATTTTCAGCAGCCGTCACACCTTTTTAAGAAAATGCCCCATCTTATTCTTCTTCGTTCGCAAGTACTTCACATTCGCCGCACGTGGCTGAATCTCGATCGGCACGCGCTCGACAACTTGCAGCCCATAGCCTTCGATGCCGACGATCTTGCGGGGATTGTTCGTGATGAGCTTGATCTGGTGCAGTCCAAGATTGACGAGAATCTGCGCCCCCACGCCGTAATCGCGCAGGTCCGCCTTAAATCCCAACTTCAAATTTGCCTCGACCGTATCGCTGCCCTCATCTTGCAACCCATAGGCCCTGATCTTGTTGAGCAGGCCGATGCCGCGCCCTTCTTGATTGAGGTAGAGCAGGACCCCGCGCCCTTCCTTTTGAATCACTTCCATCGCCTTATGGAGTTGGTCTCGACAGTCGCACCGCAACGATCCCAGTGCGTCGGCAGTCAAACAGCCCGAGTGCACACGCACCAGGGTGGGACCACCTCCCTCCACGCGCCCTTTCACCAACGCAATGTGCGTAATACCGTCCAATTCGTTTTCGAACGCCACCGCCTCGAAATCACCGAACATCGTCGGCAACCGCGCACTGGCCATCCGCCGCACAAAGGTCTCGCGCTGCATGCGGTATTCGATAAGCGCCTTGATCGTAACCAACTTCAGCTTGCGCAGATTGGCAAATTTTGTCAGCTCCGGCACGCGCGCCATGGTGCCGTCCTCGTTCATGATTTCGCAGATCACGGCGGCGGGAGTGAGCCCGGCCAACCGCGCCAGATCGACGGAGCCTTCGGTCTGCCCCGCACGCTTTAACACGCCCCCTTGCTGCGCCTTCAAGGGGAAAATATGGCCGGGCCTCGCCAGGTCGCCGGGTTTGGACTTCGGATCGATCGCCACATGAATCGTCGTAGCCCGGTCCGCCGCAGAGATTCCCGTCGTAATGTCTTTCCGGGCATCAATGGACACGGTGAAGGCCGTACCGAAGGAAGCGGTGTTCTCAACCGCCTGCTGCGGAAGATGGAGTTCTTCGACTCGCTGGGGAGTCAGGGCGAGACAGATCAACCCACGGCCATATTTGGCCATGAAATTGACGGCCTGGGGGGTCACATGTTGAGCGGCAATGACGAGATCGCCTTCATTCTCGCGATCTTCGTCATCGACGAGGATGACGAATTTCCCCTTCTTGATGTCCCTGATTGCGTCTTCGATGCTGTGAAAGGGAGTAGCCATAATGTTAATGCTGAATGTTCAAAGGTTAATGTTCAATGGATGATCAATTTATCATTTAACATTGCACATTTAACATTGTTTTTTTGGCCTCTCACTGTCAACGGGAAAAACGGCTAGGTGCGTCGATGGGATTGATTGTTCGGCGTTCTCGTCGTTCTGCCAGCAGAACCGCGCCCCAGGCAATGCCCGTAGCCACAGCAAACACCCACAACCCGGTTCGATAGGAACCGGTCACCTCTTTCAGCGTCCCCAACCAGAGGGGCAAGAGAAAGCCGCCGATCCCACCAGCCGCCCCTACGACACCCGAAGCGAGACCAATCTGTTTAGGAAACCACTCCGAGGCCAACTGTAAAATTACCCCGTTGCCGACCCCCATAGCTCCCACGGCCGCCACGGTCAGCACAACGGCGATGCTGACATCGGTGAATTCGCCAAGCGCCGCGACGATCCCCGCGATAAGGGGCAATGAAAGCATGAGCGTTCGCAGACCGCCGATCCGGTCGGCCGCGTAGCCTCCAAGCGGACGGATGAGACTGCCCACCAGTCCACACAAGGCGGCAATCGAGCCGGCGGCGATGCCGTCCATGTGGTACTGGCCGTAGAAGAAGAGCGGAAGAATGCTGCAGAATCCGACGAACCCGCCGAACGTCACGGCATAGAGCCCGCAGAGCCAATAGGCTTTCGGCTGCCGAATCATCACAGCCACGGTATGCCACCAATGCGTATCGCGCTCGGCTCGCCGGCTCTGTCGATCGTCACGCACGAGGAGCACAAAGACCGTCATGCTGGCGACAATCGGCAGAGTCATCCATCCAAACACATCGTGCCATCCGCCTGTGGCCGCAATGCGTGGGGCAAGAAAGAGAATCAGCACGGTGCCGACATTGCCGGACGCGACGATTCCCAACACCAATCCTTGATGGGCGGCTGGATAGGTACGGCCCGCCAGCGGCAGAGTCACCGCGAAGCTTGCTCCGCCGATACCGAGCAAGAGCGCAACGAGCAGCAACTCGGCATAACTATGGATGCCCAGCCACCCCCATAAGACGACCGCCAACTCGCCCACCAGAATGACGGTCCCCGTTGGTTTCGCCCCATACCAATCGCTGCTCCACCCCGCGACGACCCGAAGCAACGCGCCGCTCAGCAGCGGGAGCGACACCACGAGAGCCGTGTCGGCCTGGCTGAGATGGAGGTCCTGTGCGAGAGTCAGACTCAGCGCACCCATCAGCAGCCATACCATAAAGCTGACGGTGAGATGGAGCCAGGCACCGATCACGCTCGGCCAATGCCCGCGTGTTAGGGCGAAAAACATGTCCGTCATCACATTCTCTCATTTCGCAGGATACTGAAAAAGTCGCTCGTCTCACCCGCCCCGCCCAGGCGCGCCGAGACGCGCCTTTTCCCATGCGTCGTTCTCGCATCGTTCTTTCGCAGCCTGCTAAAGCGCCAATCACTATTATATAGGGGACAGCGTTTCATTCACGCAAGAGAACGACGCCGGCAGATTTTTCAGCACCCAGGCTAAAGGTTCTTATGATAATCTCGACCGGTATGAGTCCGCGCAAGAAAGATCTCGACGAAAAACCGATCGAACCGGAGGTCTTGGACCAGTCCGAGGAGGAGATCGCCAAGATCAGTCCGCCTCCAGAAGTGCCTCACCGTGTAGGTCCGGAAGATCCTCACGCCACCGATACCACAGCGGTGGTTCCGGTTACCGCGCTCCAGCAATATCTGGCCGAGGTCCGTCTCTATCCCTATCTATCCAAAGAAGAAGAGCTGCGCCTGTTCCATGAATATCGAACCCACGGGAATCGCGACGCCGCCGTGAAGCTCATCATGGCCAACCTGCGCGTGTCCCTCTCGATTGCCGCCGAATATCTCCACACCGGTGCCGACCACATGGACCTCATTCAAGAAGGCAACGTCGGATTGATGCATGCCATCAAAAAGTTCGACCCGTCGAAGAACGTGCGCTTTTACGCCTATGCCGCCTGGTGGTCACGGGCCTATATCCTTCGCTATTTGCTGAACAACTATCGCCTGGTCAAGCTCGGGACGACCCAAGATCAACGGAAGCTGTTCTACAACCTCAAAAAAGAGAGGGCCAAGCTTGAACGAGAGGGGTTTGCTCCAGACACGAAGCTGCTCGCCGACCGCTTGAACGTGCGGGAGCGGGACGTCATCGAGATGGGGCAGCGGCTGGGCAACTGGGAACTCTCGCTGGACCAGCCGATTGGCGAGGACCAGGAAGGCAGCCTGCTGGATGTGCTCCCCTCTCAGCAGGTTCCAGCCGACGAGCAGCTCGCACAAACCCAATTAAAGACGCTCTTCCGTGCCAAGCTCGCCGAATTTGTCAAGACACTCGACGAGCGAGACGAAGACATCCTCCGAAACCGGATTCTCTCAGAAACCCCTTTGACCCTGGACGACCTGGGCGCCAAATACTCCGTCAGCAAAGAGCGAACCAGACAACTGGAGGTCCGCATCATCAAACGCTTGCGCGACTACATTAAGAAAGACATCAAAGATTTCGACCACTTGCGGATCTGACTTCGCCTATCCTCACTATAATGAAAGTCCAAAATATCCAATTCTCATAGGTTATGCTCCCCCGACGTGCCTGTTCTGAGGGCGTGGAAGAATTTCTTGTTGCCCCCCCTTGACTTGGACGAACCAGGGGCTATCTCCCCTCACGTGTCCAGGGATCAGGACTTCTGCTCGTTCTGGAGTACTACCGTTACGCCATCGAGTTCGAACCTGTTCTACATCGTTGATATTCACTTGGTTAACTTCACGAGGAGGTTGTCGTCATGAGCACTGCAGCGAAGGAGAGGACGGAGAAGAAGAACTTGGCCAAGGGGTTCCAGCCTCTGGGTGACCGGGTATTCGTTACCTACACCGAGGAATTGGATCGGACCTCAGGCGGGATTTACGTGCCGGACAGCGCGAAAGAGAAGCCGCAACGAGGCATCGTCCAAGCCATCGGCAAGAAGGTTGAGCATGTGAAAGTCGGCGACCAGGTCCTGTTCGACAAATACTCCGGCAGCAAGCTCCGGATCGAAGACGAAGAATGCTTGATCCTCAAGGAAGAAGACATCCTCGGGGTCTTCACCAGCTAATCATCATACCTACAACACTACGACGACGATAAAGGGGGAAAGACTATGGCAAAGCAACTTATGTACGGTGACGCAGCACGCGCGTCCATCCTCAGAGGGGTGAACCAGCTCGCCGACGCCGTAAAGGCAACACTCGGTCCGAAGGGCCGCAACGCGATTCTCGACAAGAAGTTCGGCGCCCCGACGATCACCAAGGACGGCGTGACCGTGGCCAAAGAAGTCGAACTCAAGAACCCGTACGAGAACATGGGTGCCCAGCTGGTCCGTGAAGTCGCCAGCAAAACCAGCGACATCGCCGGAGACGGGACCACCACCGCCACGGTGCTAGCGCAAGCCATCTATCGCGAAGGCGCGAAGAACATCACCGCCGGCGCGAACCCGATGGAAATCCAGCGCGGGATCAACAAGGCGGTCGAAGTGGTGATCACTGAACTGAAGAAGCTCAGCAAGCCCTGCCAGAACAAGACCGAGATCTCACAAGTCGGGACGATTTCAGCCAACAACGACAAGACCATCGGCGACCTCATCGCGGAAGCGATGGAGAAGGTCGGCAAAGACGGCGTGATCACAGTCGAGGAAGCCAAGTCCATGACCACCTCGTTGGACGTGGTCGAAGGTATGCAATTCGACCGTGGCTACATTTCCCCCTACTTCGTCACCAACGCCGAGCGGATGGAAGTCGTTATGGAAGACCCGCTCATTCTCATTTCTGAGAAGAAGATCAGCAGCATGAAGGACTTGCTGCCGATCCTCGAGCAGGTCGCCAAGATGGGCAAGCCGCTCGTGATCCTCGCGGAAGACGTGGAAGGCGAAGCCTTGGCGACTCTGGTGGTGAATAAGCTCCGTGGCACGCTCAACGTGACGGCCATCAAGGCCCCTGGATTCGGCGATCGCCGTAAGGCCATGCTTGAGGATATCTCGATCCTCACCGGCGGTCAGGTGATCTCGGAAGATATCGGCATCAAGCTGGAAAACGTGAAGCTTACGGACCTCGGCCGCGCCAAGCGCATCACGGTCGACAAGGACAACACTACGATCGTGGAAGGCTTTGGCGATCAGAAGAAAATCGAAGGCCGCGTCAAGCAGATCAAGGCACAGATCGACGAGACGACCTCGGACTACGATCGGGAGAAGCTCCAAGAGCGCCTTGCGAAGATCGTGGGCGGTGTGGCCGTGATCAACGTCGGTGCCGCGACCGAAACTGAAATGAAGGAGAAGAAGGCGCGCGTCGAAGACGCATTGCACGCCACCAAGGCGGCCGTCGAGGAAGGAGTTGTTCCTGGCGGCGGAACGGCTTACCTCCGTTGCATCGGCGCGTTGGATTCGCTCAAGCTGGTGGCGGAACAGCAGGTGGGTGTCAGTATCATCCGCCGCGCGCTCGAAGAGCCTATTCGTCAAATTGCGGCAAACGCCGGAATGGAAGGCTCCGTCATCGTTGAAAAAGTGCGGAACGACAAGAACATCAACGCCGGCTACAACGCCCAGACCGAGGAATATGTGGACATGATCAAGGCCGGTATCATCGACCCCACCAAGGTGGCGCGTTGCGCGTTGCAGAACGCGGCGAGCGTGGCGGGATTGATGCTCACGACCGAGGTGATGATCACTGAACTGCCGGAAGAGAAGAAAGAGTCAGCCGGTGGTGGAGGTGGTCACAACCACGGCATGGAAGGGATGTACTAAGAGGAAACGCTGAGAAGCAATCAGCTTTCAGCAATGAAGGGCTCAGCGGGTCACCCCGCTGAGCCCTTCGTGTTTCTTGGCTTCTCGCTGCGCACAATGAGCACCAGCATGAATGAGCCGAGGGAACGTACATGATCGTCGAAGTCGAATCAAACGAGAATTGTGAGGCGAGTGTCTTTGCCCGGTTCAAGGAGATCGGCTCCGGCCGACCGATCAGGCAGGTAAAACTCTACGACCGAAACCCTGCTGGGGAGTGGTACTGGATCACCGGCTGGAGCGACGATGAACGGACTCCTGTGTGCCCGGCCTATGCCCAGCTGGTTGAAGACTCCGGCGCAGGCCTGACTCACCTGGTCTATGGAGGGATTCACGGCTTACGGTTCAAGCCGATCAATATTGATGAGCCTTGGAATCTCGAAAGCCAGCATCAATGGGGAGAAGCGTATCTGTCACTGGCCAGTGAGCGCGATCTGCGCTATGCAGACTAGTTTTCCCCGCCCTTGTAAGACCGAAAACATATTCAAGTGACAGTCGCAATGAGAGAATGAGCGCAGGGCTCAGTGTGAAACCCGTAAGGCTATTTCACCGGCGCTCGCCCTATCAGCTGGAAAATGTTTTTGAGCATCGCCGAAGTTTTCGGCGTTTCGAAGAACACCCGAAAGATGTCATGCACGAGGGTGGTATGG
>DASYVB010000157.1:0-6300 GCA_036000525.1 Nitrospiraceae bacterium | reverse complement strand
GGAGAAAGGGACAGAAGCCCGGCTTCGGCGAGAGAACCGCGACCAGGGGAGCGAGGTACACGGCAGCCAACAGAGGGACGGTGACGGACCGGGGCGCGACATCAAGAAAGGCCAACGAGCGGAGGATGGCCGCACGAGGATCGTCCGGGATCGCGGGCAAGGTGTAGCGTGCGAGCTCGCGCGCAAGTTCAACATCAACGCCCTCCATGCCAATCCCGCCACCCGCGTGGAAGTAGACCCACCGCTCCCCAAGCCGTCGCCAGCCAGTGTGCGTGAAGATGCGTCTCGTCTGGACCGAATCAGCCGACAACACTTGAAGAGCGTGCCGTACATAGTCCTTGTTCGTCGAAGGGGGGAGGATGGCCGGAGCCAACCCCCACTTCTCATTCGGCCAGGTCATGCTCGCATACTGCGCGACCGACACATCGACCGGAGGCAGTAGACGTCCCTGGCACGAGCCGGTGATTCGGAGCACATGGACCGGAGCCTCAGCCCCGTCGTCCCGTTGGAGTTCCTCCACGACCCGCGCCGTAAAATTCGTGAGCTGGACGTATCCAGTGAGACCATCCCGCTCTCGCTTGAGCCGGAAGAGGCCCTGGGGCGTTTCACGATAAAGCGCGCCAGTGGGCGGAGACAGACAGGGCATCTCCGTGCGAGCCTGTTCCATGTGTGCGTGGAGCGCGGCAGGCCCGTGAGCCTGCAGGAAATCATCGAGCCCCACCTTGGCATCAGTGGGCCCGCCGGGTAATCCCGCAGGCAGGCGCAGGGAATACACCTTTGCGCCTCGGGCCCGCACATACTGGCCGAAGGCTCGTTCCGCCTGTTGGACCTGGACGTTCGTCGCCAGATCGGAATCGAAGATGATAAACACATCACGCCCGCTCATCAGCATCGCGTCGAGCTGCGGGAGGGGCAACGATGTTCCCGGCTTGAGCCCCTTTCTGGTTCTGAATCCCCAGACTCCGGGCAGGGCGAGGCAGGGGAATCCCTCTTGCGTAGCTTTGAGCGCTTTCTTCTCTCCTTCGGTGAACAGCAGAGGATGAGTCGCGTCACACACCGCGTCGGCCGCGCCGGGCGGAATATACAAATAATTTGGTTCCCCTGTGGGCTTCAGATATTTCTGTGGCCTGCCCTTCTTGTCGCACGGCGGGGTGTCCAACTTAATGTTGACGTAGGGTTGGCCATCGTGTTGAAGGATGGGGCGGCCGGTGAGATCCACATACGGGAACGCATACCCGTCGCCGTGAAGATCGTTTCGATGCAGCAACTGACGCGAGACGGATTCCGTCACGAAGGAGATACCAGCCGCGCGAATCGTCTCCTCGGTGAGGCCTGATCGGCGCAGATCTTCCAGGTCCCGATCGCGTAACCTGAACGCATGCCTGCTTTCATCCTTCTTGCGTGACTCGTGATGAGCTGGCTGATCGGATTCTGCCCTGCTTGAAGCGGGCTCATCCGGGGGATGCTCCATAGGTGCCACAGTTCAGATCCTCCCACAGCACTTGGATGTGAAGGCATCCCGTTCGACTAAGAACTTGATGTTCCGTCGCGTTTCTTCGGACAGCCCGGACTTGTGCAAATCCGCGAGCCGCTCTGGATGGAGCCGAAGATTTTGACCATCGGAAATTTCAGTCTTCATACACAAGAATCTTTTTTGTGATGATGCGGCGCACCACCAGGGGCTGCTTAAGTGTGATCACACCGCACGAAGTCTCGAATTTGTATACACGCCACCATCGTCGGGAATTGTGCCTGTCGCGCGCCAGGTAGGTCCGGTGTGCGCGAAAATAGAATGTCATGGCCGTCACTCCTTGTCGTCACTACAATTCGGCATCCTGATCCTGCTCATATCGCCTCATCGCCGCGAGCGTTTCACGTACCTCCACGCAAACCTTCCGTCCGACCGGTACGGCCAGCTTAGTGACCCTATCCCTCTGCATGAGGGGGCAGGACACAGTCAGTATTCGCCAGTAGCGCATCTATAAGCTCTCCCCTGATCGTGTAATGGGTTCTGCAGTTCAGGCAGACCACCACTACGGTCTGCTCCGTGACCTCTGTCCAATCCCAGGATCTTCGGGCTTCACACGTAGGGCAGATGAAGGCCTTCAGTTCCACTGTTCCGATGACGGTCGATGTCAACATGTTGTCCTGGCCAGGAGACCTGGCATCCAAGCACTGCTTTTCATCTCGGATGGGTCCTAGTGAGAGCTTTCGGATTTTCATCGTCAAAGTCTCCTCTCATCAGGGTTGGTGGGACCACCAACCCTGGAAAGCTAACTTTCATCCTGGTCATCGAGGTCCCTTCTGAGGGCCTCCTTCACTTCCTCCACATCGAATCGGACGCCGCGTCGTTGCACCCCCACACGGTAGGAAGGCACGAGCCCTGCTCGCGCCATAGCGTAGAGGCAGCCCGGCGTGATACCGCAGGCACAGGCACACATCTCTGCACTCACCAGCCGACGATCACTCATGGTAGACCACCTCCCTCTGTGAGGTTGTTCTGTATTTGCAAGACACTGGGAGCCTCTGTGTGTCCTAGATAAACTCCTTGTGATGTGGAGGCAAAAAACTAGAAAGCGTAGACGCTTTAAAGCAGACTGACGCCTGCTGGGATTAGAGTGATCGAGGAAAGGTCAGAAGGGTGAACTACTGGCGGATATCTCGTTTATCGGTGAGGTATCGGTTAACACGGAACCCCTGAGCGCTACGCCATGCGCGTAACTCTCTGGCAACAGTGCTCCGACTCATTGGCCGACCTTTTTCAGACGTAATCTGAGTCACCTGGCGAATCATCTCTGCGTATGGTCCCTTGGACGGAAGCATCAGGCACTTGAACAGAGAATGGAGAATTTCGCGATCGATTTCGGTCAGTCCCGGCCGAGCCGCCTTCGCCTTCGTGACCTTCCCTAACTCCTTCACCGCCCAGTCCGCGGCCTGCTGGGCTTCGCGTAAGGACACCCCTGCCCTCAGGGTGAGCACGGCATTGTGCGGTCGCTCTGGAAGGCCCTTTTCTTGAAAATGATGGATCTGAAGAATCCAGTCGCCTAAGACCAGCTCCGGCCTCGGCACAGCAAACTGATCCCGCAGGGGGTCAGGGGGAGGAAGTTCCTCTTTGTCTGGGTCCCAGTTTTGGATCAAAGAGAAGACCCAGTCGGTTCCCTGGATTTTCCATCTTTCGCACAGCCGGTGGGCATCCAGCCAAGCGCGATTCGACTCATCGATCGGTTGTTCCCAAAAACTTGCGGGATACCGTTCTCGCAGTCGCTTGATTTCCCTACGGAACGCTGGGCTCGCACAGAGGGCCTTTCGGGCATCGAGATATCCCTGCTCATCCTTTGGGCTTGCGGAGGGGACATAGGTTTCAGTCCGCCAGGTAAACTCCTCACCCTCATGAACAGATTTGTCCTCCCTAAGGCATCGTACGCCGCGTGGAGCAATCTTCGCATGGCGACTTGGAGGTGAAGGCGGCATCGGGTGGCTACGAAGTTGTTAGCGCTAGGAGCAAGGAAGATCTCTTTGGATGCGAGGCCCTTGTTCAGGGCCCTGCATATACGACCTGCTTCTCCATTTTAGGTGATGGTGCGACCATATCATGGAGAACTAAGCCGAGCAATGAGAAGCCACATATCCCATGCCGGCTTCGCCTCCCCCTGGATGGTGTTAGTTAGCTTGGTATGGCCTAGTGGTTTCTTGTGATCCTCTCACGCTGCAAGTTCCGCCTGATCCATACCTGGCCCAGTCCTTTTACCTCTGTCCAAAATCCCGCCTCAAAAGCTAACGTCTACTTGTTGATTTTCTGTTGGTTTCAGCACATCCTCTCGAAGGTCCAAAAACAAATGAATAAGGACTGACAACAGTCATGGTTGACCTAACTCGGCTGTCAAAGCAAGGTGCTTTCTCAGAAGGAAAAGCGTATTCTTCGGCGAAACATATCCTGTCACCGTATTTCCGACTCCAGTTTGACGGTCGAACTGACCCGCCTGTTCATCGCTACGATTGTGCCGCCTCATATGCGCAATGCCTCTCACCCCCTCATGGTACCGGGGCGAATGACGCCGCCGTGTCTACGAGAAAACCAAGGAGGCTTCTATGACATCCTCCAACAAGTTGCTACGGGTAGTTCTCATCCTGGTGTTCGGCTTGGGCGTCGCCGGCTTCGTCGGGCCAAGCAGTGCGACGACGGAAGAGACGGCTCTTAGTCTGCCCATCGCAACGGTGGCGGACTATGTGCACGCCGTGATTGAAGCAGACCGTGAGGTGTACACCAGGCACGTCGTTGAACGGCTGCAGGCCAAAGGGGTGGTCGTTGCCTCGGAGAACTGGGAGGAGATGAATACGCTGCCTCTCCCGGCTCAATTCCTGATGGAGTCGGGCCGCATCATGGAAAAACAAGGCATCGGCATACGGTATCGATTGATCAGCCTCTGGCCGATCAACAAGCGGAATGTCGCCCGAAGCGAGTTCGAGAAGGAAGGCCTGGGTACTATTCTCACTCATCCGACCAAGCCTTATACCGGTTTTGTGATGGAAGGAGGAGCCCGTTACTTCCAGGCCGTCTATCCGGATCTTGCTGTGACCCAGGCTTGCATCGGCTGCCATAATGCCCATCCTGACAGCCCCAAACGGGACTTCAAGATCGATGATGTCATGGGGGCAATCGTGATCAGTATTCCAGCTGTAAGTGCCACTGCACACGCACGTCCCCGCGTCCGCATGAATCTTGTTGATGAGAATGGTGTGGGGAAGGAGATTGGCCACGTCACAATCAGGGAAACGGAGTACGGCCTCGTGTTCAGCCCCGCAGTCACCGGTTTACCACCCGGTTTGCATGGGTTCCATGTGCATGAAAACGCGAGTTGCGAGCCGAAGGAAAAAGACGGCAAAAAAATGCCCGCGTTAGCGGCCGGCGGCCACTATGATCCAGCAGGCAGCAAACGCCATAGTGCGCCCTGGGGGGACGGTCATCTGGGGGATTTACCCGCATTGTTCGCGGATGCAAATGGCAACACCAGTGCTGTCTTAGCAACACGTTTAAAAATGGCTGACCTCAAAGGCCGTGCTCTGATGATCCATGCAGGGGGCGATAATTACGCAGACCAACCGGCTCCACTGGGCGGTGGTGGGGCACGTTGGGCGTGTGGTGTCATTCCGGTTGATTTAGAATTCGAAGAGCCTGGAGCATAAGGGGTTGTTTTCGAAACAGAATTCCCGACCTCAGAAGGTCTTGATTTTTCTCGCGCAAGGAATGTGATTCTTGACAAGGTTTTGGCCGGTGACCACCCTCCCTCTACTTCTCTCTGGTTACTGCCACTCTATTGGTGTCTTTCCGCACTTGCAGTATACCTTCTTCTCTGCAGAGCGCTCGTGCTTAACGCTTATGAGCCCCTTGCAGGCGGGACACCGGAATAAAGCGTCAAGTGCATCCACGTCGTTTAATGCCACTTCAAGGTCGCCAGCGGAAGGCTCGATGGAACTATCGTGAGACTGGGCACTAGTTAGAAACTTCGTTGTGCTCAGTCTATCCAATACTGGACTGTCCTTGACTGGGCATTTCTTCTCGTTCAAGGTACTCCTCAATTCGCTTAGTAACTCATGAACCATCCTCCGTTCATTGTGGTCATTAGGAAGAAAGGCCATCCGCACACGGAGGCTATGACATATCTCCTTGAGACGTCTCTCTAAAAGTATTCGGATATCATTACCCACCGGGAGCTTTTTCTTCTTTTTCTCTTCAATCAGTTGCCTAAGATCACCAGATCCTGACAACCATCGGATTCCGTTATCATAATCCCACTCAACTTCTTTGACTATCCAGCCTAAGCCGATTAATTCTTCTCGTATACTGTCAAACCAGAAATTCTCATGCGTTAAGAGAAGGATTTGATATTCGTTGAATTCATCCTCCAAGAGACGAAGCAGTCGCATCCGGTGTTCAGAATCAAAACTCGTAACCACGTCGTCGAGCACGAAGAATCCGTTACGCTTGTTAAACAACTTCACTGCGGCAAGGAACAGCGCAATGCCCAAACTATTCAAGTGCGATTCGCTGAGATACTTGATGGGAGGACCCGTCTCCTGGTCATGAAACAGATATCGGAACTCCACTCCTTCATCACCAACAATTGTGAGCTTAACGTTATCCACTTCTTCATCTGGATGCATAGCCTTATAGTACTGGCCAATGTCATCGGACATAGCGTTGAGTACTCCCTGAAGAGCGGAATTCTGCACCTCGACGAATGCGTCTCGAATGCTCGAAAAAGAAACTATCTGGCTTTGGAAGCCCTTACAGATTTTTGA